>OMIV01000073.1 GCA_900299185.1 Planctomycetaceae bacterium
TCGCCACTCGCTACGAGAAAAAGGCTCAAAACTTCCTCGCCTTCGTCCAACTGGCTTCCATCATAATCCTGCTCAAATAGAAAATACACAGGCGATGCAACACAGCGTCCACACGACCTAGGCATCGAGCAACGCTTTCAATGGAGTCGCCAACACTCCGACTATAACCATGACTTCAACGAGTTTCAGTTCAAACGGAATTGCATCAACCAGCTTGCGGCCAATCGCAGTCTTAATCTGCCACGACATCGGAACTTGGAAGCTCCTTTGACGCCGCGAGATTCCAAACTGTCACATCAATCCATCGAACTTTTCAAAGTTTTTCGATCACATACTCAATACGACGGTCGCGTTGTCCGCCCCGACTCGCCTTCAACAGCGGCAGCTCAAAGCCTTTGAGGGGCGCGATGCGGAGTTAGATCAACTCGATGCCGATTGGCAGGCGGCTTTGGGAAATGCGCCTGGTCGAGCGAAGGTTGTGTCACTGGTGGCGATCGGCGGGGCGGGCAAGACGACGGTGGCGGTGCGGTAGAAGAACCGGCTGTTGCAGCGGGCTGAGCATGGTGGCGTCGAGCGGTATTTCGATTGGTCGTTCTACAGTCAGGGCACGCGCGGCGTCGGCGACGAGACTGCCGCGCGGAGCGTGGGCGATGCCACTTCGTTCTTGGCCGAGGCTCTCAAGTTCTTCGGCGATCGCGAGTTGGCCGAGAGTCCCGCACCCGCTTGGGACAAGGGCGCGCGGCTGGCGACGTTGGTGGCTCAGCAGCACTCGCTGTTGATCTTGGATGGGCTCGAGCCTTTGCAGCATCCGCCGGGCCCGCAAGTCGGAGAACTGCTCGACGACGGTTTGAAGGCGTTGTTCTTCGGTCTGCAAACGGCGGATCGCGGGCTGTGTGTGGTCACGACGCGCGAGCGTCTGAGAGACCTCGACGCGACCGACGGCTGCAGCACGTCGTCTCGAAAGTTGGACCACTTGAGCGACGACGCCGGAGCCGCCGTACTGCGAGGTCATGGCGTGACTGGGCCTATGGAAGAATTGCGACAGGTGAGTCGCGAGGTGCGCGGGCATGCGTTGACACTGTCGCTGATGGGCCAGTTCTTGAAACTGGCGTTCGAGAAGCCGGACATCGCTCAGCGCGACTGTTTTCAGTTTCAAGAGGCAGACAAGGAAGTTCAGAACGGTCACGCCTTCCGCGTCTTCGCGGCATATGAAGAGTGGCTGCTCCGCGTAGGTTGGGACTCTGTCCCGACCAAGTCTGTTGTGACTCCAGTCACGCCGGCACCCTCGCCGCTCGACCGCGCCACACCGATGGACGAGCCGAGCGCAAATCAGAAGACAAAGGCGAAAGCGGACGGGATGGAATCCCATCCTACGGGGGAGCGACTCGTCGCGATCTTGCGGTTGCTGGGATTGTTTGACCGACCGGCGACTCCGGACTGTGTGGCGGCGTTGTGTGCCGAGCCGCTGCCGGGTTTGAACGAACCGCTGCTGAACCTGAGCAACAAAGAATGGACCATCGCCGTCAACCGGCTGAAGGAACTCGACCTGATCGAGCCCCTGCCGTGGCAGCCCGTCTCAACCGTCATGGGCTATGGGGAAGACGCGGCTCGTGGAGTATTTGGTACATGGGAAGACATCGGCGAGCCGCAGCCGCATGCCGTTCCGGCGGTGAGAGTCCCGCTGCGAATGTCGCTCGACGCTCACCCGGTGCTGCGCGAGTACTTCGCCGAGCGGCTGCGAAGTGAGCCTGTGGTCGCCTTCCGCTCCGCGAAAGAGCGTCTTGGTGCCAAGCCCTCGACAGCGGATTCACCTTCGGACGCCGCCGAAAGCGGACGCTCTTTCGCGGAGCGAAAGGCGACCACAAACACGTTCCAGCTCGCGCACGCGCGGTTGTTCGAGCACTTGCGACAGAGCGTGCCGTACTGGCCCGAGGGTCGTGAGGGCTTGCTGCCGCTGTATCAGGCCGTCGCTCACGGCTGCCTCGCCGGTCGTTTTCAAGAAGCCTGCGACGACGTGTCTCGCAACCGCATCCTGCGCGGCACCGCTGGCACGCACGCGTTCTACAGCCGTAACAAGCTCGGCTTGCTGAGCTTGGACCTCGCGGCGGTGGCTTGTTTCTTCGTCGCCCCGTGGTCGCGGCTGGCGGAGTCGCTCGCCCCCGGCGCTCAAGCGTGGCTGCTGAGCGACGCCGCCTATAGCCTCCGTGCCCTGAACCGCCTCACCGAAGCCCGCGATGCCTTTCGGGCTGCACTAGGCTTGGCAGTTGCCGAAGAGAATTGGAAGGCGGCGGCTATCCGAGCCAGCAACCTGAGCGAACTGGAACTCACGCTGGGCGAGGTGGCTGCCGCCGAGGCGACGGCGGCGCAGTCCGTCACCTTCGCCGACCGCAGCGGCGACTGGTCGCAGAAGATGAGAAGGCGCGCGACGCACGCCGACGCGTTGCACCAAGCGGGGCGGCGAGCGGAGAGCTGCTCGCTGTTTGCCGAGGCCGAGGCCCTGCAATTCAAATCACAGCCCGACTACCCGCAGCTCTACTCGCTGCCGGGCTATCGCTATTGCGACCTGCTGCTGGCCGCTTGCGAGCGGGCCGCATGGCAAAGTGGCCATCACGCTCCGCGTGATGAGCCTTCCACACGCGACCTGGATGCCTCGTTGCGCGTCGTTTCCTCGAACGGCACTGCTGAGACGTTTCTGCCATCGACCTCGGATGGAACGCAGGGAGCCGATTCTGCGAAGGCTCATCACGTGGAACGTGATGGCTACATTGAAATACTCGACGCTGTTGAACGACGAGCGACGCAAACGTTGGAGTGGGCGATCCAGAATCGACTGTCGCTTCTGACCATCGCCCTCGATCACTTAACGCTGGGCCGCGTGTTGTTGCTGCGAGCGGTGCTGACCGGTGCGGCGACCGCCGAGCGGCTCGGTCCCGCTCGCGACGCTCTGGCCACCGCCCTGCACACGCTCCGTCAGGCGAACTTCAGCTACATGCTTCCGCACGCGTTGTTGCCGAGTGCGTGGTGTCACGTGTTGTTGGGCGAGCGGGATTCGGCGGAGCAGCGGTTGAACGAAGCCTTCCAACTGGCAACGCGGTGCGGGAACTCTTCGACCAACGACTTTCAGGGCGGCATGCGACTGCACCTGATCGACACCCTGCTGCACCGCGCTTGCCTCTTCGGCTGTAGGTTGGGACTCTGTCCCGACCTCGTCCGTTGGGACTCCAGTCACGACGGCTCCGTCTCCGCTCAACCGCGCCCGTCCAAAAAGCGAGCTACATTCCATTCAGAAGACAATGACGAAGAAGGTCGGGATGGAATCCCAACCTACAACTATCCGTGGCAAGATTCCTCACCAGCCGCCGACCTCACGCTGGCCGCGCATCTCATCAAAGTCACCGGCTACCACCGCCGAGACGAAGAACTCGCCGACGCTCAGGCGGCGCTCGGTCAGTCAGCCGAATAGGCCCCTCGTTCCAGCGAGTGCTGACAGCAAATCGAGGCTGCTCGACGTGATGTACTTACTCGTACTACGCCGCGATGGGCTTGCCGCTGCTGATGGCGAAGGGGCGGTTGGTGCTGTCGTAGAAGTGGCCGCTGGGGTCGATGCCCAGTGCGTGAAAGATCGTCGCGGTGACGTCCCAGGGGCCGTACTTCGTGCTCGTCGGATAGGCCGCGTGTCGGTCGGTCGCACCAATCGTCGCACCGCCGCGCACTCCGGCTCCGGCCATCACGATCGAGTACGCCGCCGGCCAATGCTTGCGACCAGCGGTTGCTCCGGCGAACCGAGACTCCAACGCCACCAACGGGGCTCGACCGAACTCGCCCATGCAGATCACCAACGTCGTCGCCAGCAGACCGCGCTGATCGAGATCTTCCAACAGCGCCGAGAAGCTCTGATCGAAACGCGGCAACAAGGACCGGCCCATCACGTCGAAGATGTCGTTGTGAGTGTCCCAACCAAACTGCTCTTCATCGTCGGGGTAACGGTCTTGGCCGCGGTTCGAGTGATTCCACATCACAGTGACCAACGGCACTTCGGCTTCCACCAACCGCCGCGCCAACAAGCACGCCTGACCGGGACGATGTCGGCCATATCGCTCGCGCGTCTCAGGGCGTTCGCGTTCGAGATCCAACGCATCCCGCGCCGCCGGGCGATCGAGCATCGCATAGGCTTGCTGATAGATCGACTGCATTTCGAACGCGGGCTGCGATGACGGCGATTGAGTTCGCTCTAACTGCTGTAAAAGCCGGCGTCGGCGAGAGTGCCGCTGCGAGTCCAGTTCATCGAGTCGCTCCAAACCTTCGACCGCCGCTTGCCCCGAAGTCATGTCGCCGATCATGAGCGAATCAAAGCGACGGCCCAGCAAGCCGGGATACTGCCCCGGCCCCGGTTCAAACGGGACCAACGCCGGACCATTCACGAGCACCGAAGTCCGTAAGAACTTGGCCGACGGACGAACCTGCTCCAGCACCGAGCCATAGAACGGATGATCGATCTCGCGCGGCGCCGGGTTCGACGACCGACGCACGTGATACTGCCCCGTCAGAGCGAGATAGAGCGCCGAGCCATGATCGAGATCCTCATGCGACATCGACTTCACGATGGCATAGCGATCGGCCAGTCGAGCGAGCTGCGGCAAGTGCTCACACAAGAACGTGCCGGGGACCGAGGACTCGATCGCCCCAAACTCACCGCGCACTTCCAGCGGCGCATCTGGCCGAGGATCGAAGGTCTCCAACTGGCTTTGACCACCATTGGCCACGACAACCAAGACCGACTTCGCGCGACCAAATCCGTCTGCGCGATTGACTGCTCGCGATGCGGCGTCACTCGCCAAGTCCGCCGCTGGAGCAAGCCGCAGCCGCAGAGCTTCAGCCCACCAGGCCAAGCCCGCTCCGCTGGCGATGCTCAAACAATCTCGGCGACGCATCAGGTGATCCTTGAAGTCCTCGACTCAAACGGAAGTCACTCTGATGTAACGCAAGCCAGCGGTTCTCGCCAAAGGCTCGCCGTCCGGTTGGACCAAAGTGGAAATGGGATAGAGTTGCCGAAGCCCGCCGAACCCAGCCAGAACGAGAGGCTGTTATCAGACGCACTCGATCAACTGGCTGGTGACTGCGACTCACTCGTTGACCCAGCACGCCACCGCTACTTCCACTCGCAAAGGATTCATCTATGAGCAATGTCTCTGACTACGGGGCCGTTGGTGATGGTCTGGCCGACGATACCGAGGCCATTCAGCATGCGATCAATGACGGCGATGGTGTGATTGAGTTTCCGCGCGGCACGTATCTGATCTCGAAGCCATTGCGAGTTGAGCTTTCCAAAGTTGGTCGCACGAGCATTCATGGATCAGGCGGAGTCGCCAAGTTGGTCATGGCCGGACCAGGCCCCGCGATCTCGATCGAAGCGACTCATAGCGCGACCGCCGACCCAGCCGGGTTTCGTCCCGATGAATGGCAGAACGAACGCATGCCAACCGTCGATGGCATCGAGATCGAAGGTCGTCATCCCGAAGCCGACGGCATCAGCATCGTCGGTGCCATGCAGACCACTCTGACGAGAGTCCTGATTCGTGAGGTTCGCACGGCGGTCTACATTACCAAGCGAGCTCGCAACGTGCTGATCGACTCATGCCACTTCTACAACAACACCAACATCGGCGTGCATCTGGACTCGGTGAATCTGCATCAGACCATCATCGCCGACTCGCACATCAGCTATTGCCGACGAGGCGGCATTCGGATCGAGAACAGTGAGATCCGCAACCTGCAAATCACCGGCAACGACATCGAATACAACAACAACCGAGCGTTCTCGAAGAAGTTCCCCGATGCCGAAGCGGAAGCCACCGCCGAGATCTACATCGACGCGGGCGAGAAAGGCACGGTGCGCGAAGGCACCATCTCGAGTAACACGATTCAAGCGACCTACAGCTCGAACGGCGCCAACATTTGGATGATCGGCGGTGGCCCCAACGGCAAGCACAAGGCGGGCATGTGGACCATCACCGGCAATCTGATCGGCAGCCAGTGCAACAACATTCGTTTGCAGTATTGCCGAGGCGTCAACATCACCGGCAACTACATCTACAGCGGCCACAATCGCAACGTGTTGATCGAGCACTCGCGCAACATCGTGCTGGGCTCCAACACAATCGGCCATAACCCGGACTACAACGACAAGGAACTCGCGACCGGTGTCCGCATCGTTGATTCGATCAACTGCAACGTCACCGGCCTGCTGATTCAAGATGCCGAAGCCGACGGCCATACGATCAAGGATGCCGTGCCCTTGGTGCGAGACGCGCTCGTCGAAGTTGTCCGTTGCCAACGTATGAACGTGACCGGTTGCCAGATCCTGGATGGCACGCCCATCAGCTTGCTGTTTGAGGATTGCTCCGACGTGCTCGCTTCAAGCAACACCGTTTGCGATCAACGCGAGGTGAAGAAGACGACTCATGGCATCGTCTTCCGAGGCAAAGGCAGCGGAAATCTCTGCTGTCAAAATCGAGTGGCCGGAGCGACGGTTGCCGCCATCGAAGACAACGGAATCGCACGGCTCAACGGCAACTTCGTCGACAACTAAGACGAGCGCCGCCGCAATCACTTTCCAATTTGAATTGGGTGGCACGCTCTGACCAACGGGAAGGGCGTGGTCGAGCTAAGTGAGCACACGCCCTTCGAGTACTCAGGGCGTGCCACCCACTTCGGGAAGTTATGGATGCCTCGTTCCTAAGAAGAGCAACGACCAGCAACCAACTTGACCGTCCCAGCCACAACTGATCCAAGCTTGATGCGAATCCATCAGCGAACGTCGGCTCTGGCTGCGGAGCATTCGCATCACCACGAAACACTTCATGAGGATTCATTCCGTGCCGCGCGACTACATCGCCTTCGATATTGAAACAGCCAAGATCGTTCCTGGTGACGACTTCATTTGGAAGCCGCATCGACCGTTGGGTATCTCGTGCATCGCGTCTCAACAAAGTGATGAGCCAGAGCCGCGCGTGTGGCTGACTCGCGGAGTCGATGGTGAACCTGCACCGCAGATGTCGCGAGCAGACTTGGCCGCCTTCGTGAAGCACATGAGCGAACTGGCCGCTAAGGGAGTTGCTCCTCTGACCTGGAATGGCTTGTCGTTCGACTTCGATATCTTGGCGGAAGAATCTGGGCTGGCCGACGAGGGCAAACAACTGGCGATGAATCATGTCGACATGATGTTTCACGTCGTGGGCGAGAAGGGTTTTCCCGTCGGGCTCAATAGCGCCGCCGCGGGTCTGGGGCTGCCCGGAAAGCTGGAAGGAGTGGAAGGCGTTCACGCTCCTGTTCTATGGGCCGAGCGTCAGTTTGATGTCGTGCTGAAGTACGTGCAGCAAGACGTGAGGACGACGTTGTCCGTCGCTCGCGAGTGTGAGCGACGCAAGTCGTTCGCTTGGAAGACTCGCAAAGGCACCATTAGCACGATGAACCTGTCGCGCGGCTGGCTGACGGTCAAAGAGGTTCTCAACCTGCCGCTCCCCGATACGTCTTGGATGACTAACGCGCCGAATCGTCGTGACTTCTACGAGTGGGCGAGCGCTGCGCCGCAGTGAAAACTCTTCGGTTGATCAATCTCAGTCGCAGAGCGACTGAGCTACGTAGGCGAGTTGCTCCGCGACTCGCTCAATGCAGGGTTCAAGTCTTCAAGCAGCACGAGCCACTCAAGTGCGAGCGGTTTGCTCGACACGAAACCGCTCGCCATTATCTGCCGTACGATTGAACGACGGATGTGATGAGCGTTCGCACGACGCTCGTGTGACGGGCTCGCACCAGCGATTTCGACGCCAAGCCCGCGACTCTTGCAAGCCGTCTGGTCCCTCTGAACTTCACTTTGAAATCAGTTTCACATGATTGAGTCTGCACTTTCTCTTCCAGTCCTGACGCTTGAATCTGAACCCGAGCCGCCGCGCGAAGTTCGTCGATTGCCTCGTTGGCTGAAGCGGCCGCTCCCTAAGCCGGGCATGTTCTATACGAGTTCGGTGATTGAGGACTTGCGGCTCGAAACGGTCTGCGAGAGTGCCAAGTGTCCGAACCGCACCGAGTGTTGGTCGCAGCAAACTGCCACCTTCATGATCCTCGGCAATGTGTGTACGAGGCCGTGTGGCTTCTGCTCTGTGCCGCGCGGCAAGACCGAGCAAGTGCAGGCCGATGAACCTCAACGTCTGGCGGAAGCGACCAAGCGGTTGGGCCTGAAGTACGTCGTCATCACGTCGGTAACGCGAGATGATCTCGAAGACGGCGGAGCCGAGCACTTCTATCAATGCGTGAAAGTGGTGCGAGAAGAAACTGGTGCGCGGATTGAAGTGCTGACTCCAGACTTCTTAGGCAACAAGGCTGCGATCAATCGAGTCATTGAAGCGCGGCCCGACGTCTTCAATCACAACACCGAGACCGTGCCGCGTCTGTATCACCGCGTGCGACGCAATGCCGAGTACCAACGCACGCTCGACTTGCTGGCCCAAGTGAAACAGCAAGCTCCCGAGATGCCGACCAAGAGCGGCTTGATGCTCGGTCTGGGCGAGACTCATGAAGAGCTCTTCGAAGTGCTCGCTGACCTGCGCGAAGTTGGCTGCGACATGCTGACGCTGGGACAATATTTACAGCCCAGTCCGGCTCACTTACCGGTCGAGCGTTACTTGCCGCCGGAAGAGTTCGACGAGATCGGCGAACGAGCCCGACAGCTCGGCTTCAGCATGGTCGCCAGCGGTCCGTTCGTGCGTTCCAGCTATCACGCCGGCGAAATGGCTGACGAACACGCTCTGACGTTTGAGCTGACATAGATCATCGCTCCTCGCCGCCAGCTCCTCTCAAACCCATCACTCACTCAGTCCGCAGAGGGATTCTTGATGAAACCGTTCTGTCAGATGGCCTTGGTTCTTGGCGGGTTCTTGGGATTGAGTGCAAGCAGTTCGAACGCGGCTGAACTTCCGCCTGCCGTCGATCGCAAGGTCGACTTTGTGAAGGACGTGCAGCCGATCTTCGCCAAGCATTGCTTGAGCTGTCATGCCGACAAGAAAGCCGAGTCCGGCCTGCGGCTGGATCGCAAGACGCAAGCCCTCAACGGCGGCGATTCGGGCAAGGCGATTGAGCCTGGTAAGAGTTCTGACAGTCGTCTGATCAAGTACGTGACGGGACTTGATCCTGATCATCTCATGCCGCCGGAAGGTGAGCGGCTTAGTGCCGAGCAAATTGGCATCTTGCGAGCTTGGATCGATCAAGGTGTCACTTGGCCCGACAGCGCGTCGACGGTCGAGAAGAACTCGCATTGGGCTTATCAGCCGGTGCGCCGACCTGATGTCCCGCAAGTTAAGAACGCCGCATGGGCCAAGAGCCCGATCGATGCGTTCATTCTGGCCAAACAAGAGAAGCATGGACTCGCAGCGTCTCCGCTCGCGGATCGTTACACGCTCATTCGGCGCCTGAGTTTGGATCTGCTGGGGCTGCCTCCGTCGATCAAAGAAGTCGATGACTTTGTGAACGACACGCGGCTCAATGCTTATGAACTGCTTGTGGATCGGTTGTTGTCGTCGCCTCATTTCGGCGAGCGTTGGGGACGTCATTGGCTCGACATGGCGCGCTATGCCGATTCGGATGGCTTCGAGAAAGACAATGCTCGCCCCGATGCCTATCGCTGGCGTGACTGGGTGATTGATGCCATCAACGCGGACATGCCCTTCGATCAATTCACCGTCGAGCAGTTGGCCGGCGACTTGTTGCCGAACGCGACGCCGATGCAACGACTGGCCACAGCGTTTCATCGTCAAACATTGACCAACACCGAAGGCGGCACGGACCAAGAACAATGGCGCGTCGAAGCGTGTTTCGATCGCACTGAAACCACCGGCACGATTTGGTTGGGACTGACAGTCGGGTGTGCTCGCTGCCACTCACACAAATACGACGCCATCGGTCAGCGCGAGTACTACCAACTCTTTTCGTTCTTCAATAACGGCGACGAAACGACAGCGACCGTGCCGAAGTCCGATGCCGAAGTTGTGGCTTACACCAAAGCCAAAGCTGCTCATGACGCATCGGTCGCGGAACTCGTGGCCAAGCTGAAGGCCGAGCAAGACAAGCTCGGGCCTGCGTTCATTGAATGGGACACCAAGATCAAAGAGCAACTGGCTCGCATCGCTGCTGATCCCGTCAAGCTACACGCGATCGACGCCTTCAATGTCAGCGGCGATGTCGGCATCACGTTCAAGACTCAGAAAGATGGTTCGGTCCTTGTGGGTAGCTCCAGTCCCGATGTCGCCACCTACACCATTACCGGACAGACCAAATTGAGCGGCATCAATGCACTGCGAATCGATGTACTGCCCGATCCCACTTTGCCTGCTAAGGGACCAGGTCGCGTCGCTCACGGCAACTTTGTCCTCAGCGAGATCTCCTTAGAGGTCGCCACCAAGAACGACTTTTCGGATGCTCGCCTTGTTGAGTTCGCAGCGGGCCGAGCCGATCACGAGCAAGACAAAGGTGTGTTCGCAGCCTCCAAAGCATTCGACGGTAAGCTCGATTCCGGTTGGGCCATCGCTCCTGAGTTTGGCAAAGAACATTGGGCTCTCTTCACGTTGAAGGACGAATTGGCTGCCAGCGAGGCGCCGCTCTTCGTGCGAGTGAAGCTTGCTCAAAGTCACGGCACGCAGCACACGATTGGCCGCTTCAAGCTGTCGTTGCAGACGGGCAAAGAGCCGCCGCTCAGCTTCCCTGAGCCAGTTTCCAAGGCTCTGGCCGTGGCCAATGAGAAACGCACCGAAGCCCAGCACCAAGTGTTGCTCGACCACTTCAGCAGCATCACCAGTCCGACGAAGGAACTTGTTACGCAACTGGATGATCTCAAGAAGAAGGAACCCCCGAAGCCCGAGCTGCCAGTGCGAGTGTTAGTCCAACGCGCGAAGGATCCTCGTCAGACATTTGTGTTTCGGCGCGGAGACTTCCTCAATCCCATGAAAGACCTTCCGCCGGTTGAACCGGCCGCGTTGGAAGTCTTGCCGCCATTGAAGGGACGCGATGCAGCGGCTCGACCAGACCGGCTCGATCTGGCCACGTGGCTGGTGCGTGCCGACAACCCGCTGACTCCGCGCGTGACCGTCAATCACGTCTGGCGATTGCTCTTTGGCAATGGGCTCGTGCGAACTGTCAGCGACTTTGGAGTGCGCGGCGATAAGCCCAGTCATCCCGATCTGTTGGACTGGCTCGCAGCGGAGCTTGTCGAGCCTCGTAGCTCATTGAAGTTGACGGCAGCGATATCCAACGGAGCTGGTAATAACAATGACACTAGCGCCATCCTGCCACATGCTTGGTCACGAAAGGGACTCATCAAGCAGATCGTGATGTCAGCGACCTACCAACAGGCCTCCGTGCAAAGACGCGAGCTGCGCGAGGCGGATCCGCAGAACGTTTGGCTGGCACGACAGAACCGATTGCGAGTGGAAGGCGAGATCGTTCGCGACCTGAACTTAGAAGTCGCGGGCATCCTGTCGCACAAGGTCGGAGGTGCGAGCGTCTATCCGCCATTGCCAGCCGGCATCGCGGAATTGAGCTACGCGGGCAACTTCAAATGGACCGACTCGAAGGGCGAAGATCGTTATCGCCGTGGCATGTACACGTTCTTCAAACGAACCTCGCCGCACCCGAACTTGACGATCTTCGATTGCCCCGATTCCAACCTCACCTGCGTTGAACGCCGAGCGTCTAACACTCCGCTGCAAGCGTTGCAGACGCTCAACAACGAGCAGTTTTCAGAAGCAGCTCGCGCGTTCGCCAAGCGACTGGTGGCGTTGAATTCAGACGGAGACGCGGCGCGATTGACCGAGGGATTCCGGCTGTGCGTTGCTCGTCCGCCTCGATCTGTGGAACTCAACGAACTCACGCAATTGCTGGCTGCCGCGCGCGAGTGGTACGGCTCGAAACCCGATCTGGCGAAGTCACTGGTCGGCGCGGAAGCGTTGCCCAACCCGTCGCTGACCGAGCAAGCCAGTTGGATCGCCACCGCTCGCATCCTGCTGAACCTCGACGAGTTCATCACGCGCGAATGAGGCATCACTCAGAGGCACTCTGCCTTCATCCCCCAGTCGCACAACGCGCGATCGATAACCGATAACAACTCTCAGCGCGATTTGTTTTTGTCGCGCTTACCGTCGAGTCGCCAGCGGTTGGAGCTTCATGATCGCGTCGGTGGCAGAGTGAGTGCCGTTAACGAATTGCACAGAGCGAGCAGCATCGCGACGACGAGCGGATCGAACTCGATCAACGAGGTCATCCACGTTTGCGAGGCACTCATCAGAGTGCAGCCGCCGAGCTTGCCGGTCGTAAAGGCGCTGTCGAGCAAAGCCAATCAACGGTACGCCAACAGCACGCGCTTCAGCGATCGTGTTGTAACCGCCCGCGCCAATCAGCAGGTCGACTCCAGGCAACAACGGCAGCAACGGCGATGTTGGCAACCAGCAACGCCGCACGAACAACGATTGAGGTTCCACCAAACTGCCGACTCTTAACTCAACACAGTCGCCGACCGCTGCCATGAGATGCTCAGCCAGCTCATGCATCTCGCGGATCTCGTGCGGCTGGCCAGTTGCCATCACGAGAACCAGAGGCCGCTCACTATGCGTCATCGCAGACGAAACCGAGGACTGAGACAACAACGCCAGTCTTGCCTGCGACGGCGAGAGCAATTCCTGAGCGTCTCGAATAAGCCAATGCGTCGTCTCAATCGTCGGCACTATCGTTTGCAAGGTGGCTTGCTCGCCGGGAACAAGCACGAGGTCAAAGTGCTTCGACACATACTCATTGAGCCGAAACTCCTGGACGTATTGCGGATTCAAATCGCGATGAATCAAGACGCTGGGACAACGGATCTCGGATGCGACCTCAGCCAACTCTCCACCAAGACCGCGCGGAAAGGTGTCGACAACGAATCGTGTCGGCTGAATGGCTTGTAACAACTCGTGCACGCACCGCCCGACTGCTGGTCCATCAAGCCGATGATCCAATGCCATCAAGGTGTTGCTCGATCCGAGTTCGTCGGCCAACGGCACTAACGGGAGCAGCGGCGAGTTCACCATCAGCGTGCATGTCACACCAGCCTGATTGGCCGATCGAATCAAGCCGGTCGCTCGCGTGACATGCCCCAAGCCCCCGCCTAGCGCATAGATCAGCCAATGCTGGCGAGGTTCGAGTGACATCGAAGGCTCTCACAGATCGCAAGCTTGCTGGGAGCGTGTCCGTGTAGCATGGGATCCATCCCCTGCCACGGCTTACTTGAGAGCCTCGGCGACTTCCTTGGCATCCAGCTTCTTGAGCACCGGGTTCTTGATCGCTCCCTTGGTTCGCCAGGTTGCGAAGCCGAGCGGCTTGGAGAGTTCAACTTCGCCGCGAATGCCAATCTTCTTGTCCTTGATGTTGGCGTCGATGATTTCTTTGCCATCGACCCAAGTGCGGATGCGTTCGTCGGTCACTACGAGTCGGATCTTGTACCACTGCTCGGTTTTGAATTCGCGGTACAGAGTCGTCGCGTTCTCCGAAGCGTCGCTGCCATCAATGCTCGACAGACCGCATACACCGCCACCCCAACCACCCAGAATCAACGAGCAATGGCTGTCCTTCACGGGGAACGTCAGACCGCAAAAGAAGTCGCCGCCGTCGATTCGCTTGGCCTCGCAGGTGATCTCGTAATTGGACTTCGGCAGCACCTCTTCTTTCTGCCAAGTGATCCCGCTGAGTTCGCTTCCGAAGTCGATCACGATCACTCCATCATCGATCGTCACGTCGCCTTCGCCGCCGAAGTTCGTCGACTTCCAACCGGCCAGCGTCTTGCCATCGAAGAGCTTGATGACTTTGGAATCCGCAGCCTTCGCTGGTGCGTCCGGCTTCTTGGGCTCGTCCGCAAAGCTCATGGTCGACCCGGCCAACGTCGCACAACTCAGCCAGCAAGCCATCCAAAATCGTCGCATGAGAGAGGTCCTTCTAAGGTCGAGAATGAAAGAGATTGCCAGCCAGCGGACTTATCGCGAGAGCCGTGCCGCAACCGTCCGAGTAGGACGCGTCGTCAAGATTGAGCCTCGAAAACGAAACTACGATGCGACCGTTGTGGTGACTCTGAAGCATGAGGCAGAGCCTCACGCCGTGCGTTCCCAGGCAGAGCCTGGGAACGAGAGGGGATCAACAACTAATTGTCGACGCGCTCGATGTCGGTGCCTAAGCCTGTTGAGTTGGCTCTGAGGTTGGCGGCTCGAATTTTGGAGCGGTCACTTCGTTCGTCTCGTCGCTCGCTGTTGGGCGCGGAGCGGGGCTCGGGCGCGAGTAGTTGTTGGAAGAGGACGACTCGTAAGTCGATTGATGAATCTCTTCCTCAATGCCCTTCACGCCTTTCTTGAACTCAACGATGCCCTTGCCGAGGCTGCGAGCAACTTCTGGCAAACGCTTGCCGAAGAGCAGCAAACCAATCACGCAAAACACCATCAACTCAGGACCGCCAATTGTGGGCAGGAATGCAAGAACCAAGTTCGTGCTCATTTCGAAGTCTCCTACGAAGTGATGGCCGAGCCATCGGTCGATTGATCGAATGAAATGAAGTCAGCGGAGTCGAAGCCTAGCTCTCTTTGGATTCACCCTTAGGAGGCAGCTTCGCGTTGGTGTCTTCTTCGGGCTCGTTCATGCCCTTCTTGAATTGAGTCACGCTCTGTCCCAACGACTTCATTGCTCCTGGCAAGCGGTTGCCGAATAGCAGCAACACGATGACGAGGAACACAATGATTTCGGGGCCAAGGCCGAAGGCGAGCAGCATGGGGAATCTCCTGAATGCAATGTGGCGAGACGCGGTTCAAACCGTAGTCCTCAATCATGACGAGGACCACTTACGGGACGCCTGCGGGATGCAAATCCCAACAAGTCAAAATCACCGTGACGTCAGGGCGAACACACCCGAAGAAGGCTCTCAGACAGAGTTGCACGCGGCAAACAACCGACTCTGGGACATCCGTGGCAGGCGATCTTCGCAATGATGTCAACGGGGATGTCCACTCGGTTCGCCCGCGGAGAGCAGGTGGGATGAGCGGAGCAGTGCTTTCATTTTCTGTGATCGGCACGAGTTGCTAGAGCCGACCAATTGAACTTCGAAAGCGGGCTGGATTCTAAGCCTGAGTTGCATGAAGTCAATCTGCGCCCTTGGCCGCCAGCTTGCCTTGCCATCCTCGCTCCGGAGCTTCACCACCCAATGCTTGGACGATGCGAGTCGCGTTGTGGTCGATCATGCCAAGGTACGTGCCTTCGTAAGTCCCCGGCGCACCCATCGCGTCCGAGTAGAGTTCGGCAACAATCGTCACCGTCTTGCCGCGACTGCGACAGCCTTCAAGCACCGCTTGCATGTTCTTGGGAGACACACTGCTCTCGACGAACAACCCCGGGATCTCGTTCTTCACAAGGAAGTCCACGAGGTCATTGATGTCTGCAACTGCGGCTTCTGCTTGCGTGCTGATGCCCTGAGCCGATTTCACTTCCAACCCGTAGGCTCGTGAGAAGTACCCGAAGGCATCATGCGCTGTGACGAGATATCGCTTCGACTTCGGAATGCTGCTCGTGATCTTCCTGATGTACTCATCGAGCTCAGAGATTTGTTGCCGATAAGCCGCCGCATTCGAGTGATACGTCGCTGCGTTGTCGGGATCGATTTCCCCGAGGTTTTCGGCGACATGACTGACGCATTTAATCCAGGCTTTCGGGTCCATCCAAACATGCGGATCGGGGTGGCCTTCGAATTCTTTGGGCGATCTGAGGAAGGAATCCTCCAAGCGGCCCGTCGCGGCAAAGACCAGACGTTTCTTGCTGGCGGCTTCGAGTGCTCGCTCCATGTTGCCTTCGAGTTTGAGCCCCGAATAAATGACGACGTCAGCTTTCAAGATTTGGTCGACGTCATTGCGACCGGGTGTGAAGAGATGCGGGTCAGTGCCTTCGCCCAGCAGGCCGACGACGTCTGCTCGATCACCAACCACTTGCCGCACGATGTCCGTCACCATGCCGACGGTGGTCACAATCTTCAGCTTCTTCGGACCGGAAGTTTCAGGAGACATTGGAGTTGGCTTCTGATTGCAACTCATCAAGGAGAAGCACAGCAGCCACAACCCGAACTGTCGGCGCGAGATCGCAGTGATACTTCTCATGGCTTACTGCACCAGCCCCTTGGTCAATTCCATGAAGGCCGTTTCGAGGTTGGTCTCTTCTTCACGGAACAGCGTCAATTTGAAGCCGCGAGCAATCAGTGCCGTCGGCAACGCGCTGTAATCCAAAACACTCGGTTTAAGAGCAGCCTCAATCAAACCCGTCGGCTTGATCGAGACACTCGCGACTTCATCTTGTTGTTCCAACAGGCGAGCCGCTTCGTCGGTATCGTCTTTCACTCGAATGTTGAGCAGGATCCGATTGCGGGCCATTCGCATGACCTCATCGACATAGCCGTCGACGATCAAATGCCCCTTCTCGATCATGCCCACTCGAGTACACACATCAGCCAGCTCGGGCAGAATGTGGCTCGACACAATCACGGTCTTCTTCAGCTCGCCCAATCGCTTCAGCAAATTGCGGATCTCAATTCGAGCTCGCGGATCAAGACCACTCGCGGGTTCGTCGAGTAAGAGCACTTGCGGTTCATGCAAGAGTACTCGCGCCAGTCCGACTCGCTGCGTTTGACCGCGCGACAACTGATTGACCATCGCGTCGCGTTTGAACGACATGTCGACCAGCTCCAGCTTGTCTTCCACCACCTTGCGGCGGTGATGCTGGGGGACTCGATAGGCAGCCGCGAAGAACTCCAGGTACTCGACGACGGTCATGTCTTCGTAAACGCCATAGAAGTCGGGCATGAAGCCGACGAGCCGCCGGATCTCGGGCTGATGGGTATAGATCGACTTACCGCAAACGTAGGCCTCGCCGTAATCCGGCTGCAACAACGTGGCGAGCATGCGCATGGTCGTCGTCTTGCCCGAGCCGTTGGGGCCGTTGAAGCCGAAGACGTCGCCTTCCTGCAACATCAGGTCGATGTGATTAACGGCGATCAGGTCGCCATAGCGTTTCGTGAGCTGCCGAGTTTCGATCACGACTGCAAGGTCCAATGCTGAGAGTTGGCAAGCGGCGTTGAGGTGTGCTCGTCTTCACCGCGACGAATCTTTCAACGGCACAATTTTGAAGCCACCACTTTGAAAGAAGATCGTGAGCTTGAGCAAGCTGTCGAGCAGATGCCGCAAGAATTCATCGGGGACTTGGTACTCATGAAGAACAATGTCGCCCGCCACGAACTCCAAAGCGTCCGCGAGATTGGCGGCGTCGTCATCACCCACTTCGCACGGGAACTCGCCGCGATAGCAGATCCACTCGTGCTCTGGGGTCCAACCGTTTTCGCGCGCCCAATCAAGCACCTCGAGCCAGAACTCGACGGCGATGACGTAGGAGTCATCCTTGCTGCAAAGCCGGACGTTGCCCATCGCCGACCCTCCCGAGCGATGCGATTCACGATCGTTTGACGCTCAGCACATCGCGCCACCCGCCCCACCTCCGCCGGAAGGGGGACGCAGCTTTGTCGAATCCATAGACCGCGCCAAGGAACGGGTACAACCGCGAAGGTCCGAGTTTGCGGTGCTCTCGTGAACTTGCCAGGCACACCCAAACTCTTTCGCTCCGAAGCACTCGCTCCGTCCAAACGGCTCTCGCTTTTGAGTGGAGTCAGTTCCAGAGTCACTCGAACGATAAACACAACGGGAGTGTTGAAAGCCCCCACTGCGGCAGCTCGATTTCCAGACTCAACAGAGCATCGCCTCGCAGCCACTCGATCGAACCAGCTCCGATGTCCCAAGGCTGGCAAACTCTGCCGATAAAATCGGTCGTGCCCAAGAAATCGATTGTGGCGATTCCGTTGATCCGCCGATGAAAGAGGACGACTGCCGATTTCTGGTCGCCATTGCGCTCCAGATATCGGCGCCGAATTACCCAGACACCCAAGCTTGGCTGGTTCGATCAATCAACGACCAACCGGCGAGCAAGGTGACTGGGAGCGTCTCTACTTTGTGGATCAGGACACGGACGATGAGAAAGTTCCGAGGCTGGATCGGGGTCACCTTTTTGACTGCCGCGATCATGAGTTCGGGATGTGGGTTCCAACGACGCCCGTCGGAAGTCGAACACCCCGAGCGAACCTCATATCAATCGCCCTCCACGCGGATCGACTACCCGGATGTCGACACTCCGTTGAACAGCGACTTGCTGTCGACACAGCGCCCGTTGACCGTCCTCAATGAAAACGAAATCGAGTTCGATCACCTCACGCTCCAAGAAGCTGTTCGGACGGCGTTAACGAATTCTCGCGTCTTGCGTGACATGGGCGGTCTCATCCTGAGGTCTCCGGGCAGCGCGTCATCGACCTATGACGTGGCGTTGCAAGAGCTGGATCCTCGCTTTGGCATCGCCGCAGCCCTTAGCGACTTCGACGCCAACTTCGCGACCAACCTGTCGGCTCAAAAGAACGACAAGTCGCTCAACAACCAGTTTGCCGGTGGTGGTACGCGACAACTGCAACAGGACTACTTCAACAACACATCGCAGCTCAGTAAGCGTGGAGCCACCGGTACCGAATACGCCGTGCGTTCCATCATGGAGTACGACTCGAACAACGCTCCGGGCAACAAGTTCTCCAGCATTTGGAATACGAACCTCGAAGCCCAAGTACGGCATCCGTTGTTGCGTGGTGGCGGAACCGAGTTCAACCGCATCGCTGGTCCCAACGGCCAGCCGGGCAACATGAGCGGCGTGGTGTTGGCTCGCATCAACACGGACATCACTCTCGCGCAGTTCGAGCTGTCGGTCCGCGACTTCGTCAGCAATGTCGAGAACGCGTACTGGGATCTCTACTTCGCCTACCGTGACCTCGACGCCAAGATCATCGCGCGAGACAACGCGCTGCAAACTTGGAACGCCGTCCGCGCTCTTTACGAAGCTGGTCGAGTCGGTGGTGAAGCCGAGAAAGAAGCACAAGCTCGCGAGCAATATCTGCGGCTGCAGGATCAAGTGCAGAACGCGTTGAGCGGTCGACTCACGGATTCGACCGCCACAAACAACGGCAGTGCTGGCGGCACCTTCCGAGCAAACGGCGGCGTGATGACTGCCGAGCGAAAGCTGCGATTGGTGATGGGCGTGCCAATCAACGACGGCAAGCTCTTGCGACCAGACGACGAACCTATCGAAGCCAAGGTTCTCTTCGATTGGGATGCTTCACTCTGCGAAGCGCTGCAACGTCGAGCCGAACTCCGACGTCAAAAGTGGCTCATCAAACGACGCGAGCAAGAATACATCGCGTCTGGAAACTTCCTGCTTCCACAACTCGACTTGATCGGCCTGTATCGCTGGCGTGGCTTCGGTGATGACTTACTCGATCAAGGCCGTAACCGAGGTCGCTTCGATAACTCGGTGCATAACCTCTTCACGGGTGACTTCCAGGAATGGCAACTCGGTGTCGAGTTCTCGGTCCCGCTAGGTCGGCGTAAGGGTCATGCCGCTCGTCAATATGCCGAGATGCAGCTCACTCGCGACCGCATGTTGTTGGCCGAGCAAGAACGAGAAGTCGTGCATCAGCTCAGCAACTCGGTGGCCGAGCTGGATCGCGCTTATGCCGTGCTTGAGAACTCGACCGATCGCCGCATTGCTGCAGCCGAACAACTTGAAGCCGTTCAAGCGGCGTTCGAGTCCGATAAGGCGTCACTCGACTTGCTGCTAAGAACTCAACAAGCCCAACTCGACGCCGATACGTCGTACTTCAAGGCTCTTGTTGAATACATGCTCGCGATCCGCAACGTGCATTACGAAAAGGGCTCGTTGCTGGACTACAACGAGATCTACCTGACCGAAGACGTCTGGCCGATGCAGGCTTACCAAGACGCGCACGAACGAGACCGTCTCAAGGTTCCTGCCGAGTGGATGGAGAATCTCGTCACTCGTCCTCAACCAGTGACTGCCGGCGAGTATCAACAAGACATCCCCGGCCCGAACGAAGGCGGCTCAATCGGCGAGCCACTGGCTCCCGAGCCGCATTTCTGGACGACGACGAACCCGCAACAACCGACCGCTCAGAAACCGCCGCCCCATTCCCAGCCGAATCATCAGCCGCGGAAGAAGAGCAATAGTTCTTCCAGCAGCGAAGAGTCCAGCAGAGAAGTGGGAATGCCATCCTGCCTGTCAGCAGACCTAACAGTGGCTGCAATACTTCTGACAGGCATGCAGTCTACCCGGCAATCGAGTTACGAGACGTCCTACCGACGCGGCACTCCCAGACAGATGCGGAAGCCGTCGCGGGAGTCGGAGTAACTGGGGCTCTGCAGACCAAGACGCACGGCGCAGCGTGCGTTGCCGGGAACATCGAAGTAGTTGCCGCCTCGACAGACCGGACGAGGGTTCTCGGTCATGACGTACAACTCTTCGTGCCCACCTTTGGGATCGAAGTCGTCGAGAATCACTTCCCAAACTCCGCCGCACATGTCTGCGATGCCGAAGCCGTTGCGGCCCCTCTCTCCGTAGACATCGACGGGCGAGACGAAAGAGTAACCGTCGCTCCACGGAGCCTTACCGAGCGGCCAGGCGCGTTTGCGATCCGGCAAGAAATCCATTGCCGAGATATTCAGCCGACCTTCACCGTCGGTCGATCAGCCGTCGGCGGCGCAGTCTGTACGAGCGCCTTGAGAAGTTGCTCGGGATAGTGCTCGACCGGAGCGATCGACGAACCGCGAAACACTTCGGGCATCACGCGTTTCATGAGCTCGCGGTTCTCAAGCACATACGAGACGCCAGACGGGCAACGCAGATTGTCTTCGAGCACATAGATCGTCCCGTCTTTATCGCGCACGAGATCGGTGCCCGTCACATGAGTCCAAACGCCCTTCGGCGGCTTGAGTCCTTCGCACAACGGGCGATAGGTCTTAGCCGACAGGACAAGCTCTTCCGGGACAACCTTGTCCTTCAGAATCTTCTTCGGACCGTAGACGTCATCGAGAAAGAGATTGAGTGCTCGGATGCGTTGCTTGAGTCCACGTTCAATTTGCTGCCACTCGTCCGCCGGGATCGCGCGAGGCACGATGTCGAACGGCCAAACTTTCTCGGTGCCGTCGCTGTGTCCGTAAACAGCGAACGTGATCCCCTTCTCGCGCAGGTGCTCTTCAGCCACCTTCTGCCGCACGGTGAGATCCCCAAAGTTCAAGGTCTCTAAGCGAGCCGCCAACTTGGGATAACGAGGTGCTCCCGTCTTTGTGACGAGTTCATCAAATGCCCCATTCCGACGATATTGATCCAACATGAGCGCGTTCCTCTGCTCGACGATCCGAGTTCACGATGGTGCGAATCAAGCCGTTGAAATCGCACACCTCGCTGCCGAGCCGCAGCAGAAACGCAAAACCAATGCCAATTCAGCCCTGCTTGGAATCTCCTAAGAATCAGCCGTAAAACGAAGCTTCAGCCACAGCGTTCGATAGCACGCTGCTTGAAGTCACGGAGCCACTGCGCTCTCAATAAGCAGACTTGGCATCGTCTGGGTTCCATCTGTGCTCGCCGTTTCATCGCGCTTCTACGACTTCGTGTCGTGGGCGAGAAGACGAGATCACGCAGTCGAACTGCAGTCGTGATCTGCCAGAACTTCGAGATGACCGAGGACTTCGAAACTGTCTGCTCTTAAGCGGATGCCACGTCGTCCCATCACGAACTTCGCGCGGCCAACTTTCAATTGGCCGCGCGGAGCAACGAGTGACACAAACTGAGAGCAGCATCGGAACGCGATCGCCCCAATGGCAATCGGTACGACGGCCAGCGTTACCGAGCCAACGGGCGGTACTTGATGCGATGCGGAGTATCGGCATCGATGCCGAGCCGTCGCTTACGGTTCTCTTCGTAAAGCTTGTAGTTGCCTTCGAACCAATAGACTTGGCTATCACCTTCAAAGGCCATGATGTGCGTCGCGATGCGGTCCAAGAACCATCGATCGTGCGAGACCACAACCGCGCAACCACCGAAGTTCGAGAGCCCTTCTTCCAAGGCTCGCAACGTATCGACGTCGAGGTCGTTCGTCGGTTCGTCGAGCAGCAGGACGTTGCCGCCGCTTCGCAACAGCTTCGCCATGTGAACTCGGTTTCGCTCACCACCGGAGAGATTCTTCACGAGCTTCTGCTGATCGGTGCCCTTGAAGTTGAAGCGACCGCAATACGATCGGGCATGAATTCGCGAACCACCAATATCCATCAGGTCGATGCCGCCAGAGATTTCTTCATAGATCGTCTTCGTGGGATCGAGCGAGTCACGTGATTGATCGACGTGCGAGAGCATGACTTTTTCGCCGATGCGCAGGCTGCCCGAGACGGGCTTCTCCTGACCCAAGATTAAACGGAAGAGCGTTGTCTTACCGGCACCGTTCGGACCGATGACGCCAACGATGCCACCCTTCGGCAAGTCGAAGCTCACGTTTTCGAAAATCAATCGATCGCCATAAGCCATCGTCAGGTTCTCGGCGCGAATTACCAAATCGCCCAAAGCTTGGCTGGTTGGAATCTGAATCTGAGCGGCCTCTTCACGTTCGTCGTACTTCTGAGCGGCGAGTTCGTTGTAGCGTTCGATACGCGCCTTGTTCTTGGCCACGCGAGCCTTCGGCGACATGCGAACCCACTCCAACTCGCGAGCCAATTCTTTCTGTCGTCGAGTCTCTCGCTTCTCTTCCACAATCAGGCGAGCTTGCTTTTGCTCCAGCCATGACGAGTAGTTGCCTTGATATGGAATGCCCTTGCCGCGATCGAGTTCCAAGATCCAACCGGCAACGTTGTCGAGGAAGTATCGATCGTGCGTGACCGCAACGACGGTGCCTTGGAATTGAGCCAAGAACTGTTCGAGCCACCCTACAGATTCAGCATCGAGGTGGTTCGTCGGTTCGTCGAGCAGCAGCAGGTCGGGCTGTTGCAGCAGGATCTGGCAAAGCGCCACTCGTCGTTTCTCACCACCTGAGAGATTACCCACGATGGCATCATCGGGCGGCAATCGCATGGCGTCGGCAGCGATGGACAGCTCACGATCCAACTCCCACAAGTTGAGTGTGTCGATCTTCTCTTGAACCTTGCCTTGCTCGTCGATGAGCTTCTCCATTTCCTCGGGCGTCATCTCTTCCGCGAACTTGGCATTGATCTCGTCATAACGAGCCAAGATCGCCCGACGATCCGCCACAGCTTGCTCGATGCACTGTTTCACGGTCAGCGCTGGATCGAGTCGCGGCTCTTGTGGGAAGTAGCCGATCTTGATGCCCTTGGCGGGACGCACTTCGCCCAAAAAGTCTTTGTCCTCACCCGCCATAATCCGCAGCAAGGTGCTCTTTCCCGAGCCGTTCGTACCGAGCACACCGATCTTTGCTCCGGGATAGAACGACAACCAAATGTTGGAAAGAACCAGCTTGTCTTCGTGAGCGCGAGACAGGTTTTCGATCGTGTAGATGTAGTTTTCAGACATGACGGCTTCTGGGTTATGGGACGCTGAAGTTGAAGTGAGAACGCGACCGCCGAGCGGCTGCCTCTCCGTGCTGGAGCGGCGTGGTCAAAACTTGAAAGCTGCGAACGCTCATCACGTCTTTGGCGCCGCGCGTTTGCGACGCGAGCGTTTGGGAACTGAAGCAGCGGGAGCGGCTCGGCGGAGCATGCTTTGCAGAAAAGTCACCGCTCGACCATGAATGCCCGGCTGAGAACTCTCACGCGGGCCAGCCACATTGAGCGTGCGGATTCTATTGTTCGACACCCACTGCTCAACTGGCTCGAAGTCAGGTTCCTGCCCCAAATCAACAACGAGCCAAGGCTTGCAGTATCGCACGGCGAAATCGCGAGTCAAAGCTGTGCCGCCCGTCAGTTTGCCCGTCGACAAGATCAACGTTCCGTCGCTGTCTTTGACGTTGAGAGCCGTCCGCGCGGCATAGTTCGCGGAGTCGGCTTCGGTGAGTGGGTAATGCTCGGGGATGCGACCATCCTCAGCCCGGCGATGCTTCGGACACCAGCCGGCGCACGGAATTCCCAGCTCCAAAGCGACATCCAATGCCGCCCGATCCACTCCCGTTTGGCCGCCGGAAACGATCTTCGTGATCACGCTATAGCTCGCTGTGACCGAGTCCCTCGCAACGGACTTGGCCGATCCGAGGATTCTCGATGAGGACGCACAGAAACAACGCAACTCCTGAATTGGCCGGGCGTTGTAGCAGCCGTTTGAGAACCGGCGAAGGCTCGGGACTCCGGCTTTTCCAGAACTGCAACCAGGTTTGATTGATCGGCCTAGCGAAGCTTTGCCGATTCTGACGGTTGATTCGCCGCGCTTCAGCTCGGTCGCAGGAGTCATTGTCCGTTTCGAGGTTGCCATGCCATCAAGGCATGGGCGCTTGGTACCGGCCCAACAACAAGACTGAGTCGTGAAGCGACTCAGCTACGTAGCTCAGTCGCTCTGCGACTGAGAAGCATCAGGAATGATGCTCCTCAAGCTGCGATGTTGTTCTTGGACCGGTCCTTAGCCCGCCGAGATTGAGACGACTTGGTCAGGTGACGCTTCCTGCGAACAACTAGCGCGTGCGAGAACAGCCAATGTCTGTCAGAGGATGCTTCGAATGCTCAATGCCAAATCTCGAATGCTTCGCGGGTTGGACCCAGCCATCGCTCTCGGTCTGATCGCGTCGGCAATCTACTACTCGATCATGTTGCTGACTCCGGCTCTGCGGGGGACGGTGTTATTTCAATACACCGCTCATGAACCCGTCGAGTTCGTGATCGTCACCTTCTTCCTCTGCGGCGTGGCCGACATCGTGATGAAGGCGTTGTCGTTCCCGCTCGAGAAGATGGCACTTAAGCGCCCGTTGCTGCCCGCTCGACGCGGTCGTGAGCCAGCAACCAACGCGTCGAAGCTGCTGACCTCGATCCAGCAAGAACCGACTTGGCTGCAAGAGTCACGCTTCGGCAAGCGACTCATCGCGGCGTTGTCGTTCATCACTGAAAAGGGGCGAGCCGAAGACTTCCCGGAGCATCTCCAATACCTCGCCGACCAAGATGAGGATCACTCACATGCCGGCTTTGGTCTGATTCGCTTCGTGATGGGAGCGTCGCCGGTCCTGGGCTTCTTGGGGACCGTGATCCACTTCGGCTCGGCACTGAGCGGCAACTCCTACGATGACCTCGCCGATCGCTTGCCAACCGTCGTCAGCCAGATGGGTGCAGCTTTTAATACAACAACCGTTGCGTTGGCTTCTGCGATGGGCATGATGCTCTCGCTCTTCCTGCTGGAACGCATTGATCGCGGCATCCTTCGCCAAATCAACCGCTACGTTGAAGTCGAAATCGCCAACCGGTTCGAGATCAAAGACCCGGCACTCACTCCGTTCTTAACCGTACTGCAATCGGCCAACGCCGAAGCCATGCAGTCGATTCAGCACGTCTTGTCCGCCCAAGTAACGGCCTGGAGCAAATCGCTCGAACAAGTCTTTGCCCAAATCACGATGCGGCAAGAGCAAGAGTCTCAGCACTGGCAGGCGGCATTGCTGGCTGTCGAGCAACGCCACGAGACCGCTGATGCCGCGTTGGTTGATCGACTGCGGCAGACCTTGAACGTCGTCGACAACCGACACGAACAAGAGCTCGGTCGCATTGAGCACGCGCTCGATCAAGCCTTGGGAGTGCGTGACGACATCGGAGTCTTGGTGCGAACGTTGGAAGGCATCGCCAAGGGCGAAGGCAAACTGGTCGATCAGCAGCGTGTACTGACCGAGAACCTGCGAGTGCTCCGCGAGTCCTCGCAGCTTGATCAAGCACTGCACGGCCTGACGGCGGCCATCCACTTGATGACCGCGCGGCAAGGCTCCAGCAACATCCGTGAAGCCGCATGATGGCAGTGGACTTTGAGAAATCGGCGTTGGACTCGTTGAGTCACGTTTTTCTTTGGAGTGCTCCGGCTTGACGGAGCACTCCAAGGTCTGAGGCAATGCCTCGCAGTTTCTGATCTCGTCATCCACTTTTGATCGTCGATCATGTCGCGACCTCGTCATACCAACGGCCCGCCAATCCAGCTCTTCCCGTTTCTGGACGTCTTCATCTGCACGATGGGATGTCTGATCGTGATGCTGATGGTGGTGTCGCAGAAGGTCCGCGAGAAAACGATTGCCAAGGTCGCAGCCGAACAAACTGCCGTGGGCGAACTGTTGGAAGACGAACAGCCAGCCATCGCTTCGACTCGCGAACCAGAACCAGTAACGGCTCCGACCGAACCCGAGCCCACGCCACAACGGCGCAGCATCACCGCTGAGGACTTAGCGGCGGCTCAGCAGCGCATCTTGGATCTCGAACAACAGGCAGTCGCACTGGATCGCACCTTGCGAGATCGCAAGGCGGCCATCGCGACACTGCATGACGAAACTCAGACGACCACATCCAAGGTCGCGCTCGCGGCATCGACTCAATCACAACTTAAAGAACGATTGCGAGCTGCCGAGCAGGCTCAGGTCGTCGATCAAGAAGCGTTGCGCAGGTTGCGGACCGAGCAGCAGCGACTGCGCGACAAGATCTACGAGTCGCGCAAGCTCTTGGCCGAGCACAAGCAGAACGACGGTAATAGTTCTCACATCATCGTGCCGTATGACGGAGTCACGGGCACGACGCGTCGACCGATCGTGCTGGAATGCACGGACGACGGCATCAAGTTTGTGTCAGAGAACATCAAGCTCACCGCCAACGACTTGCAGCACTTTGGCCCTGCAAACAACCCCGTGCTCGCCGGAGCGCGCGAGTTGGTTCGCTATTGGGCCAGCCGCAACGCGGTGCAGGACAACCCCGAGACTCAACCCAAGCCGTATGTGTTGCTCGTCGTCAGACCTAGCGGCACGTTGGGCTATTACGTCGCGCGAGGCTTCCTCGAAGAACTCGGGACCGAGTTCGGTTACGAGCTGGTCTCCGAAGACTTCCGATTTGAAGCACCTGCAACAGAAGCTCGTGCCACAGAACTCTGCCAAGCGGCGATCGACGAAGCACTGCGGCAACGCGGAGCCAGTGGTCGCCCCACAGAGAGCTTCAGCAAAGCTCTTGATTCAGAGCTCAAAGCGCGAGCACTCAGCGGCACTGCCAACTCCCATGCCGGTGAAAGTGGCGTGGGACGATCGGGCAGCTCGGGCGGAACATTTACGGGCATCACCGATTCGGGACGTCGCCCGGAGAAGTTCAGCGCGCAAACTCTGAGTCGCGGCGGCGGAACAGCATCGCAACGGTTCTTCTCCAGCGGCGACTTCATGCAGCATCGAGAAGAAGTCGAGTCCGGTGGCAGCGCACCAAGAGGCTCGGCCTCGGGAGCCATTGCTAGCGGTTCGTCGGGGGGTGCTTACGAGAACTCAGCGAGCGGTTCGCGAGCAGGCAACGGCTTACGTGGCGGAACTTCTGGCGGAGTCGCCAGCAACAGCTCCAACAGCCTTAGTAACAATCGTGACACTCAGGTTTATGGTCGACCGTCCAAGAACGGTTCGAGTTCTCAATTCGAATTCTCAGACGATCAAGCTCCACTCGTTGAACCGCCTGCGGGTGGGTCAGCAGGTTCGGGCTCCAAGGCATCGACAGCAGCGTCACGGTCGGTCGCGCAAGCCGACAGAAACTCGGGCGTTGAGTCGCTCGAACCACACACTCCGAACAACGCCGCGACCTCCGGTAAGTCGTCCAAGTTTCCAACACTGGATGGCGACGGCGCGGGCAACGGAACCGCAAACAGCGGTGCTGAATCCCAAAGTGGAGGATCGAGTTCGCGCGGCAGCGCTTCGCTTGGCAGCAATAAGTCTGGCCCGTCTATCGAGATGTCTTCGCCCGGCGAGAACTTGTTGTCGAAGCGCGACCTCAAGGAATTGAAGGACTTCAAACGGCAATGGGGCATCCCGAATCCGAAGGGCACCATCGCGCTAGAGAAGGAGATGGTGATCGTGATCAACGGAGATCGAGTCATCGTCCATAACCGCTATCGCATCAGCCGAACTGAAGATCGAACCAACGCCGAAGTGGCCGAGCTGACGATCGAAGCGATGGACGTAATCGCTCGAGATTGGGGCCGTCCGCCCGAGCAATTCTATTGGCTGCCGAATGTGGAGCTTGTCGTGCAGCGTGGTGGTGAGATCTGGAAAGAGTCCTTCAAACGAGCACTCGAGCAATCGGGCGTGACAGTCAAGGTGAGCTATGAGTAAGCGTCAACGCCGCAGCGACGACGCGGAAGCCGAGTTCGGTTCCGACTCATTCCTCGACGTCATCTCCAACATGGTCGGGATCTTGATCATCCTGATTCTGATGGCCGCGTTCCGCGCCAAGCGAGCACCGGTCACGGCTCAAGAGTTGATCGCCGTTAACGGACCAGTCGCATCGACTGAGGTCGCTTCAGTAACTCCGCCGGAGCCCGAAGCCTCAGACGAAGAGACTGAGCCAGCCGCTTCACCTGAGCCAACGGCCTTGGTCGTTGAGTCCGATTTAGAAGCCGAACAAGAGAAGCTGCTGGCGCGAGCGACTCAATACGAACGCTTGGTGCGACGGCTCGAAGATGAATTGAACCAGACGGACGATCGCGACGTCGCGGCCAAGCTGGCACGAGCGCGCACTCAGCAACAGTCGTCCGAGGCGGCGTTGAAAGAACTCCGCGCATCACTTGAGCAACGCAAGCAAGAGCAGTCGCGCGTCCGCGCGTCGCTGGATGATGAGCAGCAAGAAATCGAAACGCTGCGGCGGCAACTCGATCAGGTCAACGAGCAGTTGAAGGTCGTGGCTCTGCGCGAGAGCAAGAAAGAGAAGCTGCGGCACAAGGTCACGCCGCTGGGGCTGACGGTCTATGGCAAGGAGTTGCACTTCCGCTTGAACCGCGGTCGCATCTCGGCAGTGCCGATGGAAGAACTGCAAAAGATGGTGGCCGAGAAGATCAAGCAGAACGCCGCGTGGATCGTGAAGTCCAATCGGCACCAAGGCGAAGTCGGTCCGGTCGATGGCTATGTCATGAAGTACGAAGTCATTCGTGCTCAGAGCTCGATGCTGGAAGACCTCAATCGCACTTACGGCACTGTGAAGCTGGAAGTCCCGCGTTTCACAGTTGAGCCCGCTCCGTCGCTGCGCGACGAGCCGGTCACCGAGTCCTTGCAGCCAGATGGCCTCTTTGTGCGTTGGCTGGCTCAGAACGCACCGGATACTGCCATCACCATCTGGGTCTATCCCGATAGCTTCAACGAGTACCGGCGGCTTGCGTCATATGCGCAGCAACAAGGCTTCGTCGTCGCCGCGCGACCGTTGCCGACAGGTCTGCCCATTACCGGTTCATCCAGCGGCAGCCGCTCTGTCGGTCAGTAAGAGGAAGAGCGGGAATAGATCTCACGCAGAGACGCAGGGTGCGCGGAGATAACTGCTTCTTCCAGCTCTGCGAACCCCGCGCCTCTGCGTGAGAATTCTTCCATTCCAGACATCGTCGGAGCTGCGGTCACCTTCCAATGGCTGCCCCTATACAGCGTCGTCTTCGACAAAGGCATGCCCGCCTTGCACCAGCTTGCGAGTCATCACGACCTCGCCCACCAAGATCGCCAGGAAGACCAACATCAACACGCGCCACAGTTCGACGCGGGCATTGTCTGACTTCAATGACGACAGCAACTCGCGCGGTTCGTTGATGGCCCGCAGATGATTCTCGGACGTGAGGTCGCGCCAGCGTTCCTCTGAGATCCCGGCGAGTTCCGATTCCTTGCGATCGAAGTTCACAACAAACAGCTCGTCTTTGCTCGCGTCCTGCTGCGGACGATTGCGTCGATGCAGTCGATAGACGCCGGGAAATGTTGTCTCGTCGAGCTTCGCCAAGGGACGCAGTTCATCGCCACCCGCCGTCGCTGCGATCTCTTTGTTGTTGGGCGTGACAAAGACGTAGTCGGCAACCGCCTCTTTCGCCGCCAGCGGCACAACCAACGGCACTCCGCTGTCGACATTGCGAGCGATCCGCCCCGATGTGAGGTTGAAGATCAGCTCATGCAAAAAGGCCACATAGTCGGGCTTCGCCGGCAACGTGGTCCAATCGGCATCGAGCGATGAAGTCATCAAAGCGACTTGCCCGCGTCCCAACGATCGAGACATCAGCCATGCATCGCCACTCGTCAGCTTCGCAGCCGCGATGCAATTCTCATCCGCCGGTTCGACCTTCATCCAATTCGAAAACCGAGCATCCAAGAGACCATCGGAAGCGCCATCTTTGAAGGGCTTCAACCATTGAAGCTGCAGGCTCTCGTTGAGCACCGTGACCGGCGGTTCGTCCTTGTCGCGCGAAGCCGTTTCAATCTTCAACAACTTCGCGGGCAACAAACCAGCCTTCTGCAACAGCGTCGCGTTGTACCAGTCACGATCAACCAGATCTCCGACCGTAATCGCCAGACCGCCACCGCTTCCGACGTACTCGGTCAGTGCCGAAACTTGTGCGTCATCCAATCGGGAAGCATTGGCCAGCACCACCACTTGCGGCGTCACGAGCCGTTCGGCAGTGAGTTGACTGACGGGAACAACTTGCGCTCCGACCCACGGCGTCGGATTCGAGGCAGCCGACAGCGCGAGCTTCGCAAAGAACGTCTCGCTGCGAGTGGCATCAGCTTGAGGTTGCCCATCAACCATCAACACCGGCAGCGCGTCGGTGATTGAAACCGTCGCTTCAGAACGGTCGTCGTTGGGCAAGTTGTCTTCTTCAGTGACGACTGCAATCAGATGCGAGCCAATAGTCTTGAAGCGATGTTCGAAGTCGAGCGACGCTTGGCCGTCGGGCTCAATGCGAACCGTTTGCGTTTGATCGGCGAGTCGTTGGCCGTCGACTTCGAGGAACACTTTGCGAGTCGCCGTACCATTGCCGCCTGAGCACTTGAGCCTCGTCTTGATCCGCACCGGGAAGTCCATGACGGTCAACTCGCGCGAGAGTTGCAGTCGATCAAGACTGAAGTTCGTGCGTTTGCCTTGCTGAGCTTGCGTGTTGACGACCCACACGTCGGCAGGCACCGAGGCTTGCTGCCGAAGCTCATCAAACTGTAACCAAAAGTGCTCGTCAGCATTCTGCCAGGACACCGCTTGCCCGTCCGAGATCACGATGACATGCCGACTGAGGCTCGTCGCAGTTTGCATCATCTGCAACGACTTCACGACTGACTCATTCATGCGAGAAGTCCCCGACGGCGGCGGAAGGTCATCGAGCAGCTTCTTCAGCGTTACTCGATCTCGACTGAAGGTCGGCATTACGGGATTGAGCACGTCGCGAGCATCAAGCAATGCGACAGTGTCCGCCGAGGAAAGTTGGCCAATTAAATCCTGAGCCCACTTCACAGCCCGCTGATGTGGAGTCCGCGCCGCACCGCGCCAATTCGCGCTGTAAGAACTATCGATGACGATGACGTAGTCGCTAGCCGGAGCCGACGCGAACCAGGCAGCGATTGGACCCGACAGCCAAGGTCGGCTCATGCCGATGGCCAAGAGGGCGATCAATCCAATCCGCAGCGCAAGCAGTAAGAACTCTTCCAAACGCACTCGGCGTTTAGCCTGCCGACCGAGTTCCAGGAACTGCATCGCTCCCCACTCGACGACGTCGTACTTCTTACGACTCAACAGATGCGCGATGACCGGCAGGGCGACTCCCAAAAGTCCCAGCAGCATCAGCGGGTTGATGAAGAAATTTGACATAGCAGCCAGCGCGAAAGTGATCCTCAAGAGTCACGGGCTGCGAGTTGTAGTCACTCAAATGAAGAGGGGTCAGGCACTTCACAGGTTTGAAATGCCTGACCCCTTTGATGATTGTCGAGAAACCGCTCGTCGGATTGGCGTCGTATTACTTGGACGCCCTCGTTCTGCCGTGCCGCTGTTGGGACGTGGTGTCTTCCAGGTTACGGATCGAAGAGCCCACCTCAGTCGCAGAGCGGCTGAGCTACGTAGGCGAGTCGCTCCGCGACTCGCTGAACCCAAGCGTCAACGCAGGAAGAAGCACTAAGCCTTCGTCTTCAAGCCGCCCGTTTCGGACATGCTGGTATCAGCCGACGCTTCCTCAGGCTTGGGCTTGAGATGCTGCATCGAGACCGAGCCAAACTTTTGCTTGCACTTCGGACACGGTGCTTTGGCGATCGACTTACCAGCCGGACCGCCGAGCTTCTCTTTCTTCCGGCCTTCTTCGCTGACCACCAATCCGCAGGCTTGGCACTTGTAGCCGCTGATCTCGAGTTCGATTTGCGGGTCGACCTTGTGATACGGCGTGACTTCCAAGGACACGACTGGACGATCCAGATAGTGGCACTTGAAGTTGGTCGTCGCATCCTGGAGCGGCACGCCTTCCATCTCACCAAGATCCTTAACGCCAAACATCTCATTGACCCGCTTGGCGAACTCGCGGAACTCCGTGAGGTAGAAGGACACGAACAAGATGTCGGTGACGTTCTTGTCTTGATCAGTCACAGGCATGCGAACCGCAACACGGCCTTCGCCGAATACTGGCACGCCAGCAAACATCGACTCGTGCGCATAAGCCGCCGGTTGCACGACTTGGACCTTGCTCAATTGAGCCGACTCATAGAACCGATAGCCCGACGCTGGCAGGTCGAGAATGGGTTTCTCCAACCGCAGATATTCTTGGACCTCGGTTCGCAGTTCTTCTTTTCGCTTCTTGTTCTTTTCGCCTTTGAAGAGACCTTGGCCTTGCTTGCCCTGAGCAACAATCAGCAGTCCTCCGGCTTCGAAGCCGAGATCCACTTCGACGAAGTCTTTCTCCAAGCTGCCGGGCTTGAGCTTCAGCTTGGTTGGATCGAGCGAATGCAGATGCGCGTCGATCGACCAATGCTCGTACTTGCTCGCTTTGGCTTTCTCTTCAGCAGCGCGACGAGCGTCTTCCGCTTGCTTCGCGCGATCAATCGCGGGCACATGGAAGAACGATTTGCACTTCGGACAACGTCCCGTCATGCCTCGATAACGCTCTTCAACTTGGATCTGGTGACCTTCCGGGCAATAGACCAGGACATAACCCGCCAGCGCGACTCGTGGTCCACTGCGTTTGGCTTTGGCTCGGTCTTTACGTCGTCGATCGGCTTCGTTTTGCTCGGCCAACGCGATGTCCAACAACGGGTCGCCGGTCGAAGGAGCAGGTACTTCGGCAGCAGACTTTTCAGCAGCCGGAGCCGGAGCTTCTGATGCAGCGGGAGCCGCTTCTGCCGCCGGAGCTGGTACAGGTGCGGACGCCGCAGGAACCGGAGCTTCAGCCGCGGGCTTAACGGTCTCAGCCGGAGTGGCTCGCACAACCCTGGGTCCAGACGCTGCAGGTGCCGCAGGCTTCGCGACTGGAGCGGGCACTGAAACATTCAACTTGTAAGTGCCGCTGTCTTCCGCCTGCGGCGCGGCATCTTCGAGACCCGCGAAGTCAGCCAGGTCTTCCGAAGACAAGAAGGTCAGACCCGGTGCGAGTTCGAAGTCGTCGCTGTTGTCATCGTCATCGACCAATTGCGACGCCGAGTCTGGAACATCGGTCTTGCTGTAGATGATCTCGCGCGGAGACTCCTGCATCTTTTGGTAGGTCGACGCGATGTCTTCTCGCAGGAAGCCGCCGCAGCGCCAGCAACGCACCAGTCCTTTGCGGACCATCTCGCCACAGTCGGGACAAGGAATGGTGTCCGAGGAAGCTCGCGTGATCGCCGGCAGTTCCGCTGGCAATTGGACCGCGAGTTCTTCTTTGAGAACTTGATTGCAGGACGGACATTGCAAGGTGTCGCTAAGGATCAACGACTTGCAGTTGGGGCAGGATCGAATGGAGACACTCATGCCTTACGGTCATCCCAGGAAGTGGTCGGCCAGGGAAGTTGGCGACCTGGTTCAAGAGGTGAAGATCTACGCTGTTCGGTCGCTTGTTAGTATCACGAGCCATCCACGGAAGTGATGGCTCAAGGTAACAACAAGCGGTCCCGCCCGATGCGAACGGCGGCGGACTCTAGCATAGCCCGAAAACTGAATGCACCCGCCATCACGGGAGCGAATCCGATACGGTGATGGTTGCGTGTGCTGAACGCTCCATTCGGATTCTTTGGACAATTAGGCGGCGCCTCAAGTCGCACCTGACTATCAGGGTGTCGTCCGGCGGTTGAATTCTTCGGGATCGAACGCGTCGCTCTCGGCAGCGTCCAGCACTTTGCGGAAATTCGACTTCTCTGTGTCGGTAAGCAGAGCCTGTGGATCCGAGATCGACTTCGACGAAGCCGTCTTTTCTGGCTCTGCGGATATGGGACGAGATTCAGGCTTGGCTTCTCGGGTTGCAGGAGCCTTGTCCGAATTGCCTGCGAACACGCTCACGGGCGCGGGATTGGCTGACTTGGGATTGAGATCCTTCGCGGCTTGCAGAACCCAGTCGGTCAGGAGCTTGCGCTGCTCGGCACCTTGATGACCTGAGAACATGGTCTGCCCCGCATGCGCTCCGTCGGCAATCTTCAAGATCTTGCTGCCTTGCGGGCGATCCAGATCTACGTACTTCATCACCGCCGCCAGATTCCGTTCGGCATAGATGCGATGATGCCCTGCTCCGGGCGAGCCGCGAGTCAGCCGAAACTCGTGATCGGCACTCGGACCATGACACTTGGCATTGCCGCACTTGTTGTGCAGCAACGGTTGAATGGAACTTGAGAAGCGCTCGGCAGTCGCCCCCTTCAAACCGGCCAAGCTGCGAGCTTCATCATCCGCGAGCTTCTTGCCACTGGAATCTCGATTTGCAGTCGGTGTTGCCGGAGCACGCTGTTGATCGTCATCGAGCCGGGCCAACAGTTTGCGAGCATGTTCATTCGAAGGATCTCGATTGAGCACTGCGAGCAACTCTTTGGCCGCGAAGGCATTCAACTTTTGAGTGCAGCACCATTCGGCCAGCTTCATTTGCTCGGCAATGCTGGGATCTTTCAGCTCGCGTTTCTGCAGCAGATACAGCTCACCCAGATCGTTCGCAGCAAAGCGGATATCGTCGCGATCAACAGAGATGTAACCCGAGCGACTGGCAACCAAGTACCCCGTCGAGATCTGCTTGAGCTTGCCCGAAACGATGCGTCCCGAATTGAGCATCAACACGCCTTCGGAGTTATCCGTCGTCAGCAAATTGCCTCGGGCGCGCGCGGCATCTTGAGCGTTAGCCATGAGCGGGATCATGACCACTAGCAACGCCGCGCCGCACAAACGCATGAGAATTCTCATTGTCTTCTCCTCTGCTCTGGAAACGCTGAGGACGCGAAGATCGCAGAGAAGATTCCAGAGTGACAGAACTTGAACGCCGCCGATTCTCTCTGCGCCCCCAGCGTCCTCTGCGTTTCAAGCTTCAAACGCTGCGAGCCCAAAGGTTGCGATGATCCGCTCTGCTCGCCTTGAGTCGTCCGCATGAGTGACTCCAACTCGCGCAATGCGATCGGATCTCGCATCTTGCCGCCCGAGCCTGAGTAGCAAGTATCACTCACGGCGAGTCTCCCAGATGAATGCCCGGCAGCGTCTCGGACCGACGCGGCGCGCCACACTGATCAAGTAACGAATCTTCCACAGCAGCGAGGTCGCCGCCCTTGAAGGTGAAGTCAGCCGAGATCAGCCCCGAAGTCTTGCCGACCAAACTGTCGAGCGATTTGACTCGTGAGCCATCTGCGGCAACCAATCCAAACCGCACCAAGCCCGGCGACGTCACGGAACCCGTCGCAGCGATCGAAGCATGCTCCGTCCAATCAGGCAGCAGTCGCTCGCCGATCAAAGCCACTGCCGGTTGATGAGACTGTCCGCCTGGTGGAGTTCGCAGCGCGACGACGGTGTCGTTCAAGGTGATCGCCAATCGCGAATCAACCAGAATGCCGCGCTGCGAGTCCCGCAGTTTCAGCCCGACGATGCCATCGCAATTTCTGAGCGTCGAACGATTCAACTCGATCGTCATCAAAGCTCGTTGCCGAGCTCGATGCGGTTCGATCAGCAGCAACGGACCACCATCGGCCTTAAGCACATTGTCGAATTCAAGGTCATGATCTCGACCAGCTCCCGCCACCAAAATCGAGCCGTATGTGCCGATGATCTGAGAGTCGCGAACTTCGAGCTTGCGATTCAATGAGTCCTGAGCGTTATGCGGAGCCCAAGCGAATGCTTGCCGATGCGGTCCGCTCGGCTGCGAATCATGGTCCGTCGAAAGCGGTGACTTCAGGACGCAATGCGAGAGCCGTAAGTCCTGAGATTCGAAAACCACTAATTGCTGCGGGACTCCGGGACCTGCAGTTGTCGCCGCCACCTCAGCAGCGCCCGTTGCGACTTCATCAGAGTCGCGAGCCGCCACGTCACGTGTCATCAATTCGAAGCGCACATGCTCGCAAACGATTTGATAAGTCGCGCGCAACCACAGCGGTTGAGACTCGATGCGAATCGTGGCCGGCGCATCCGCTTGCCCTCGCAGCGTGAGTTGATGTCCGCGCCAAATCAGCTTCTCAGCGTGATACGTCGCCCCGGCATCAAGTTCGATGACGCCCTTCGGGTCAGGCTTAGGCAACGACAGCACCTTCGTAACTTGAGAAGACGGCGTTGACGTGGCCGCTTCGGTCTCGCTGCCTTTGGTGAGCGATGATGACGAAAGCAATGACTCGTGGTTGAAATGCGGTAGCTCGGCCAAGACCCAATTTCGAGTTTGGCCATGCAACACAAACAGTGCCCCGGTGGCAATCAGCACCGCAGCCGCAGCCACCGCGACGACCTGCGGAAAGTGATTCTTGGGCTTAGACAGACTGCGGTTTGGAGGCTGCCGAAAGCTGGCCGCGAAGCTCGCCAAATGCGTTCGAGTCGAACGACGAGGAACGCCAATCGAGTAAGGAGCGCCACTTAGCACGAGCTTGGCTGACGCCGGACGTTGAGCAGGATCTCGCTCGGTCAGAGCGTAGATGACTCGTGCCAATCTCTCCGGAGTTTCGGGAGCGAGTTCTCGCACATCAGGAATGCGCTGCATCTGATGAGCAGCCAATTTGGCCAGCGGATCGCCCGTCGTGAACGGGGGCCGTCCCGCCAACAACTGCCAGAGCAAGACGCCTAGCGCATACAGATCCGTTTGTGGCGTTCGCTTCTGCCCGGTGCCAATAAGCTCCGGAGCAATCCCGTCGTAACGATCTGGTCGAGTGAAGGCATTGATCTGTAATTCCGGTTGCAGAGCCGGAGTGATACCCGCATCCAACAACAGCAACTGCCCGCTGCGATGCAGTCGCAGGTTCTGCAAACCTAGCTCGCCATGCACGAGGTCTCGCTCATGCAACGAGTTCAACTGATCGAGCACCTGCCGAGCGATCTCGACAACCATGTCTGCCGGAAAGCGACCGCGACGGAGTAATAATTCTCCCAGCGTCAGGCCATCCACCAGCCGACTAGCGACCGCGAGATCCGTTCGAGCTCCCGTCCAATGCGAGACCTCTGACTTCCGCTTCGACGGACGGCTGGCTCCTAGATCGCTGCAAGCATGCGGCAGAACGAGTCCCGGTTGATCGAGCCCTTTCGTGACTTCGATGAAGTGTTCCAAGCGAGCCAACGTCGCTGACTTCAGCTCAGCCGGCACCGACATGCGTTTCACAACGATCAACGACGATGACGCTGCGTCTCGCGCCAGAAACGTTTCAGACGTCCCGCCACCAATGCGGTCCATCACAATGCTGGGACCAATCCGCAAGTTGTCGTGCTGCCCGGTATCGATGAGCGACGCTTGATAGGACGTCAGCTTTTGAGTCTGCACCAATGCGTCGAGCCACACCGAATCGAACGCGGGTAAGTCGCCGGACAACCGCCGCACGGACTTGCGACAGCGCCGGAGATCGCGCTCGGTACACAACTTCTGCCCGAACAGCACTTGCAGAAGCTGTTTTGACGGAGGCTCAACCACGAGCAGGCATCCTTTCCTGTTGAGGTGTGACAACGAATCTGCGGAATCAACATCGCCAAGACTCAGCCTCGGTCGACGCGAATCCGGGTTATCCCACAAAGCAGAGAATTGGGACAAGACGGACTCGGGCACTCACTCTCGTTCCTAGGCTTCGCCTTGGAACGCGCTTGCTGAGGCTCTGCCTCACGAGTCATCTCGGCCCCGCCTAGCGTGCCTTCATGCCTTAAGTTCCAGTTCAGCGAGTCGCGGAGCGACTCGCCTACGTAGCTCAGTCGCTCCGCGACTGAGACAGCCAGCCCAAATACTTAGCCTCAAGGCGCGTTCAAACGCAGAACCTGGCAACGATTGACCGATCGCCCCCCGTGTGAAATTGATCTTTGGCCGCGCTCACTCCAGTCTGCACGCTGACGTCACAATGGCTGTTCGATGTCAGCTTCGCTGCAACTCACTCGCTCGGGAGAAACCAGATGGCTCATGTATTGGCATTGGATCAAGGAACAACGTCGAGCCGATCAATCGTCTTCGCGAAAGAAGGCCGAGCGATGGCGACGGCTCAGCAAGAGTACCCGCAGCTCTATCCTCAACCTGGCCATGTCGAACACGACCCCGAAGCCATTTGGAGTTCGCAACTCGCGACAGCCAAAGCTGCCATCGCACAGGCGGGCCTAGAGCCTCGACAACTGGCGGCGCTGGGCATCACCAATCAGCGTGAGACCACCATTCTGTGGGACCGAAAGACCGGTCAGCCAGTCGCTAATGCCATCGTGTGGCAAAGCCGCATCACCGCTCCCATGTGCGAGCAACTGAAGAAAGACGGCTACGAAGCAGTGTTCCGCCAGAAGACCGGCTTGGTACTCGATGCCTACTTCTCGGGGACCAAGATTCGACATCTGCTCGACAGCATCAGCGGCCTGCATGCCCGAGCAGAACGCGGTGAGATTCTCTTTGGCACCGTGGACACGTTCTTGGCATGGCGATTATCCGGCGGTCGTCTGCATGTGACCGACTACAGCAATGCCAGCCGCACGCTGCTCTTCAACATTCATACGCTCGATTGGGACGACGAGCTGCTCCGTATTCTCAACGTGCCGCGCGCGATGCTGCCAACGGTGCGACCTTCGAGCGAAGTTTATGGCACGACTGACGCCTCAGTGCTGGGAGCGGAGATCTCGATTGCAGGCATCGCTGGAGACCAACAAGCCGCGACATTCGGGCAAGCCTGCTTCGCTCCAGGCCAAGCCAAGAACACATACGGCACCGGTTGCTTCATGCTGCTCAACACCGGAGAGCAACCGGTTGTATCGAACAACGGCTTGCTGACCACGATCGGCTGGGGGCTCAACGGCAAGGTGACTTACTGCCTCGAAGGCTCCGTCTTCATCGCCGGTGCTGTGGTGCAATGGCTGCGAGACGGACTGCAACTCTTTGAATCTGCCGCAGAGATCGAAGCACTCGCTTCTCAGGTGCCGAGCACTGATGGGGTCTATCTCGTCCCGGCCTTTGTGGGTCTGGGCGCTCCGTATTGGCGACCTGATGCTCGCGGCACGATCGTGGGGATCACTCGCGGAACAACGCGAGCCCACATCGCTCGCGCGGCGCTGGAGTCGATCGCCTATCAAACCCGAGATGTCCTCGAAGCGATGGAGCAAGACTCGGGACAACGCCTGCAAGTCCTGCGCGTCGACGGTGGAGCATCCGCCAATCGACTGTTGATGCAGTTCCAATCGGATCAACTTGGAGTCCGCGTCCAACGTCCCGTCGTGCAAGAAACCACGGCGCTCGGAGCAGCCTACCTCGCTGGCCTAGCCACCGGAGTCTGGAGCAGCCCCGACGACGTCACTCACAACTGGGTAATCGATACTGAGTTCACCCCCACGACCGACCGCACCGCCACAAACACCCAATACACCGACTGGAAGAAAGCCGTCGAACGCTCCCTCAACTGGGCCTGAGTTTGGCCAATCGCAAGGCAAGATTGTTTGAAACACAGAGGCACAGTGAGCACAGAGGAAAATGAGTTAGACTCATCCCCTCTGTGTCCCCTGTGCCTCTGTGTTTCAAACTCTTCTTCGAATTACTTCAGTTCCTTAATCCGAATGCGGCGGTATTCCATTTGGCTCCGACGATGACTGCCGCCTGCTTGGACGTCAGATCGTCCAGTCCGCGAATCGCAGTCCCGGCACTCGTTCAAAGTCCGGGTGTTCCGAGTCAGCAACAGCGCGCCGCGACTGATGGTGATGCTGGCGATCTTCAAAACAGAAGCGCCGATACGAACTCCCTCGCGACGCAGTCGCTCAAAGTGAGCCACTGCGACGGCGTCCGGTTGAACGCTCTCAAAGTCCTCAAAGAAACGAATGAATTGTTCGAGCCGCGCGAAGTACATGAGTTGCGACTGCAGGTCTTTCTAGCGACCAATGAGATTCAACCAGCCTTTGAGTTGCTCGAAGGCTGAGACAATCGTCACAGCAACGTCATCCACAGGAATGGCCTCCATTCGACTTCGCAGGATGGCACCTTCGCGGGAATCTGGACGCTGCAGGAAGGAGATGTGATCGGTGTCTAACAAGATCATGCTCGGCCCTCGTCATTGACTCGCTCACGGGTGATTTCACTGAGGGTCAGCATTCACCGTCGCCCGCTCTTCTTCTCTCAATCTTAGTCCTTCGGCGATGATCTCCTGAGTGACAGCATCATCAGTGATTTTGCCAATGCTGTTCCGCCAATCGCGGCGCGGAACAGCTGCGCTCGCCTGCGGAAGACGATCTTGAATGATCTGTTCCAAGCGAGCGACGCGCTGTGTGAGTTCTTCCAACGTATCGGCCACAGCGATGCCTTTTCAGAGTGATGATTCAGCAAGCGTCGAATGAAGTCAGCGAGGTCAGGCACGTTGCTTATGGCTTCGGACTGACGGCGATTTCAAACGGCTCGACCCGAAAGCCAGAGTTGTTCCATAGCTCGTAATCAGCCTGCCTATTTCTGCGACGAACCGGGCTCAGTCGGACACGCAAGGATTCGGAACGTCGTCGCTGGAAACGATAACTGTGTCGTTGGCGATCTCGGCATTGGCTCGTTTCCAATCGCCGGCATTGCTTTGCACCTCGAAGCCTTCGATGTCCTCTCGCCCCTTCAGGAGTCCATTCTTGGACGCAGTGAAGTGTAGCACGACCTTCTTTCCATCCACGCTAACGTGATCGCACTCAGGCACGGGCCACTCGATCGACTCGCCATAGAATGCTTCCATCACAGCTAACGCGGCGAGTTCGGCATAGAGATGGTCCTGAGGTGGGTCTGGAAACCCACGAGCACGCCGAGCCGGTGATATCGAGACGATGTTGTCACGAGTTTCAGGTCGTCCGCGATTCCACTTCGACCTCGCAGCGAACAAGTCCTTCTGATTCCACTCTGGTCGCCAAGCCTGAATTAGGAAGAGTGAGCTTTGCGGTTCTTCGTCATTAAGGAGGAGACCTCGAATGGCGAATGGAATGAGCGGGGCAACGATGTTGTGAAAGTTGGCTGACGGACGATTTGGCCCCAGTTCCGGATGATCTCGAGGATTTGGCCGCGGCACCGGATGCCCCTCTCCATTTCCAAATGACTTTCTCATGGCTTCCTCTGTCTGCCGTTGCCGCTCCATCTTTTCGGGGTCTTTCGCCCATGCCGCAGACAAGGTCTCAAATGCCTTGACCGAGCGATCGTGCTCACGCAGAGCAGCCATTCCGAAATCGGTCGACTCCAGTGTCGACCGTCGGACCCAAGAAGCGATCTTGGTATTCCTCGAAGAGAAGGGCGAGGGAATGATGACCCCTACGGGCACATTGAGTTTTGAATGGAGTGCCTGAGCAAAGAGGGTTATTGAATGACGATTTTCCGGAACGACCCAATGTTCTGAATGGGACTGTTGCGGCACGCCAAATCCTTTGACATGCACATCCAAGACTCGAATGGCACGATCAATCTTTGGCGTATCTCTTGAAGCAGCATTCGACGGCGCCGAATCAAAAACTGAGTTGCCTGTGAAAAAGTCCTTCGCCAGCCAGACCTCCCCAACGAGCACGTCCTGAAGACGGCGATTTTCCGCTTGCGATGTGACGACTAACTCTCGTCCTTCCTTCGAAGCCGCAAGAGGATCGAGCTTGAGCATCCATCTGCCGTCCTTGTCCGCCGTCGCTGATTTCTCTTGGTCCGCAAACCGCACGACGACTTTCGCTCCGGCTTGAGCCCGCCCCCAAACTGGTACGGGCATGTCTCGCTGCAAGATGGCTTGATCGGTGAAGGGGCTTGCGAGCGTGAGTTTCTCTGACGCTACCGCGAATGATGAAAACCGGGCGGACAGCACTAACAGCGCAATTAAGAACGCGGGGCATTGTCTCGTCACTTCTTCGCTCCCGTTGGTAAGGTCTGACGACCGCATGTTTGTACTCGCCAGGCGTTGTGCTGGTTTGAAACACAGAGGCACAGTGAGCACAGAGAGAAGAGATTTCGAATCTTTCTCTGTGCCCTCTGTGACTCTGTGTTTCATTCTTCGGATTTAGAACCCGCAAACAATGCGATGCACCCCGTCAACGAGTCGCTCCTCGTGGAAGTTGATCAATAGGCCAAAGCGAAGATTGAGCAATCTCAGGTGCGACAGCGTTTGAGCTTTGTCGACCGGATGAATGGCAGATTTCGCTTTTAGCTCCACCACGACGAGACCGTTGACGATTAAGTCCGCTCGAAATCCGCAGTCGAGTTTCACGTCATCATAGACAACTGGGACCGGTTGCTCTTCCACGACTGTTAAGCCGCGTTTCCGAAGTTCGTATGCCAGACATACCCGGTAAGCAGACTCCAGAAGTCCTGGGCCAAGCCGCTTATGAACCTCGATAGCAGCAGCGATGACTGCTCCGGTGAGTTCGTTGATTTGCATGCGATGTCCTTTTTGAAACACAGAGGTACGGAGGGAAGAAGATTCGAATCTTTCTCCGTGTCCTCTGTGCCTCTGTGTTTCAGATTTTTGGAGCAACTGAGAACTTAAATTTGGCGCCGCCCCCAAGCCGGACATACCCGGTAAGCAGACTCCAGAAGACCTGGGCCAAGCCGCTTATGAACCTCGATAGCAGCAGCGATGATTGCTCCGGTGAGATCGTTGATTTGCATCGTCTGTCCTTTTTGAAACACAGAGGCACGGAGAGCACAGAGAAGAACGAGTTCGACTCATCCCCTCTGTGTCCCCCGTGCCTCTGCGTTTCAAACTCTTCTTCGAACTACTTCAGTTCCTTAATCCGAATGCGGCGGTATTCCATTTGGCCGCGGTCGGCTTCGAGGCCGATGGGGCCCGTCGGCGGGAGTTCGTTCGGGAATTTCAGTTCCTCGCCGTTGCAGGTGCAGGTCGCGACTTTGCCTTTCACGATGACTTCGATCTCGTTCCAGTCCTGCGGCTTGTAGTTCTTCAAATCCTTGTACGGACCGGCGACCAAGTAGTCGCGACATTGAAGCTGCGGCTTCCTCAGGAAGATGCCGCTGTCGGCGTTGGAGCCGGCTCGGAATTCAAGCTTCAAGTGGAAGTCCGTCGGGAACTCGCGCGTCGTCCATAGCTGAGCGAGACCTTTGCCTGCATTCACGACGATGCGACCATCGCGCGCGGTGTAACGACCGTCACTCGCACTGAGCATGTCTTTGAACTCGGGGCCGTTCGCGTAGTGCCAGCCGGTTAGATCTTTGTGATTGAGCAAGAACTCGAAGCCCTCTTCGAGCTTCCAAGCTTTGTCGCTTTGGAACGGCGAGGCGGGCAGACCGTCTTTGTTCCACAAGCTGCCCTCGGGGACGTTGACCCAGCCGTAGCGGACTTGAGTCGGCGCACTGACGGCATCGCTCGATACGACGACGGTGTCTCCGACGATCTCAGCCTTCGCGTCGACGAATTTCTCATCGGCACCGGCGATCGTGAACCCGGCCAGTGGAATCGGCGGCGCACCGACGAGCCGAGAACCCTTCGCGACCAGTCCGCTACCCACATGCTTGAACGTGAGCGTCGCTTTGTTGCCGCTGACCGAGATCGTGTCGTAGTCCGGTCCCGAGTATGTAGTTTTCTCTCCATAAGCCAGCGCGCGGGCTCCGAGAGCTAAGCGTTGAGCGACGGTCTTCTTGTCTTTGGGATGAATGTCGCTCGGATGTCCGACGTCGATCGTCACTGCCATCGCCGTGTTTTGAACGGTTTGCACGCTGAGCCGCTGAGCTTCACGAATCTCGGGCGACATGCCGCCATGCGGCGTGATTTGCACGAAGAGGAACGGCACGTCGCCTTGTCCCCAGTTCTTGCGCCACGCGGTGATCATGGCCGGGAAGAGCGTTTGATATTCCTTGCCGCGACCGGAGTTCGATTCGCCCTGATACCAAATGAAGCCCTTCATGCCGTAAGGGACGAGCGGTGCGATCGAGCCGTTGTAGAGGCCGAACGGACGGTTGTTGCTCGTTGACGGGTCTGCGGGAGCGACGGGCTTGCGAGGCTCAGGCTTGCCGTCGGCCTTAGCTTTCGCGGCCTCGGCTTCCCACTTCTTGAGTTGCTCGGCTTCGACCGCCTTGAAGCGTTCGAGCTGAGCCGGATAAGCCGCGACTCGCGCTGCTTGCTGCTCGATGAGCGGCTTGAGAGTGGGGTTCATTTCGAGGTCTTGCTTCGGCGTCCATGCTTCGGCAACGGTGCCTCCGACCGCCGACTTGATGAGCCCGACCGGCACGCCGAGCTTTGCTCGCAACTCTTTGCCAAAGAAGTACGCCACTCCCGAAAAGCCCGGAGCGGACGTCGGACTATCAACGGCCCATGCACCGCCGATCGAGTCCTGCGGCGTATCGACGGCTCGTGCTTGAGCGTTGAAGAGTCGCAGATCCTTATCGCCCGCTGCCGCTGCTGCTTCAGGACCGCCGAGCGAGGCGCTCAAGGGCCAGCCCATATTGGACTGCCCGCTACAGACCCAAACTTCGCCAACGAGGATATCTTTGATGCCGGCTGATTCGGACTCGGACTTCACGGTCAGTTCGCGACCTTCCGCCGATGCAGCCAGCGGATCAAGTCGCACCAGCCACTTGCCGTCCTTATCAGCGGTCGCGGCTTTCTCTTGTCCACCGAACGAGACTGTAAGCTTTGTTCCAGGTTCAGCCTTCCCCCAAACCGGGACGGCGAGATCTCGTTGCAGCACCGCATGATCGGTGAAGGTGCTCGCGAGCTTGAGCTTCTCAGCCGCGCTGAGCGACGGAGCCAGCATCCCCACGAGAGCCAGTGCTCCCAAGAATTGAGCGTATCGAGGCAATTTCATCTGAGCGACGTCTCCTGAAATGCTGAGACGAGCCTGCGATCGAAGCGAAAGAACCTCGTCGAGCTCGCCTCATAGATGTCCGAAAAACACGTCAGGGAGTCTATGAGTCGATGATTGGAATAAACATCGACCTACGCGATCCCCGGCCACGCTCATCGCGATCACAGCCGGTCGTTGAGCAATCGAACGACCAGCAGGAACTGCAGCGGGACTCACCGTCGCTTCATCGCTCAACCCTGCCGGGAAGTCTTCCAATTGCTGCAACCGGTTAACTCACCGCGATGCTTCAGCAGCACGAGTTCGAGGCTCACAGCACGCCGATGTGTTGGAGGCCGCGCGACGTCATTGAGGTCGATTCAAACCATCCCCTGCCACAGTGTTGCTGTTTGCTAAGAGTCCACCAAAAGCGAGCAATTTGCAGCAACCGAGTTCTCGCTGAAATCCCTGATTTGCAGCAGTACGAAGCACTTTTGACGCTGTCCCAAGTCGGTTACTGGAGTTTTTGAGAATCCCAAAAATCCGTCGAAACTTTGTTCCGTCGACTGTGTTCTTAGCGAGCCGAAGACAGACCGTCGCGACGTCTGAAGTCCTCATGAGTCGCTCAAGCATCCTCGTTTGAGGGATGCGATGGGCACCTCAATCTTCGGTATGAGCATCCCCTTTCTGCGGCTCAACACCTCTGCTTGAACCGCACGTCGCTACTGAGCATCCCGGTGCAAGTACGACGTCATCGAACCAAGAACGGAACTGGTTATGAAACTGACATGGGCTATCAACGCAGCCGCCTTGAGCTTGCTCTGTGCAAGCACCGCGTCTGCTCAATTCGCGTTTCCAAATCAACCAGCTCAAGTGGGCCAATCTGGTGCGGCACTCGCTCCCCTGCCGCCACCGATGAATCCTCCGCCCATGAATCCACCACCAACAAACCCCGCTCCCGCGCAACCACCCATCACCAACCCACCAGCCTCTGGTCTGGGGTCAGCATTGCCTGGGCTGACAGCGGATCAACTCGCAGCCTTCAACGCTGGCAACGTCGACTTTCAAAAGGTTGAAACACCGGCCTCGGGTTTAGGTCCATTCTTCAACGATGCGTCTTGCGTTGCATGCCATCGAGCACCTGCACCGGGCGGCATCACTGGCGATCCCAATCGACTGGTGACTCGTTTTGGCCGAACTACCAATGGCCAATTTGATGCCATGACGGAACTCGGCGGCAGCTTGTTGCAGAACCGTTCGATCGATCCGCGCTTCCTCGAAACCGTCCCAGCCTCAGCCACTATCACAGCTCAACGATTAACGACACCCGTCTTTGGATTGGGGTTGATCGAAGCCATTCCAGACGCCGCCATTCAAGCCAACGCGTCGGCAACCAAGCCTGACGGCGTACATGGTCGCGCCGCTGTTGTGTTTGATGTTGCGAGCGGCGTGAATCGAGTGGGCCGATTCGGTTGGAAGGCTCAGCAAGCAACCATCCTCGCGTTCTCGGGTGATGCGTATCTCAATGAAGTCGGCATTACAAACCGACTCTTCACAACCGAAAACGCACCGAATGGAGACCTCGCGAAACTGGCTCAAGCCAATACACGAGTCACCATTCAAGGTCTGCAGGATCAACCCGATCCAGCAACTGGTCTTTCCAAGATCGATCGAGTAACCGCGTTCATGCGTTTCTTGGCTCCGCCACCTGCTCCGACATTGTCGAACTCGGCGACTGCTGGTCAGGCCATCTTCACTCAGATCGGCTGCGCGGTCTGTCATACACCGTCGATGCAAACGGGACCGAGCCCCGTTGCGGCTTTGAGCCAGAAGCCGGTGCGTCTCTACTCGGACTTGTTGTTGCACGACATGGGCACGTTGAATGACGGCATTGCTCAGGGCGCTGCAACAGGTCGAGAAATGAAGACAGCTCCGCTGTGGGGCCTGCGCTCGCGACCGCTGTGGCTGCATGACGGCCGAGCTCGCACCATCGTTGATGCCATCGTTGCTCATGACGGTGAAGGCGCACCTTCGAAGAATCGCTTCCGCAACTTGAACGCTACTCAGCGTCAACAGCTGCTCGACTTCCTCAACGCAATCTGATCTCGATCGTACCTGTGTGAGGTCTGTTGATCGCAACATGACCAGAGAGGCCGCGAATGAATGACTTCATTCGCGGCCTCTTCCATTTGCTATCTACGAAGGATGCGCTGCCAACCACGCTCGGCCCAAGTAGCGCGGCAAGTCCGATGCAATCAGACTCGGCTGCGATAACTCTTTGGCTGCCAGATCACCGGCCAACCCATGCCAAAAGGCACCAGTCCGAGCGGCCTCAAACGGCGGCAAGCCTTGAGCCAATAAGGCAGCGATAACTCCGGTCAACACATCGCCGGACCCACCTGTCGCCATGCCGCTGTTCCCTGTCGTGTTTATTACAGACTGAGATCCATCGGTGACGAGAGTTTGCGGTCCCTTCAACAACACCACGCACTTCATTCGCTGAGCAAACTCGACAGCGACTTCTTCACGACGAGCTTCGATCTCTCCAATGCTCAATTTGGTAACTCGAGAAAACTCACCAGGATGAGGAGTGATGATGCGAGGGCCGGCTGCAGACCAACGTCCCGAGTCCAGAAGGGCTTGATCGCTCGCCAGCAAGTTGAGTGCATCCGCATCTACAACCACCGGCTGAGGAGCGGTCGTCAAAAGCCGGTGTACGATCGACGTTGCTCCCAGCCCAGTCCCCATTCCAGGACCAACTGCGATCGCATCCTTGCCAACGGATGCTCGGAGAACTTCATCCACAGCAGAGACATCGAATTGCCCGGTCGCGCAGTCGTGGGGCAAACCCAAAGTGAGATAGCTCGGTTCGTAGCTGGCCACGACATCCTGAATGCCGCTGGGTATTGCCAGAAACACCAACCCAGCTCCCCCGCGTAAGGCCGAGACTCCGGCCAAGCATGCGGCTCCACTCATCCCTCGACTTCCAGCAACCACCAGCACACGACCGAACGTGCCCTTGTGGCCGTCACTGGGGCGTTCAGGAAAGACCGGCGGAGCCGTAACCAGCATGGCAATCTCCCGCGAGGAACACGACGAGCTTAAGCACCACTCGCGGCTTGATGGCCAGCATGAGAATCCTGCTTACGAACTCGCATGTTGAGCATCTCAACAATCAACGAGAACGCCATCGCGAAGTAGATGTAGCCCTTCTCAATGTGAGTCCCCACACCCTCAGCGACCAGCATCACTCCGATCAACATCAAGAAACTCAGTGCCAGCATCTTCAAGGTCGGATGCTTCGACACGAACGCACTGACTCGATCCGCAAAGAGCACCATCACACCCACCGCAATGATGACTGCAGTGATCATGATCGGCAGGCTGCCAACCATCCCAACGGCTGTGATGACCGAGTCCAACGAGAACACGATGTCGAGAATCGCAATCTGCATAACGACCGACCTCAACGTCACGTTGCCATGCACGGCGTGTTCGTGATGGCCTCCGGTCGTCTGCTCATGAATCTCTTTCGTGGTCTTGTAGATCAGAAACATGCCGCCTCCGAGCAGCACTAGATCCTTCCAAGACACAGTCATCAGCTCGTGATTCAGTTCTCCGCCGTGCATGAACCAAGACTCGGGCGCACCAAGACTCGTCCAAGTAAAAGCTGGCTCGGTCATGCCCATGATCCAACTCAATGAGCCCAGCAACAGCAGACGCGTGCCCAGAGCCATGATGAGCCCCAGCTTTCGTCCCTTGCTGCGTTGCTCTGGCGGTAATCGATCCGAGAGCACGGCAATGAACACGATGTTGTCGATGCCCAGCACGATCTCCATCGCGGTCAGGGCCAGTAATGCAATTGCGAGTTCCATAGAGATGCAATCCAACCTTGTAGAAACGAGAGAACGAGCGGCGGACTGTAACCGTCAGCCGATGCTTGTCTGAAGACTGATTCAATCGGCCGCCCGTCAACGAATTGACTGACTACGAGATCACGGAAATCGGAGTCTCAATCAGTCGTGTTTTCATCTTCGCCGCTGATGGATCACGAGTTCCCAAAGGTTGCAGTTCGTTGCCAAAGTTCGACGAGGTGACTCGTTAGAGATGCGTTGAGATGAGACCGTTTCAAAACTCATCGAGCCAGTTCTTCCATTCAGCCAACGCATGAGATCGGCAATCGGCTGTCAACTGGCTCAGGTTGGCCTCGCTGATGCAGTCCGGTAATTTGAGATGCACCTCGCCCGGAACCCCACCACTTCTCGCCTCGTGTCTTGCCTCTCGTGTGGATCGGCTTTGCCATGCTTAATCGTCGTGAGTTACTCCGCCGCAGTGGAATCGGAATGGGTGCCCTCGGCCTGATGGGCGTGATGTCTGACTCTGGTTCGCTGGCGGCATTGGCTAAGGAATCCGGCGGTCCGTTGAATCCATTGGCACCTAAGTTTCCTCACTTCGAACCGAAGGCCAAGCGGATCATTCACCTGTTTGCGAACGGAGGACCATCGCACGTCGACTCGTGGGATGAAAAACCAAAGCTGCGACAATACCACGGCCAGAAGCTCCCCACCGAGAATCTGCGTACCGAGCGTCCAACCGGTGCGGCATTCGGCTCACCGTTCCTCTTCCGTCCTTATGGAGAGAGCGGCATTCGAGTCAGCGACTTGTTCCCCCACACGGCTAAGTGTGTTGATGACATTTGCGTCATTCGCTCGATGCATGCCGACGTTCCCAATCACGAACCGTCGCTGCTGCTGTTGAACTGCGGCGAGCCCCGGCAGGTCCGACCATCCATGGGGTCGTGGCTGACTTACGGCTTGGGTAGCGAGAATCAAAACCTGCCCGGCTTCATCGCGATGTGCCCTGGAGGCTATCCGATTCAGGAGTCGCAGAACTGGCAAGCGGGCTTCTTGCCTGGCGTCTATCAAGGCACATATCTCGACACGAAACACACCGAGATCGACAAGCTGATTGAGAACATCCGCAACGACTCACTGTCCGAGCGCAATCAGCGAAGGCAGCTTGATCTGCTAAAGATACTCAATCAGCGACATCTCCAACAACGCGGCTTCGATCCTCAATTGGAAGCTCGGATTGAATCCTTCGAACTGTCATTTCGCATGCAGACAGAAGCGGCAGAGATCTTCGACGTAAGCCACGAACCCAAGCACATTCTCGACATGTACGGCCCCGGTACTCAGGCGCGACAGATCCTTATCGCGCGGCGACTCATCGAACGAGGAGTTCGGTTCGTGCAGGTCTGGCACGGTGATGGCCAACCGTGGGACAACCACGATGACATCGAGGTCAACCACAAGCGTCTGGCGATGCAGTGCGACCAAGCGATCGGTGCTCTGCTAACTGACTTAAAGCAGCGCGGGTTGCTCGATGAAACGCTCGTGATCTGGGGCGGCGAGTTTGGCCGAACCCCTGTTGTTGAACTTCCGAAGCAAGGTTCGAATGCCGGCAAGATCAACGGCCGCGATCACAACCATTGGGGCTACACGACCTGGATGGCTGGAGGCGGTGTGAAAGGCGGATATGTGCACGGAGCGACCGACGAGTTCGGCTTCAAAGCCGTCGAAAAGCCGGTGCATGTGCATGACCTGCAAGCCACGATCATGAAGCTCATGGGCTTCGATCATGAACGCTTCACGTACCACTACGCAGGGCGCGACTACCGACTGACGGACCTCTACGGCAAGGTGGTCAACGAGGTCATTGCCTAAGGTCGAGCAGGAACTCGACGACAGCCTCACTGAATGGCGAAACCAAAGACGGCAACTTCAAACCGATCGTGAGTCTCATGCCACTGAAGTCAGTGACGGATTAAGTACACAGCTCGTGAATCGGTGTGGGATCGCTGACGAGGTGCGATGGACGCCCCTGAGGGGTGTAAAGAATCTTGTCAGGATCGATGCCCATCTTGGTGTAGACGGTTGAAACAAAGTTCTCGGGCGAGAGCACTCGTTCGACAGCCGAGTAGCCGTTCTTGTCAGTCGCCCCGACGACCGCTCCACCAGGAGTACCACCGCCAGCCATCAGCACTGACATCGCGTTGGACCAGTGATCGCGTCCCGCTTTGCTTTGTCCCGAGAGTGTCGAAATCTTGGGAGTTCGACCGAACTCGCCCAACGCCAACACGAGCGTCGACGACAGCAGACCTCGCTCTTCAAGATCTTCAATCAACGTCGCGACGGTGTTGTCCCACTCCGGCAATCGTTTCGCGCAGGCACCAAAGAGATCCGCATGATGGTCCCAGCCGCCGTCGTACAACGTGACGAAAGGCACGCCAGCTTCGATCAAGCGCCGCGAGAGAAGTGCTCTTTGTCCGAATGAGTTGCGACCATAGCGATCACGAACTTGGTCGGGCTCTTTATGAATGTCAAACGCAGCTTGAGCCGCTGGCGACGTCACCAAATTGAAGCCCTGACGGTAATACTCATCGAGTCCCAGCACGGGATCGCCCGCAGCCTTTTCATTGATGCGCGGTAGCTTGTCGATCAGCTTGCGGAGATCAGACCGATGTTGGAAATCGTCGTCTGTCAGCCCCTTGGGAAGAGCAACGTCGCGGACTCGGAAGTTGGCGCCGTTGGGATCATCACCAACAACGAAGGGTGCGTACTTGGCTCCGAGAAAATTGGGGCCGCCTGAACGCGACATCGACGGCATCGAGAAGTACGGCGGCAAACCGTTGTTCTTGCCGACTTCATGCGCAACCACCGAACCCATGCTGGGATGGAAGCTCACAAACGCGCCGCAACCGACCGGAATGCGTGGCGGAGCGCCGGTCATCATGTAGTGGTTACCGGCGCCGTGATTGCCTTGGTCGTGCCGAATCGAGCGAATCGTCGCAAACTTATCGGCGATGCTCGCCAGTCGCTTCATGTGCTGTGAGAAGTGAACCCCGGGCAACTTTGTGTTGATCGCCGAGAACTCGCCGCGAATCTCTGCGGGAGCATCCATTTTTGGATCCAGCGTCTCAAAGTGAGTCGGCCCTCCGTCCATCCAGACCAGTACCACACTCTTTGCCGTCGCCAACCGACTTTGATTGGATTCATCTCCAGCCGCTCTCATTCGGAGAGCGTCGACAAGTCCCATTCCCAACCAAGAGCCGAGTCCAAGCTTCAAACAATCTCGGCGAGATACGCCTTCGCAATTGGTCCAAGTCGGCATGATTTGAGCCTCGGCGGGTTGAGTAGGTGGGATGTTTGCAGATCGGTCAAGCAATCGGTCAGGCCAGTATCGAGACGACCGGAGTGACTCGCAAGTCCTATCAAGACAAGCTGATCAATGTCAGTCCACATACCATCGGCAATCGAACGCGGACGTCTGCGACCTCTATCAAAACTCTGACGTCCGGCATTCGAAGACAACAAAGGAATGCGGCGCGAGTCGAATTGATTCCGCCAAAAAAAGATGATCCTCTTCGGAGTCCTTCTCCGTCCCTCCCCACTCTTTCGCTCTGGAGGAGAGGAGTCGTTTCCAACCCGAAGAAACCGCAGGCAGCTCGATTTCGATCTCGCGATCAGCCGTATTGAACGCAACGAGTAACTCCGCCTCAGCTACCCGGTAATGCAAACCACAGCCGCCTCGATCCGACCAATCGAGCACTTCGACAAACTCCAAGCTCCGCAACTGAAGTGTTGGATGAGATCGCCGAAGCCGAATCAACACTTGGTAGAACATCCAGAGGATCGAAGAGGGGGCAACTGGCAGGCAGCCCTCTACACACTGCCCCCGAGACAGCGTCTCCGGAACATGACGCTCAAAGCCTAAGACGCACTGCTTGAATGTGGCTTCAGACTGAGCATCGGGCGGTTCGACATCCCACTTAAAGTGCGCGAAATCGCGACGACGACCGTCTCGCACAGCACGAATGAGTTTCTCATCGGAGTGGCTTACGAAGTACGCAAAAGGAGCGGTCTCACCATATTCCTCGCCCATGAAGAGCATGGGCACGTATGGCGACAACAGCACGAAGCCTGCCGCGAGTTTGAGTTGCTCGAAACTGAGCTTCGCAGTGAGTCGGTCTCCGATAGCGCGATTGCCAATCTGATCGTGATTTTGGATTGAGACAACAACCTGGCGAGCCTCTAACGCGGGCAACTTCGAGCCGTGTTTACGACCTCGATAGTGCGATTCCTGACCGGCAAAAATGAAGCCGCGTCGCAAGGCAACGAGCAAGTCTTCTAAGCCGCGATAGTCGGTGTAATAACCACTACGTTCGCCCGTAAGCGTCATATGCAAAGCGTGATGAAAGTCATCGACCCATTGAGCATCAAGCCCGAAGCCGCCGACGGCGGACGATTGAACGAGCTTGGGATCGTTGAGGTTGCTTTCCGCGATCAACAGCAAACGGCGATTTTGAAGTTCGCCAAGTTCCCGAGTGAGATCAGCCAGTTCTCGCAAGAATGGCCGCGCTGACTGATCGAAGATCGCATGCACCGCATCGAGCCGCAGGCCATCGATGTGGAAGTCGCAGAACCAACTCAATGCGTTCTCAATGAAGTACCGCCGAACGTCATCAGAGTGCCGACCATCAAAATTCAATGCGTCGCCCCAAGGTGTGCGATAGCGACTGCTGAAGTAATGACCGAACTGTCCGAGATAGTTGCCTTCGGGGCCAAGATGATTGAAGACGACATCCAACAACACAGCGATGCCACGAGCATGGCAAGCATCGACAAGCTGCTGAAGTCCGCGCGCACCACCGTATGAACTCTGAACTGCGAACGGATATACGCCGTCGTAACCCCAATTCCGATCGCCTGGAAACTGAGCGACTGGCATCAGTTCAATCGCATTGATGCCCAATGCCTGTAATCGGTCGAGCCGCTTAACAACGCCGTCAAAAGTTCCTTCGGGAGAGAACGTGCCAACGTGTAACTCGTAAATCACCAATTCATTCAGAGTACGTCCCGACCAATCCGCGTCGGACCAGTGGAATTCAAGCTCGGTGACCTCGGACGCTTGATGAACTCCATCCGGCTGTGATCGCGAAACCGGATCCGGAAACGACTGAGCCTCATTGAGTCGATAGCGATAACGCCAACCTGCCTGAGCTTCGGAATGCCGCAGGGACGAATAACCGCGGGCATCGCGAACCATCGGTAAACGCTCGACAAGCGGCGACTCGACTTCGAGTTCGACACGCTCAGCTTTTGGAGCCCAGACGCGAAACTCAACTCCTCCCTCTGGAAGGAGCCGCGCGCCTAGAACCGGAGGGTAACTCGGATGGTGGCGATCAAAAGGAGTGGGCATGGCGCTTGGATTCACTCCTGACCGATCGTGGTTAGCCAGCCTCGGCCAAGATGCCTGAAATGATCCAACGATCCAGCTCGATCAACGCCGAACGAGTGACGAGCCGACTTCCGGTATGCAGGTGAGTTGTCACATCGGCTCCCGCAGCGATGAGTTGCCGAGCAGCATGCATCGCAGATTCGCCGTAGTTGGAAGGTCGATCAAATTTGGGAGCACTCACCCAAAATCGAGGGCCAACCAGCCGTCGACGGCGAACCAACACTCCCGCTTCGGCCGGGTACTTTCCGCCAAACGTCATACAGCCGCTGAACCAATCCGGCTGATGCATGGCAATCAACATAGCCGTCGTCGCGGCGTGACCAGCTCCAGCCAAGAAGACTCGCTCAGAATGAACATGCACGGTCTGCCGAAAATCACGCACCACTGCAGCGATCCGGTTCTCGATGGCGACCAGGTGCTTCAATGAGACGACGAGTGCATCGCGCGGATCTTGTGGGCTCATTCGCTTCGGCAGCGCGGCGTTCTCAAGAGCCAAACCGACGTAGTTCTGCGGACTCAAGTTGGCAATGTGATCCATCGCTTGAGCTGAACCACAATCCTCATCGCAGAGCCAGACAATCAACGGGTAGGCATAGCGAGGCTCATAGTTTTCAGGCACCGTGCCGACCGCGTCTGACGCCGTGGTCAACAAGCTTTGGCCGTCCCAACCCAACCCCGATGGACGCCATGATCCAACGTCTTCCGAGTCACGGAACATCTCCGTACTCAATCGCCAGCTCTCAATTTCTTCGCGAGGCCCATTCATCTGACCTGACTCCCTTCCGCAGCCAGCAAATGCAACTCGGTGGCATCCGCGCCACCGACAACGAACGGCAGGACTTCACTTTGACTGACCTCGGTCAGTGGAAAGTGCTTTCCAGGGCAAGCCGTCGACTTCACCGTCTTGTGCCCAACTACATTTGCAGACTTAATCTCGTACTGCGTCTTCAAGACGCCCACCAATCGCTTCACAGCCGCCAGTTGCGCTGCTGACGGATGCGTATCCTCAAAGTTCCCGACCAAACAAATTCCAATACCGTGCTGGTTGTATTCTTCGTTACCCGCATGAGCCCCGTGCATCTGAGTCTTCCAGCGGAACGTCGGCTCAATCTCGCCATCAGCCATGCCGTTGCCGTTACCGATGACGAAGTGGTAGCCGACACCTTCCCAGCCGCGCTTCAGGTGAGCTTGATTGATGCTGTCGACGGAATCTCGAGACGACGCCGTGTGATGAATCACAATGTGACGCCAATCTCTCTTTCCCTTCTCGGGCTTCCAAGGATTGGCAAGTTCAGCGGGTTTCTGCGCTTTGATAACTGGAGGAGCGATCGGCGTACGCTGCACGAGCGGTCGGCTCGAGCCACCGTCAGACCGAACCGCCTTTGGTCCGCATCCTGCGATCAATCCCGCCAGCACAAACAGCGGCAAGATCAATTGAAGGTGCCGACGCATGAGAATCCTCCGTGAGGCCGCATTGAGAGTGTGAGAGAAGTCGGGGATTTCTACCGACTATGCCCAACAGGCAGTGAAATCTAGGTCTGCCGGAAGAAACGGGTCAACCTGGGATTGTCTGATTCCGTGCTTCCGCGTGTAGCGGACTTCCCGGCTACTCCGGTCGTAACGATTGTAGGGACTGCGCTGATATGGGACACGCCGAGAGACTCGCTGCGACTCAAGAACGACTGTGATTCCGATTCGTTAATCCCTGTCAGTCATCAACTTGCGACGCAAGCTTGGTCCGAATTCAAGACCATCGAGTTGCGTCTTCGAACGCGGCCAGAGTTGCACCGCTCTGCGGCTCTGTTGGTTTTACCCAATCAAAAGAAAAGGGCACCGGACTGATGCCGGTGCCCAGAGGGGAGATGCGACGTTGAGGGGAAGCAGGAGGGAGGGAAGGGAGGCCTGGGAGACTAACCAGGGAGGGAGCGGTTGGTCTCCCAGGTAAGGGAGGGAGGACAGGAGGGATTTGAAGGGGCCGGGTCCGACGTCGCGGCGGTCAACCTCTTCGAAGGGAGGGGCTCAAGAAAGCAACCTTGAAAAGTTGCTGATTAACGAGTGGAAGCCACAGTCGCGGCAGGAAGCAGAAGGGGTGTTTTGTCGTTTTCAGCCGCGGCCACAGTCGTCGACGACGGACGCCAGCCGGATGACCGCGCCACTGTGGCTGCCGTGTTTGATGACCTGCGACCAGCGGCCACAAACAGCGGCGAACTGTCGCTCTTCTTCGAGTTCTCACTGAGAGCACGCTCGATCCGGTCGAGTTTCTCAATGGCGCCGCTGGTCCGAGGACTCACAGGACGAGGCTCGGTTTCATTCCGATCGTCGATGCTGTCTTCATTACGCGGACGAATCGCAGTCCGATTTGGAGCAGCAGACGACCGAGTGCTGATCGCATCTGGCGACGGAGCCAAACTAATCGCTGATGACCCATTCACCGGGACCGAACTAATGACCGTCGCTCCGGCAGGTGCGTAGGTCCAAGCCGTTTGAGTTCCGCTCGCCACAGTCTTCATCACCGTGACAGGCTTAAGTGCGACAACTTCTTGTTCTTCCCATCGCACCTTGCTGACAGCGACCTTTCGAGATGACGTCTCGGGCACGTACTTTGTGACTTGATAAGACTGCTTCTGCACGCAGGTCTGTGGCACTCGAGTTGTTACCGGCACTTGAGCGACACAGTTTTGTGGCACGAATTCACGGCTAGCGACCATGTTGGGGGTGAACGCCGAGCGAACCGAGTAAGCCGTACGATTCATGAAGCCGAAGATGTCATTGCGAGGGTCGTACTGGCAAGCCGACATTTTCTGCGTAGGCGTGTAACGAGTCTGCCAATGGCCGCCGTTCGTCGCGACTTGCTTGTACTCCACAACGTCCTGGTAGGTCGTCACAGGAACGTCGACTGTGCGAGTCTCGGTCACTGGTCGATACGTCGTGATGGGCTGGTCAACGTATTCCACTTCCGTGACAGGTCGACGAACTCGTTCGCGAACTTGCTGATATTCGGTCACCGGCACGGTGCGATAACACTGCTGAGTCACCGGAATTGCCTGCATCGCAGGAGCACATGAGACCGACGTCACAGACCCACAAGCACCGGTGCTGCACGACGAAACGGGTCGAGCCATAGCAATTGGAGCGGGCGAACCACAGCCGCAAGAGCTACCCGAAAGCCACTGGGCGTGAGCAGTGCCGGATGCCAAAACCGAGACACCTGCAAACGCACCAAGAGCAGAACGGAAGCGCTGGAACATGGAGGATCCTTCCTACCGAGGTGGGACCAACAAGACGGGAGCTAAGAGGCATGCTCGGCGTTCAATTCGGAGTGGAGTGCGATGATCAGGACGATCATCGCGAAGGCTCACAGATGGGCTCCGACTTGTGCTCGTCAGCGAGGTGCGACAAGCAATTCGAGCAGCTCCTTTAAGATTGAATGATCGGGGTGTTTGGCACCTGCTGCGTTGCGTCTTGCGTGCGTCAGGTGTGGGGGGAGATGTATTGGCAACAAGTTTTCTCAGCCAAGACGCACTCAAGACGTCTTTCGGTGGATTGAAAATTTCACAAAGGAAATTTCAAACGAGACTCAAGTCGGCCACGACTTATGCCGACGAGGCGTCGCCAGACCCCGGAGCTTGCAAGAATTACCACCGTCTCGCCGCCAAGGAGAACCCACGCCAATGTGAATGAACCGCTGAAACTCACAACAAATCAGCCGATTTCCTGACTGCATTCTTCACCAAAGAGCAACTCAAGCGAGCAGACGCGACAGCACCCTTCATTCAGATGCCCCCTGGGGCGTGGCTCAACAGAAATGCCGCCGAAGCTGCTCCTACGACATCACACGCCGCACAAACCTGGTGCGTCAGCGCGTCTGACTGAAGGCGACAAGACCACTTCCGAGCATGACTTCTCAGAAGTGTTGAGAATGAAAATCCGCAGCTGTGAGTTGCAGTTGAAACGACATCAATGGCCAATTTGAGTTTCTTGAACAATGGCCGTTCGACGGAGATTGCTGCAACTTTGGTCATGACAAAAAGAAAGCCGACTGAGGACACAAGTCCCACAGTCGGCTTCTCTGCTTGAAATCAAGCGGTTTCGGACAACTCAGCTTAGTTGTCGTAGTCAACAACAACCCAGCCGTTCCTCGAGGTGATCTCGATGCGGTAGCGGCCGTAGTCGTACTTCTTGTAATGACCGTCCTTGGAGCAGGTGATCTTCGGACCGCTGTCTTTGCAGCAAGAGCATGGATCACAGCACTGCTTCTTGGGCACACAGATCTCCACGAGCACGCACTTTGGCTTGCAGCATGGATTGCATGGATCTGGCTTCCAGCAAGGATCGACGATCTCGACGACCTTCTTCTCAGCGCAAGGAGCGATGTGATCGCAATCCTTGATCTTGACGCACTTAAACATCTCGCCCCCGGCCGGAACTGGCGCGAGAACGTGGTCCGCTGACGCAACGCTGGTAGCAGCCGCGACAGCCAACAGACCGAGTACAGAAGCTAGCTTTTTCATGAGACCTCTCCATAAATTGGGCTGTCCCCCGATACCACACCGGGCGAACTTTTTACTCAACAACTCCGATCACCAGGGGCTACTCCCTCAAGCAGCTTGGCCCGGACAAGCAAACATACAAGATGCTTACTTGAGACTACTCTTTTCCCTGTTGCCAAGACGAATAAATCCGGGCTACCTGTGTTGAGTGTGTGGTGTAGGAATACTGGGAAGACATACGCGTCACAAGCAACGGGTCCGCCCTTTTTTCGTGATTGGCATTCTTTCTGCATTCATCCACGTCTTCCTAAGCATCCCATACATGAGCCGCGGTAAGTTGACGAATTGGCGGCCGTGTTTAACACGCTTTCCAGCCTGGCTCACCGAGAGTATCCCCTCTGGAGGTGAGGGATGCCAAACCAAATCGAAGACCGCCTGAGTTTTCGTGATATGGGTCAAGACTCAGGAGAGTTCGCTCGGTTGGGATTCGGGAATAACTTGCCTACGATTCTCGACCTCTGGTCGCGGTGAGCTTCGCAAAGCTCCGACCATACCGAGCCTTGTCGCTGCTCCGGCAAGGTGCACCAATTCTTCTCTTCTCAGCCCTTGGAAGAACTCATGTCGCAACACGACATCGGATTGATTGGTTTGGCCGTGATGGGTCAAAACCTCGTTATCAACATGGCCAATCACGGCTTCTCGGTCGGCGTCTATAACCGCACGACGGCAACAACCGATGACTTCGTCGGCGGCCTCAAGACGGAATCCGCCGACAAAGTTTGGGCCGGAACTGCCGATCGCATTAAGGGCTATCACACCGTCGAAGAGTTCGTTGCGAGTCTGAAGGCTCCGCGTCGCGTCATGATCATGGTGAAAGCCGGCGGCCCAGTGGATGCGGTGATTGAGCAACTCAAAGGCGTGCTCTCACCCGGCGACATCATCATCGACGGCGGTAACTCGTACTTCCCGGATACCAATCGCCGGCATGAAGACCTCAAGAAGGCCGGACTGCGATTCATCGGCACCGGCGTTTCGGGCGGTGAGGAAGGAGCCCTCAAAGGCCCGAGCATCATGCCGGGCGGACATCCCGAAGCATGGCCCTTCGTCAAAGACATCTTCCAAAAGATCTCCGCGAAGGTCGGTAGCAATAATGACATCCCTTGCTGCGAGTGGGTCGGAGAAGCCGGTGCGGGCCAGTATGTGAAGATGGTTCACAACGGCATCGAGTACGGCGACATGCAACTCATTTGCGAGGCGTACTTCATCCTCAAGAACGCACTCGGTCTGACGAACGACGAGCTGTATCAAGTCTTCAAAGAGTGGAACGCAGGCGAGCTCGAGAGCTACCTCATCGAGATCACGCGCGACATCTTCACCGTGAAGGACGCCGACGGTTCGCATCTCGTCGACAAGATCCTCGATACCGCTCAGCAGAAGGGCACGGGCAAGTGGATGAGTCAGCACGCGCTCGATCTCGGCGTGCCGACAACGCTCATCACCGAAGCCGTCTACGCCCGCTGCTTGTCGGCTCAGAAAGACGCTCGCGTGCGAGCATCAGCAGTCCTCAGCGGCCCGAGCATCCCCGCCTTCACCGGCGACAAGAAGCAGTTCATCGACGACGTGCGGCAAGCGCTCTACGCCTCGAAGCTTTGCTCGTACGCGCAGGGCTATGTGCAGCTCGACGCGGCGGCGAAAGAGTTCGGCTGGAAGCTCAACAATGGCAACATCGCGTTGCTGTGGCGCGGCGGCTGCATCATCCGTTCGCGGTTCCTCGGCGACATCAAGGCGGCGTTCGACAAGAACCCGAACCTCGAAAACCTGCTGCTCGACGACTTCTTTAAGGCTGCGGTTGAGATGGCTCAACCTTCATGGCGCCGCGTCGTTTCGACCGCTGTGCAATTAGGATTACCAGTCCCGGTCTTCAGTGCGGCCTTGAGCTACTACGACGGCTACCGTTGCGGTCGACTCCCGGCCAACTTGCTGCAGGCTCAACGCGATTACTTCGGTGCTCACACTTACGAGCGAACCGATAAGCCGCGCGGCGAGTACTCGCACACGGACTGGATTCACGAGCGGAAGACGTAACCAGTCGGAGCCGTAATTAAGCCGTAGCATGGACGCCTACGTCCGTGCGGGCCGCTCTCGGACGTAGGAGTGCGAGCTACGGCGGCCCGACAAAAGACGTGCGCACGACGCGCTGACCAGAAGACGGATCAAACTGAAACGCCATTGGACGGCGGCTCATCGCGAGCCGCCGTTTTCTTTTGAACCCACCGAAACTGCACTCACTCCCCCATTGCGGTCGGTTTCTGAAGGGCCTCACTCATCATGGATATTCAACTATTGGTGCGGGTCGACGATAAGCCCGAGAAGAAGGTCACAGTCAGCAAGGATGTCATCATCGGCCGCAGCAAGACGTGCCAGTTTCGAGTGCTCTCAAACGACGTCAGCCGCGAGCATTGCAAGCTGATCGTCAGCGATGAGGTCGTCGCCATTCGCGATCTGGGGAGTTCGAATGGCACGAGCGTGAATGGCAAGACGATCCCGACGGGTATCGACGTACTGCTGCATCCGAGCACGACAGTCGAAGTCGGCCCGCTGAGGTTCGTTGTGAACTTCGAGTCGAAGCACAAGATCGCACCGCCGCCAACCGTTGCCGAAAAAGCTTCTGCTACGCCCGCGACAGAAAAGCCGGTTGCCGACAAGGCTGCTGTCGCGAAGTCAAAGACTACAACGAAACCGGCTGCTGCCACTGGTCCGAAGGCTGAAGGCACAAAGTCAGCGGGTGCAACAAAAAGTGCAGCCGCTGCCAGCAGTGCAGCTACTCCGGCGAAAAAGAAGGTCGCAAAGAAGCCTGCTGCGCCAGTCGCTGAGGAGCCCGCGTTTCCGTTTGCTGCGTCGAGTGGCGAAGCCGATGACGGTCCCGCATGGCCCGACTTCCTGTTAGGCGGCGATCAGAGTTCGGACGGTCCAACTGTCGCTCATGCCCCGGCGTCAGAACCGACAGCTCCAGTTGCGAGCGACGAGTTCTCTTTCGGTGCTCCACCAACAGCTGACGACGACGAGCCAGTTTTCGATTTCTCTGGAGGCGAGGAACCCACGTTCGAACCTGGTGGCTTCGTTGATACCGTAGAAGCTCCAGCAATGGCGACTGCAGATGCTGCAGAGTCAGTCGCTACCGAACCAACATCTGAAACAGTCGCAACGGCCGCTCAAGCCGAAGCCATTCCTGCCGCAGAAGTTGTCGACGATGAGCCAGTCTTCGGCGACTTCACGGGAGATGACGACTCGGAATTCGCCTTCGATCCCGCAGCAGCGGAGAGCGCTCCTTCAACTCCAGCAGCTGCTACTCCAACTGCTCCGCAACAAGCAGCACCTCAACCGGGCAAGCTGAAATCATTGTTCGGTCTGTTCGGCAAGAACAAAGCCGAAAAGCCCGCGACCACGACAACCGCTCCAGCGAAACCAGTCGCAGCTCCGACGGCTCCAGCATCAACTCCGGCTGCTCCCGCGGTAGCAACAGCTACACCCAGCGAGCAAGGTAACGACGACGGCCTCAACGACTTCTTGACCGGCGGCGGTGGCGGAGCAGGTCAAGATGACGATGAGGACACACCAGACTGGATGAAGCAGCTCTCGTAACTTCGAACGGCATTAGCTCAAGGCTGCGCTCGCGGCGGTGATCGTCAAGATGCCGACCAAGATGTCATAGAGAGCGTGACAGCCGACCGTGATGCCAAAGCCGCGGAACATGAACACGCTCGCGAAGAAGCAACCTGCGGTCACTCGAAAGGTGAAGCTGAAAACCGAGAACGGTTCGCCCGCAGGACCAACGTAGTGAGCGACAGAGAAGAACAAGCTCGTCAGGAAGACGGATAAACCGGCAGCCCAGCGTGGCGGCATGCGCATCGTTTTGAAGAATGACAAACATGCCGGCAACATCGTGAGCCGGAACATGACTTCTTCGTAAACGCCCGCGCCCACAAACGCGATCATGCGCGGCCCCATCGCGGCCGCAACGGAAAGCAAGGGACGTTGGCCACTTCGAGCATCGCGAATACTTAAGGCACTCGGAAACCAGCACTGAAACGCCATGTCTTGCAGTTGCGCGACAAACAGCAAGCAGACTGCAAGCAACAAGCTCTCGGCGAACATCCCCACCAGAGTCTCTCGGGAGATCCGCCACGGGTACTGCCCCGCTCGATGCCAACCCAACAACACTCCGACCACCAAGAGCGGCAAGACAATCACGCTGTCGACCCCAGCGCCTTGCAACCAACTTCGCATCCAGAAATCGGCACCATTGCGAACGCCATCACGTCCAGAACCGAACCAGATCACTCCTAACTCGTAAATCAGAAGCAACGGCAACAAGAAAATCAGGCACGCCAACGGTTCGCGTGCCTGACGCCAATAGATGGGCGGCAGCGCGGGCGACTGCGGTTCATCGACGGCGGGAGTTTTCACGCTGCTCATTGATGCGACTCATGGTGGCACAGTCACTTTGCAGGCTTGGCAAAGTCTGACTGCGGAAAGAGTTTGCGGTCCGAGAAAATGCGAGCGACAGGGGATATCGGCTCAAGCATCTCTGGCCTTTGAGCATTCAAGGCCGACTTCCAGACCTGCAGGTCTCTACCGGAACAGCTTCACCAATTTGCCCGGTCGTAGGAGTTGGCCGGATAAATGGAGTCACATCGGCAGTAGCAAACATCGCGAAGAGAGAGCGTCTGATTGCGCAGGTGGCTGATTGCCACAGTTACGGATCTGCCGTCCCGAACAGGAAAGATCGTGGCCAGCGGTCACTCAATCGGGCCAAATTCCGAGTCGAGAATGCATCCGCATTGATTCGAACTCATAGGGCGTATTCGAAGACATTCTCCCACCAGCCGAGGCCGCATTTCGAACGGTCGGTCTTTATGATCGGTCGCCCCAGAATCCTTGCCGGATCGCCGGCCAACCATGTCATTCAACTCTCAATGAAGGACAGCCTTCGTGTTAGCTCAGCGCTTCAAAATTCTTCGACTCTTGGCAGTCATTCTGTCGTCGTCCGTACTTGCTCAAGCCAATGACAAACCCGCCGACTCTTCAGCGAGTAGTGTGAAGCCGCTCAAAGCGCTGCTCATCACGGGCGGGTGCTGTCATGATTATGACATCCAAAAGGAGCTCATCTCGAAGGGGCTGTGGCAGCGGGCTCATATTGATGTGACTGTTGTTAGGCAGGGCGGATCGGCCACTAACTCGAAGATCCCTTTGTATGAGTCGACCGAATGGTCCAAGGGGTTTGATGTCGTCATTCACGACGAGTGCTTTTCGGACGTCAAAGAGACCGCTTGGGTCGACAACATTTTGAAGCCTCATCAAGAGGGGCTGCCCGCGGTTGTCATTCATTGTGCGATGCACTGTTACCGCGATGGTCGCGATGAGTGGTTCAAGTTCTGTGGCGTGACGTCGCGGCAGCATGGGGCTCATTACCCGCATGAGGTGCTCAATCGCGATGCCGAGCATCCCATCATGCGCGGTTGGGGAGCCGCTTGGGCCAATCCCGCAGGCGAGCTGTATTGGATCGAGAAAGTTTGGCCGACCGCGCATCCGCTGGCTGCAGCCAAGAATCGCGAGAAGGGCAATGAAGAGGTCTGCGTTTGGACCAATCTTTATGGCGAGAAGAAGACCCGCGTCTTCGGCACGACGCTCGGGCATCACAACGAAACCGTGAGCGATCCGAAGTTCTTAGATCTGCTCACTCGCGGCGTGCTCTGGGCCTGCAGGAAGCTGGATGTGGAGCACGTTTCCAACGTGCTCGATGCCAAAAGCACAAAGCCAGAAGAGGAGAAGAGGCACGTTAAAAACGTGCCCCACGAATCCGCCTACCTCAAGACGGCGAAGCCTTCCGAGCCGCAGTTCGTGCCGGTCAATCTCGCGCTGAAGAAGCCGGTTCGAGTCTCGAGCACTCAATCCGGTCACGATGCGAAGAACGCCGTTGACGGTGCATCCGGCTCGCGCTGGTGCGCGGATGGCGGCAGCGTGCCTCAGTGGCTTGAAGTGGATCTCGGCAAGCCGACGCACATCAACGGCTGCCACATCGATTGGGAAGATCGCAACGCTGCGTACTCGTATGTCGTCGAGACCTCGGACGATGCGAAGAGCTGGAAGCAAGTCGTCGATCACAAGCACTTCAAGGACAGCAACTCGACTCATGAGTTTGATGCGACGACACGTTATGTCCGAGTAACCTGCTCCGGCACGATGCCCGGTCACTGGGTCAGCCTTTGGGAGTTGTCCGTCTTCGGTGACGAGAAGATCAAAGTCGATCCAGTGGCCGCGAAGGTCGAAGCGGATCGCTCGAAGATTTCTGACGTGAAGGTGCCTGACGGTTTTGAAGTCACGCTCTTCGCCGCACCGCCGGCCGTGAACTATCCGACGTTCGTCGCCGCCGCTCCCGATGGGACGGTCTACGTGTCGGTCGATAAGAACGGGTCGCTCGATCGGCAGTTGAAGCGCGGTTCGATCATGCGTCTGCGAGACATCGACGGCGACGGCAAGGCGGACGAATCGAAGCTGTTCGTGGCCGATGTCGATTCGCCGCGCGGGCTCGTGTGGGATCACGACCGGCTCTACGTCATGCACCCGCCGCATCTGAGTGCCTTCATTGATCACAATGGCGATGGCATCTCGGACGAGCAAAAGATTCTTGTGAAGGACATCGCGTTCGGCTTCAAGGACCGGCCTGCCGATCACACTTCCAACGGAGTGACGCTGGGCATCGACGGTTGGCTGTATCTCGCGATCGGCGACTTCGGCTTCATGCAGGCCGAGGGCACCGACGGTCGCAAGCTGCAACTGCGTGGCGGCGGCGTTGTCCGAGTCCGTCCCGATGGCACGGGTCTTGAGCTGTACTCGAACGGCACGCGGAACATCTTAGAAGTCGCGGTCGATCCGCTGCTGAATGGTTTCACGCGCGACAACACGAACGACGGCGGCGGTTGGGACATCCGCCTGCACCACTTCACCGGCCTTGAGGATCACGGCTACCCGCGCCTCTACATGAACTTCGGCGACGAGATCATCAAGCCCTTAGCCGACTACGGCGGGGGTTCAGGTTGCGGTGCGTTGTTCCTCGACGAGCCCGGTTTTCCGAGCGGTTATTCGCCCGCACTCTACACCGCCGACTGGGGCCGCTCGCAGGTCTATCGGCATCGGATGACTCCGAGTGGAGCAACTTTTACAGCCGATCAAACCGAGTTCCTCGGCCTGAATCGAGTAACCGATCTCGACGTCGACGCGAACAGCACGATCTACGCATCGAGTTGGAAGGGAGCGTCATTCACCTACGTCGGTGAGGACGTCGGCTATTTGGTGCGAGTGCGCCCGAAGGATTTCAAATCGTCGCCGCTGCCTGACTATGCGAAAGCATCGACTGCCGATCTCGTCGCGCAATTGAAATCGCCGAGTCATCGCCGTCGCCTCGAAGCACAACGCACGCTGCTGCGACGAGGCATTGATGCCACGACTGCTGAGCAGATCAAAACGGTGATGCTCGACAAGACGGCTTCCTTGCCATCACGAGTCGCCGCGCTCTTCGCGCTAAGGCAGGCGAGCCGAGGGGCGTCAGCCCCCGGACAAGTCACGAACGCTAATGGTCCGGGGGCTGACGCCCCGCGGCTCGCAGTTTGGATCGCTGCCGCACTCAATGACGATGACCTCCGTCCCTACGCCATCCGCGCCGCAGCCGATCGTTGGGATGACCTCGACAAGAACTTGTTGCCGGTTCTATTGGCCGAAGCAGTGGGGTCTCTCGATCCGCGAACTCGATTGGAACTCGCGATCGCAGTCGCTCGATTCGGTGATGCCCGCCAAGCAACTCCCATTGTCGAATTGCTGGATGACAAAGATCCCGTCGTTCGTCACACGGCGATTCAATCCTTGATCAAACTCAAGGCAGGCGAAGAGTGTCTGTTAGCGCTGGTCGGCTATGACTCGCCGGATATCTACACCGGCGCCCTCCGAGTCCTGCAAGGCATTCACGACCCAAAAGTCGTTGACGGAATTATTACACGACTCAACAAAGAGACGAACGCCGAGCGACGCAAAGGCTTGCTCATCGCGTTGTGTCGTTTGCACTTCATCGACGGCGAGTGGAAGGGCAATAGCTGGGGCACTCGACCGGACACGCGCGGGCCGTACTTCCAACCGGAAACATGGGCCGAGTCCGACAAGATTGCCGCCGTCCTGCAAGCCGAGCTCGATAAAGCCAACAGCGAGGGCACGCAGTTCCTCGCGACTCAATTGGCGAGGCATCGCATCGAACTCAAGGACGGTCTGAAGACGCTGATCACGAAGGTGAAGACCGACGCCAAATTCACTCCAGCCGTCGTCGCCGCGATCTATCGCAGCGGCAACTTTTCAACCGACGCCTTGCCTCTGCTGAGCACCGCCGCGACCTCGAAAGAGTCATCGAGCGAACTCCGTAATCAAGCGATCGTCGCGCTGCTGAAGTCGTCGAACGCCGATGCTTTCAAAGCCGCCATCGCCGGTCTCGAAGCCGCTCGAACCGGCTCTGGCGAAGTGGCCCGAAGCGTCAGCGAGGGAGTCCCCGCCGAGTCCTTCAACACCTTCAAAGACCTCGGCACATTGAACCGTCACGCGAAGACGCTGCTCGCGCTGGCGGCCAGCGACACAACGAACGTCTTCATCGACGGCGGCTTGTTGGTGCTCTCGGAAGACCGCAAGAAGAACAACAAGAACAAAGACGAAGCCGAGTCCATCTTGACCGCCGTATGGTCCAAGCCGGCGCGTCGCTTGCCACTCCTTCAAGCCGCCGAAGTCTTCAACACGAGAACTCACGAAGACCTGATCCGCGACGCACTGAAAGACTCAGACGCCCCCGTCGCCACTGCGGCGAAGCGTCTCGCCGACGCATGGAAGATTTCTGCCACTGCTTCAACCGGTCCGAAGCTGAGCACGATGAAGCCCGAAGCCGTCATCGCCGCCGTGCTGAAGATGAAAGGCGACGCCGCGCGCGGAGAAGGCGTCTTCGCGAAGCTGAGCTGTAACAAGTGCCACACCGTCAAACCCGACGAGCCCTTGCGCGGCCCGTACCTGCCGAACGTCGCGAAGACCTACAAGCGCGAGCAGCTCGCCGAGTCAATCTTGCTCCCAAGCAAAACCATCGCGCAAGGCTTCGTGACAAACATCTTCGTAATGCAAGACGGCAAGAGCCTAAGCGGCTTCGTGATCAACGAAGCCGCTGAAGTCATCACGATCCGCAACAACGAAGGCAACGAGCTGAAGCTGAAAGTGGAAGACATCGAAGAACGTTCGAAGCAAGCGACGCTCTCAATGATGCCCGACGGCCTCGTGAAGGACATCACCCTCGACGACTTCGCCGCGCTGATCGCCTACCTCGAATCGCTGGCATCGCGAGCAACGAAGTGAAGTCGACATTCCTTTTGTTTGAAAGCAGATCTCATGACTGCACTGGCTGAAGACTTGAAATCGCTGTTGGCAAAATTGCCGACAGCAGATCGCGCCGAGATCGCAAGCTTCTTGTTGGAGTCATTGCCCGACGACGCCCCCGCCGTCAGCGATGACGAATGGGAAGCGGAACTCAATCGGCGAGTGCAAGACATGAAGTCAGGAGCCGTGATTCCAATTCCGGCATCTCAGGTACTCGCCGAATTGCGAAGTGAGTTCCCATGAACGATCTCGCGTTTCACCCTGAATCGCAGCAGGAGTTGCGCGACGCAGCTCGCTACTACGAGCGTCAACAAGCAGGGCTCGGTAAGGCGTTCCGCTTGCGTATCGAAACTGCGCTAGAAGCGATTACGAAAAATCCAAATCGCTTCGCGCTGTGGCGTCGCACGGCAGTTCGAGTCGCCCTCGTGCGGCGCTTTCCCTATGCGATCTATTTCCTAATCGACGACTCTGACTGCGTTCTCATCATCGCCATTTCTCATGCTCGACAACGGCCAGGATATTGGCAGCACCGACTCAGATGATCGTTAATAGCAGTCGCTCACTGTGATGCCCGATAAGATCGTGAAACACCTAACGCTCGACGATTTCGCGGCATTGATCGCCTACCTCGAATCATTGGCATCGGGAGCGAAGAAGTGACGGGGACATAAGAAAGAACCAGAGAATGCCGTTTCTCAAGGATTACAAGTACGACCTCTTCATTAGTTATCGACGTCCAGACAATCCCACGGACGCACCATGGGTAACTCGGTTTCACAGCGTTCTTACGTCGATCCTTATTCCACCCGGACCAAACGACCCCTTGACCCGTCCAAAGATTTTTTTTGACGACAAAAGCATTCAGGGAAATGACGCTCTTTCACTTGAAGTTAAGGATGCCGCTGCCAACTCAGCGTTGTTTCTGGTCGTGATGTCGGAGCGATATGTGAAGCTCGATTCGAAATGGTGCGAACTGGAACGTAAGTGTTTTGGAGATGCCGTGAGTGGCAAGCCACTTGGAGCGAATCGGTTCTTTATTATCAATATCGGAAACGTTGCGAACGAAGAATGGCCTCGACAGTTTAGCGATGCGACGGGCTACCAATTTTGGGTAGAGGATGGCGGTGTGCCAGTTCCGATGTCTCTCGATTTCAGTCAGACGGGGACATAAGAAAGAACCAGAGAATGCCGTTTCTCAAGGATTACAAGTACGACCTCTTCA
>OMIV01000074.1 GCA_900299185.1 Planctomycetaceae bacterium
CTGTGAAGAAAATTGAAGCCATCATCCGGCATTACAAACTCGAAGAAGTGAAAAACGGCCTGACGCAAGTCGGGATCCAAGGCATGACCGTGACTGAAGTCCGAGGCTTCGGACGTCAACGAGGTCACAAAGAGGTCTATCGCGGTGCCGAGTACACCGTCGACTTCTTGCCGAAGGTGAAATTGGAAGTCGTCGTCTCTGATGAAGAAGCTCAATTGGCGATCGAAAAATCTCCGAGCTGGCTCGTACTGGCAACATCGGCGACGGCAAGATCTTTGTGACGCCGCTCGCCGAAGTGATCCGCATCCGCACCGGCGAAACCGGTGGCGATGCGATCTAATGGATCGTCGTCGAAGCTCGGTCGTTATCTTCCGATGATCCCGAGATTCGTTTGACCCTGACTCAATGCAGAGCCAGGCAACACAACGTGGGATGAGATTTCCGTGCGTCCGCCATTACGAAGGTGGGCTCACGGGATTTTCATCCCACGGCCATTTCTGGAGCATGACCGGAGCTGTGAAGCACTCGCGAACTTCACTTGAGTTTCATCTGCCTTCGCTCCGCCGTTAATGTCCGACCTTGCTGACAAAGGCTACTTAGTGAGCAAGATCGGCATTCCACTGGCTCGTCATTCTTCGCACAGATTCGTGTACTCGTCATGCAATACGCAGCCTACATCGTTGGATTCATCGTCGGCCTGTTGGTGCTCTTCGGCATCGCCTCACGACCACTGTTGCGACACATCCGACGAAGAGAAGTTCAGCGAGCCATCCCGCTCTTCAAGCTCAAGCGCGAGTCGCTCGAACATCGCTTCTTCGAAGTTGCCCGCGCGCTCGGCAAGCCGCGCGGCGTTCGTTGGCTTGATTGCGATTGGCAAGATCGAGTGACCTTTGGTCGCGACTTGGAATCCGGCCTGCTCACAGCGTTCGTCGCCGTGCGCATTCGCTTCGAGGCCATCGAAGGTGGTGACATGGAAGACATCGCGGCCGTCGGTCTGCAACGCGATGCCTCGGCAGTGTTCCACTACCAGAACGGCAACTGGGGCACCGGCGGTCGAGCACTCTTCAATATGAATCCCGTCGACGCGATCGAGCGACTTGAAGGTCAGTACGAACGCGTCGAGCATGCAACATGACCGTTGTGTGTCATTCAAAACACACGCCGTGACAGCGGATCATTCAGAGTATGTCGCGTAGGAATTCGGCGTCTCCCATAGCCGCACTTCAGCGACAGAGAAGCCCTGCGACTTCGTGAAGTCGTAGATCAACTTCGCGATGTTCTCGGCGGTCGGGTTGTCCTGCAGCAAATACAGCGGCTCGCCCAGCTCTTGCAGAATCTTCACCATTGGGTCGGACTCGTTGAGAATCATGCGGTGGTCGAGTTCGTTATCGATCCAAGTTCGCACCGACTTCTTGATGTCCGAGAAGTCAACCAACATGCCGCGATCATCAAGCTTCTCGCCATTCAGCACGATGACCGCCCGACCGTTGTGACCATGCAAGTGACGGCACTTGCCGGAGTAATTCAAAAGTCGGTGGCCGTAACAGAACTCGATTTGCTGAGTAACTTGAAACACGTCAAAACCTCGATGACTAAAGAAGCGAACGCAACGGGCACGCAAGTTGGTGCCGCGCTGCCTGGCATGCAACCGAGCTTCATCGTTCAGCGCCGCAATCAGGTTTGGTCAGGAGCGACGACATTCAGCTCGGTCCCGGATAATGTCCGCAACAGGCTTTGACTGCTCGAACAACTCGACGTCATTTGCAATGGATTGCCTGGCAACGCTTGGATGCGAATCTGCCCGCCGGATTGCTCGATCAGAGCTGTCTTTCTACCCGCATCCTTTCGTCCAAGAGTTTGAATCTCGTGCCTGCACCTCAACGCAAAAGCTTCGCCAAACGTCCTGCTAACTTGCCGCTCGCTCTCAAGCCGACTGAACACCTCTTGCTGAATGCTGCGGCAGAGATTTCCGGCTCACGGATCGTCATGACTTCCGCCGGTGCGGCGCAGGCGGCAGCGGAAGTCGCTCATCTGCATCCCGAGTCTCGTGTCGAGTGTTATTTCCCGGATACGTTTCTTGCCCAGTCGGCAGCCAATCGACAGGGCGGAATGCCGAATCTCTTCATCTATTGCGAGACCGACTTCATTCCCGGTCCGGCTGACTCAGTGGCCCTGACTCTCGCCGCCGGTGCCGATAGTGAACTTGCCCGAGACCTAATGCAGTCAGCCCATCAAATGTTGAGCCCCGATGGACGGCTCTTTGTCTCGACCGACAATCCGAAAGACCATTGGCTGCACGAACAACTCAAGACGCTGTTCGAGAAGGTCACTAATCGCGGCGAAGAATTCGGTCGGCTCTACATCGGTTCGCAACCCAAACCACAGAAGAAGCAGAAGGACTACACCGAGTGGTTCGCCTTCCGCGACAACGGCCGACTGATTCATGTGATGAGCCGCCCCGGTGTCTTTAGTCACCGGCGGTTAGACATCGGGGCGAGAGCCCTCATCGAATCGCTGACCGTGCCCGATGGCCCTTATGCCGGTGAGGTTGTTCGCGACGGCTTCCGTGTGCTCGACATGGGCTGCGGTTCGGGAGCAGTCGGTTTCGCGGCGGCACTTCGAGCCAACGACGTGCGAGTACATGCCGTCGATTCCAACATCCGAGCCATCGCTTGCACAAAGGCTGGAGCCGAACGCAACGGCATCACAAACTTCACCACGGAACTCAACGGCGACGGTATCTGCGGAGCCAAAGGTGTCTTTGATTTGGTGCTGGCGAACCCGCCCTACTTTTCGAACTTTGCCATCGCCGAAATCTTCGTTCGAGCCTCGCTTCGAGCTCTTAAAAAAGGCGGTCGTGCTCACTTCGTGACGAAGCAGCCGGAATGGTTCATCGAGCAGTTTGAGAAGTACTACGACGAAGTCAGCGTGCGTGAGATTCGCGGCTACTTCATCGTCAAAGGCACGCATCGCGGTCCTTATCGCGAGCGAAATCGCAGCTCAGCCGACTGAATCGCTTGAGCCTATACACCACCACCGCGGGCTCGCTGAAATCAGCCCCCTGAAAAAACAAAACCCAAGCTCCGCGCCAGTCGGCACAGAGCTTGGGTTTAATTCATACCACAGCGTCAAACTTAGGAGCGATCGTTTCGCGAACGATCTCCGCCGCCATTGCCGCCGTCTCGACGACCACCGCCTCGACGATCGTCGCGCGGGCCATCTCCGGGCTTAACTTTGGAAGCAGCCAACATCGACGAGATGGCTTCTTCCCACGTCGGAACTTCGCCCCACTTTTGCAGAGCTGCTTCTCGACGTTGTTCCCGAGACAGCGCGGTCTCTGGTGGTCCATCGTCGTCGTCATCATCGAAGTCGTCGTCACCATCGTGATCGTGATCATTGCGACGAGGTGCAGCCGGACGATCACCACGACGACCACGTCCACGACGTCGCGAACGCGGCTCATCGTCACCGTCTTCATCTTCTTCGTCATCAGAATCTGACGGCTCGATCAACTTAACGTCCGACTCTTCATCATCGTCATCGCTGGCTTCGACATCGTCTTGGACCTCATCAGCAGCCGGTCGACCTCGACGACGGTTACCGCGACGTCGACGACGACGCGGTCGAGGCGATTCTTCTTCATCATCGCCATCTTCAGAATCAGTTTCGGCAACACCTTCAACGTCTTCTTCGTCGTCGGACTCGACGACTTCGCCACCGTCTTCAGCGACTTCGCTATCGAGTACTTCTTCTTCATCGCGACCACGACGACGGCCTCGACGACCACGTCGACGACGACGACGTCGCGGCGATTCTTCGTCATCGTCATCGGAACGAGTTTCAGACGTTTGAGCTTCACCGCCGAAGTCTTCGTCGGCATCCGCAGGCTCACGCTCTTCGACGACCTCGACTTCTTCTGCTCGCTCTTCACTCTCAAATCGATCTCGACCGCGTCCACGACGAGGTCGTCGACGACGTCGCGATTCTTCGCCGTCTCGTTCCGAGTCAGCAACGACAGGCTCATCGACTGGAACTGCCGCATCATCGCGTACTCGTTCAACTCGCTCAGGGCGATTCGACCGCTCGGTACGATCTCGTTCACCGCGGTCTCCTCGATCGCGCCCCGGTCGATCACGGCGAGGCTCGTCGGTGCGAGCCGGTCGGTCTTCGCTGCGAGGAGCTCTTTCTTCGCGAGCTGGTCTGTCTTCACCGCGTGAAGGTCGCTCGTCAGATCGTGCCGGTCGGTCTTCCGATCGAGGACCTCGATCGCCGGATCGCGCCGGTCGATCTTCTCCACGTCGACCATCACGACGTTCGCCGCCTCGTTCTTCGCGTCGCTCTGGCCGAGCGTCGCTGCGGTCACGATCACCGCGACCTTCTGATCGCTCGCCACGAGGTTCACGTCGCTGCGGACGACGCTCTTCTTCGACTTCCTCTTTGCGATCTTCGCGTCGAGCAGCACGCTGAGCCGGCGCGTCTTCCTCGAACAGAATGTCTTCGACGAAATCAGATTCCTTCGCCCTCGGTGCTTCGACCTTACGACCTTCGGGCTCAACGACTCCAAACGAGAAGTCGTCGTCATCGCGACTCGTCGCACGAGCCTTCGGCGCTTCGACGGCGCGTTCACGAGACGGCCGACGATCGTCTTCCGACCGAGCTGGAGCTTTCACTTCCGGCTTCTCGGCCGCAGCTTCACGCGGAGCAGTCGAGCGTTCCGATGAACGATGCGATTCCGAATCATCACGTCGACCGCGGTCACGATCACGACCACCGCGATCGTTGCGTCCGCCGCGTCCTCGACCTTCGCCACGAGGAGCCGGTTTCTTCTTCTCGGTCTCGTCGTCGTTCCAATCCCAATCCCAATTCTCTAGCGCGTCCCAATACTCATCGGGCTCGTCATCGCCTTCTTCTTCCTCGTCGTCCTCGACTTCATCAACTTCCTCGTCGCTGAGTTCGTCTTCGACGACATCGTCAATGACCTCAGGCTCATCCTCAGGGAATGAGACATCGTCAGCGTCGAGAGTGCTCGCAACAGGCGCGGGAGCAGGCTCTTCGCGAACAGGTTTGGGATCGAGAGATGAAGCATCGAGCACATCGAAATCGCCATCGTCTTCATCATGTGGCACTTCAATGCCGAACAATTCTTTGGCGAGGTTCTCCCAAGAATCATCGCTCTGCGGGTTCGTCGGACTCTTAGCCATGTGGATTTGGAACAGTCTCAAGAGGTTGAGTCATGCGAGCCGTCGAGGATGGTCCCAGAGGCTCAGTCGCGATAGCCGGAATGCCGCATGGGCACTGAATGCTCAAGCTCGTACGTTCGCGACGCTCATCAGACGCACGAGCTGGTATCTCAAATCGCCTTGCGGTCGAGTCTGTCCGAGTCATCCGGTATCGCAAGCATTCTGCTCGCGATATCCCTGAGAATTAGCCAGGTATTAAACCCGCTCTTGGAATTCTCGGATCAACCTCGAAGTATTCAAGGCGTTAAGGCTGCCGAAAAGGCGGCGGATCGTAGCAACGCCCATCCCGTCCTTCTACTCGCACGGGCGTGTCGATCAAGGCGGATCAAAGCCGCCCGGATGGAATGGGTTACATCGGCATATTCGCCAAAATCCCTTCCAAGATCCGCGGACGGCGCCATGCTTCTTGACCGCTCCAATGAAGTAGTGGCTGCACGTCGGATGAAAGCGACACTGACGCCCCACAATCGGACTCAGCGTCAACTGATAAAGCCGTACTCCAGCTATCAAAAACATCGATGGTAACTGCATCAGCCAAGCACCAAAGGTCCGTTGCGTTTCCAGCGGTGGCGGAGAGTCAGGCACGTCTGATTCGGTTGGATTGGTCATTTCGGCGAGATCGGCCATGCTGCCAAAGAGCTGTGAGATGGAAAGCAGATCGAGATGCACGAACTCGATCTGCCCTTAGGTCGAAGTTGTCGGCAAACCAGTTTTCACTCAATGGAGTTGCTTATGTCCGCCAATCGTCGCGAGTTGCTGACATCAATGGGAGCACTCGCTGCTGGTTTCGCAGCGAATGCGTTCCAGTCCAATCTGAGCGAAGCACTCGGCCAAGACAACGCAACGAATCCCGCCGCCAACGTCGCCGACCGCAGCTCGTCGATCAAGCTAACTAAAATCACCGCCACTCCGGTGCATCGCAAGGTCTTCCTCAAAGTTGAAACTAATCACGGCATCACCGGTTGGGGCGAGATCGATCAGCTCGAAACTCGCGTGGCAGCAACCCTCGTGAACTCACTTTGGGAATTGCTCGACGGCGAAAATCCGACGCGCATCGAGCATCTCTGGCAGAAGGTTTATCGCTCGCATCGAGACATCCGCGGCGGGCCATTTATGACCCACACGCTCGCTGGGATTGATATGGCGCTGTGGGACATTACCGGCAAGCTGTGGGGCGTCCCCGTCTACCGACTCTTGGGCGGACCGACGCGAGATAAAGTCCTCATGTATCCGACTCCTAAAGCCACAAAGGTGGGAGCCGGACCGCAGCCGTTCTCAGGAACGCCGCAGCAAATCGAGCAGTTCGTGAAGCAGGTTGAGAACGCTCGGAAGCAGGTCGGCCCTGACGGGATGGTGATGTTCGATGCTCACTGCGCATTGCCCCCGCCATTCCTCATCCAGTTGGCGTCAGCCTTGAAGCCCTACGAACTAACCTATATCGAAGAGCCGGCGGTGCCGGGAAATATCGAGGTCTTCAAGCGACTCAAGCAGCACATCAACATCCCGCTGGCAGTTGGCGAGCAAGCTCGGACCATTTGGGAAGTGATTGGCTACCTGCAAGCCGGAGTGGCTGACATTCTGCAAGTCGATTGTGCTCATACCGGCGGCATTTCGCAGATGCGAAAGATCGCGACACTCGGCGAGGCTTATCACGTCCCGCTCGCGCCACACTGCGTGACGACCGATCTCGGAGCGACGGCAAGCTTGCATGCCAGCGTCTCAATCCCGTTCTTCTTAATTCACGAGTACTACCCGAGCATTTCGCCGCCTGGACTCGTGAAGAAAAACTGGTCGATCGACAAAGACGGCTATGCGTCCTTGCCACAAGGCCCCGGTTTAGGGTGCGAAATCGACGAAGCTCTATTGGCAGAACTCGCCAAAAAGCCGTCTCCACCTGAGTGGCCAACACGAGGCCGACTGCCGGACGGTTCGATTGCGGACTATTGAAGCATCGGACTTTGAAGCAAAACGAGCAGCCATTATGAGTCTGGCGCTGAGATTCGGACCTCAAGAAGCAGCCGACGAGACACCAATCCGAGAGTGACATCCCTGCGAACGCATAGTGAATAGTCGGCAATGTACGGATCCCAAAAAACTGCATTACGGGGCCGCTTGTCCGAGCGAGAGTCGATCCATAGACTCCCGCCCGCTTTCGGGTAGGCGGCTAGGTACATCGTCAATCTCAATGGGAGTTCGCCGCGAAGCTCCCCAGACAAACCGTCGTTCAATTAGGTGTGTTGATGCAAAAGGACATTCATCCCAAGTACTACGATAACTGCAAGGTCTCCTGCAGTTGCGGTGCGAACTTTGTCACGGGCAGCATCCTGCCTGAGATCCATGTCGATATTTGCTCGGCTTGCCATCCGTTCTTCACGGGTCAGCAGAAATTCGTCGACGCTGCTGGTCGCGTCGAAAAATTCACCAAGAAATACAATTGGGCGGCCCGCAAGAAGGCTTAGCGATCCGGGTCAGCAACGCTGTCCCGCGTCGTGAGTCCATTCACCGTTCACTCTCGATGCAGCCCGGTTGCCGTCGGCAACCGGGCTGTTTCCTTTGGTAGACCGCATCATGTTTCCCAGCCTCCAGTCCAAGCTCCAACGCTTCGAAGAACTCGAACGCCAACTTCAGGACCCGGAAGTCTTGTCGGACATCGACAAGATGCTGGCGTTGCAACGCGAGCACGGCGGCATGATGCGCATCGCCCAACAGACTCGGCGATTCAACCAACTCGAAGAAGACTTGGAAGTCGCCAAGCAAATGTACTGGGAAGAGACAGATCCCAAGTCCAAGGCGGATGCCAAAGTCGAATACGACACGATCGAGGTCGACTTCGAGGAACTTCGCAAGGAGTTGGAAGACCTCGTCTTGTCCGGCGACACGCTGATGCGTGGCAGTTTCATCATGGAAATTCGAGCCGGGACAGGCGGCGACGAGGCCGCGTTGTTCGCTCGCGATCTCTTCGAAATGTACCGCCGCTACTTCGACATGAAGGGCTGGAAGCACGAGATCATGGAACTGGCCGCTGGCGAACTCGGCGGCATGAAGGAAGTGGTGCTCTCTGTCACCGGCGAAAGCTGCTACCACTGGATGCAGTTCGAAAGCGGTGGCCATCGCGTGCAACGCGTGCCGGAGACTGAAGCTCAAGGTCGCGTCCACACCAGTGCCGCCACGGTCGCCGTTATGGCTGAAGCCAGCGAAGTGGAAGTTGAGATTCGAGAAGAAGATCTCGAAATCGACACCATGCGTGCTGGAGGTCCCGGAGGCCAGAAGGTCAACAAGACTGAAAGCGCCGTGCGAATCACTCACAAGCCGTCGGGCATTGTGGTTCGTTGCCAGGACGAAAAGAGCCAGCACAAGAACAAAGCCAAGGCCATGCGACTGCTCCGCAGTAAGCTGCTGGAGTCACAACAAATGGCCGCTCAACGCGCCCGCAGCGAGCAGCGCCGAACATTGATCGGCTCAGGTGATCGCAGCGAAAGAATCCGCACCTACAACTTCCCTCAGAATCGTTTGACAGATCATCGCATCGGCCTGACCGTCCATAAGCTCGACCAAGTGATGCAGGGCTATTTGGACGAAGTCGTGAATGCGCTCGTTGAGTTCGACAAGAGCGAACGTCTGCAAGGTGGTGCGGGCTAATTGAGCCGGGAGATAACTCCATCCGCCAACAGTCGAGGAAGCATCGCCAAGGAGTGAGCAGTGGCAGGAACGACTGACGTCTGGACGGTAAGGCGGGTGCTGGAGTGGACCATCGAGCATTTGAAGAAGAACGGCAGCGACACTCCGCGATTAGACGCTGAAATCTTGCTGGCACATTCCAGAGGCTGCCCCCGTATTCAACTCTATGTTCAATACGACGAAGAATTGGGCGACGACGAGCGATTGAAGATGCGCGAGTTGGTCAAACGCCGAGCCGCTCATGAGCCCGTGGCTTACCTCGTAGGACGTCGTGAATTCTTCGGACTGGACTTTGAAGTTGGGCGTGGAGTTTTGATTCCACGTCCCGACACAGAGACGCTCGTCGTTCAGGCGTTGGAGCTTGCAAAGCTCATGGAAGCTCCGCGCGTGTTGGATCTTTGCACGGGCTCAGGTTGCATCGCGGTTTCGATCGCCAAGAACTGTCCGAAGGCACGACTGACCGCCCTGGAAATCAGTCCGGCAGTGGCGGACTTCGCTCGACGGAACATCGAGAAGCACGCACTCGGCGAGCGTGTTGAGTTGCTCGAAGGCGATCTGTTCCAACCCGTGGATGGTCGCGAATTCGACATCATCGTCAGCAACCCGCCGTATGTGCCGGATGGTGAGATCGCGACGCTCGACCCGGATGTCCGCCTGCACGAGCCAGAACTGGCCTTGCGGGGAGGAGCAGATGGGCTCGACATTGTCCGCCGCATTGTGACTGTGTCGGCCAAGTACTTATCCAGCACCGGTGCATTGCTGTTGGAGATCTCATCCGAGCAAGCCGAGTCAGTCGTGAAATTGTTTGAGGAGCACGGAGGATTCCAGCCGGCTCGTATTGCGAAAGATTTGTCAGGTCAGTCGCGAGTTGTCTGGGCTCGTCGGAAAGAATGAATGCCGTTCGAGCCTTAGTAAGAGCGCTGCAATAAAGGTGTCGTCGCCAGGACGGTAACGGTGCCATCAAACTCAAGGAGTCCAGGGATGGACATGTTCGTCGTTCGCGGGGGGCGACCGTTACGCGGTCGCATTCAAGTCAGCGGTGCCAAGAACGCCGCGCTGCCGATCATGGCAGCGGCATTGATGGCCGACGGACCGGTGGTCTTGCGAGGTGTCCCTGACCTGGTTGACGTCTCGACGCTATCGAACTTGCTGGCAACGCTGGGTGTGCTTGTTGAACGTCGCGCCGACCGCTCGTTGTTAATCGACACCTTTGATGAAACTCCCATCGTCGCCGACTACGAACTCGTGCGCAAGATGCGAGCCAGCATCTGTGTGTTGGGACCGATGTTGGCCAAGCGAGGTCGAGCGATCGTTTCGCTCCCCGGCGGCTGCGCGATCGGTGATCGCCCGATTGACCTGCACTTGAAGGGCATGCGATCTCTGGGAGCCAACGTCTTTGTTGATCGCGGCTATGTGATCGCTGAAGCCGAGCGTCTCCGCGGAGCCAGCATTTATCTTGGTGGTTCCTTCGGCAGCACGGTAACTGGCACATGCAACGTCATGGCAGCGGCGGCATTGGCTGAGGGCACTTCAATCATCGAATCGGCAGCCTGCGAACCCGAGGTCACCGACTTCGGCAATTTCCTGAACGCGATGGGCGCGAAGATCGAGGGCCTTGGCACTCCATTCCTGAAGATCGAAGGTGTCGAACGACTGCACTCGGTCGATTACGAAATCATCCCTGATCGCATTGAAGCCGTGACGTTGATGATCGGCGCGGTGATGACCGGCGGCGACATCACCATTGAAAACCTCTGCCCCGGCCATCTGACGGCCATCATCGAGAAGCTGCGCGAGATCGGAATTCCAATTACACTTTCGACCGCCAATGCTCAGCCCGGTCGTTGCCATGTTCGAGTCGAAGCCCCGACAACAATTCGTTCGACCGAACTTTCCGCCTTGCCTTACCCCGGCATTCCGACGGACGTGCAAGCTCAGTTCATGGCGCTCCTGACCTTGGCAGAAGGTATCAGCGTCGTGACTGACAAGGTCTTTCCGGACCGCTTCATGCACGTGCCAGAGTTGGTACGACTCGGAGCCAGCATTCATCGCGAAGGCTTGAGTGCGATCATCAACGGAGTGCCCCATCTGCGCGGCGCTTGTGTGATGGCTTCAGACTTACGAGCCAGCGCGGCATTGGTCTTGGCAGCGATGGCAGCGGACGGCGAGACCGTCATCAGACGCATCTATCATTTGGACCGAGGCTATGAGCAACTTGAATTGCGACTCAATGCACTTGGAGCAGACATCACGCGTGTTGAAGACAACGCAGCCAATGTGCCCGAGAGCTTGAAGCTCTGCGATATGATCGCACCGCCGATGCGAGCCGCGCAAACACGAGTGCTCGCCGACGGTCGTCAGGTCCGCATCGATTCCGCTCAAGCATTGGACGAACTCGTCGATCGCCCAGCCGAAGCCGCGACGAAGACCGCGTGAGCCAATCAGACCTTGGCGACAGAACTCGTGGAGCGCATTTCCAACGTGCTCGTTTCGCTGAGTTGAGGCACGTTGAAAACGTGCCCCACGAAATGACATCGCCGATCGGCCTCCACTGCTCAGGCTGATAAGCAGCTAAGAACGATCGGCGAAGATGGTTCAAGCAGCAACATCATGCGTGATGATCGCTGCGGTTGGTTTCTAGGTCTGGATATTCAAGGCGGTGGGTTCGGCGACTTTGCGATAACCCAACGACTGCACGACTTCGAGCACTTCGCTCCAGGTCGGAAACATTCGACCGCTCGCTCGTTTGTAGTCGTCCATGGCCTTCATGAACTCGACTTCGGGATTCGAGTAGTCTCGTTCGCAAGTGGTTGGGTCAATCTGACGGCGTCGTTCGACTTTCTCGCGTCGTTCTCCGGTGCGTCGTTCAACGCCCTCGAATGCCGCAGCGACAACTTGTCGTCTGTCTTTGCCAATCCGGCGGTTGCTACTGGCTCGGCGGCGATCCACGACCAACTCGGTCATGTCATGGGCGGTGTCTAAAGTCATCATTCGAACCCTCGTGGAAGATGCAACTGGAAATAGCTCCTATCGCATTCGAGGTTCGTCTGTGGTGTCGGTCATCCAAAGCTAATGACTGCCGCGTTGGGTTGATGCTCCCATCAAGCCACGAAGTCGAAGTCGTCAACGTCGCATCATCCCGCGTTACCAATGCGCTGATGAGGTTTCGCTGTCCGATGCAAGCTTCACGCCAAGCGCATTGCTCCAGCTTTAGAACTCAGACGAGCCTACGCATGCTCGACAATGAACCTACAACATTTGGAGAAACTTGTCGGAAAAACTGAAGTCTTCCGGCAAGGCTGGAGCTACTCAAGTTCCACTTCTTCGGGCCTGGCTAACGAGTAACGATCGCATCGATTGTTGGGCCTGGCTTGATTGAATCGACGGGCTATTGAGTGCGACGACTCTGGTACTTGCCAACCTCATTCGCGAAGCAACGGAGCTACGTAGTCGAGTCGCTCCGCGACTCGCAGCTTCAACCGCTCAGGCCAGCAAACTACTTCTTCTCGTCGAAGTACTTTCGCAACACCGGACGATGCCGCGGACGAACGGTGCGGTTCCAGGACTCGCTGCCAGTAGCAGAGGTTGATTCGCGAGCCTGCGTGCGAGGCGCCGTTTCGCCACCCGTTACTTCCGGCGCGGTGCCTGTAACTCCAATGACATTTTGTCGCAGCTTGTCGGCATGTCCTTCCGGCAAGATCGACTCTTTGAACTTGGTTCCTTCGAGCTGTGATTCATCACCCCAAGTCAATTCGGCGTCGGCACGCCCTTGCTGAATCTCTTGCCCCTGCTGCCAGGGTTGCTTCGCACCGTTCTGGCACTGACGGCACTTCTCGCGCAGCTCATCAAGCTTGTCGGCCTCTTGATCCAAGAACTCTTTCAGGTCATTCATCAACTCTTCGCGTTCAGTCGGATCATCGGGCAACTCACCGCTCTTAAGAAGCCGTTGCAACTTGTCTTTGAGGTCTTGAGAAGCTCCCGGCAACGCGCCGTTCTTCGACATCTTCTGCAGCGTTTCAAAGAACTCGCGTTCCAACCGATCGCGCTGCTCAGCCGAAAAGCCTTCAAACGACTTCCCATTCAGAGCGGCCGCCATCGAACCCAACGCTTCTTTGAGCTGCCCCATCCGCGCCGCGGTTTCATCGACTCGTGATTTCAAACGCGAACGCAGCGCGTCGACCGTCTCCCACTTCTCATGAGTGAGCGGCGACTTCGAGGTATCGTCGCTGAGCCGTTCGATCGCGGCATCAAGCTGTTTGCGTTCGTCTTCCTGTAACAATTCTGCCGCTTGGATCTCTTCCAACAGTTCTTCGAGCTGCTGCGATGCCTGCTGCCCGGCAGTGACTGGACTCGCCGACGGTGCGGCAGCAATTTCGCGAGGCGGGATGAAACCTACGAGAATCAAGAACCCTGCCGGCACAGCGATCTGACGCAGAAATCGAGTCGGCCAGATCTGTGGCAGGCTGGCTTGCCAGAGTCGCTCCATCTGCGGCAAGTGATGCTGCCATTCACTGTCAGGAGTTTCGACCAGCGTCATCAGCAAGCCGCCAGCACCGAGACGTTGATCAAGCACCGCGATGGACTCGTTGCGAGTGAAGCGGTTTCGCCGAGACAACCAACCGGCCAACACAGTGATGGGTACAACGCCGACGCTCAGCCACATGACATGCGGCCAATGCTGTGGCCAACCGAGTTTAACCGCGAGCACGGTCGTACCGAGTAACAGCAGATACATCGCCAACCAATCCGCCGCGACCTTAAGGAACTGGCCGAATCGCAGCCGTCGCCAACAACGATTGATCCACTGATCCAAAGCCAAAGGTCGTTGTGTTGTGCCGTGCATGATGGAGTCTTCTGATGAAAGCGAATCGCTTGCGAGAGAACCGTCGGCCAGAGTCTACGACTGGTCGCGAGGTGGTCCAATCGAAGAATCGGTGCCTGCGCTGCTCAATCCGTGTTCTGAGCGCGATCGCCGCAGACTTCAGCAAGCCACGTTTTCTCGGTGGCCAGATGAGGTTGAACTGCGGGCCGAAGTTGTTGCTGGCCGAGTCTCTGCGTTATCGAATCTCAACCTTGAGTCTTCGTGGTGTTTGATCCGCTCACTTTCGACAGTACCGCTCTATGTCCGACATTCGATTTATTCATTGTGTCGAGTCGCGCCGTAGTTGGCTGAGCCGCATCGGCAAGCTTGGTATCGCGAGCTTGCTCGGCACTGCAGTCAACATCGGCATCACTCCACTCTCGTCGGAAGCTCTCGCCGGCCATGTCGTGCTGAAGAGCGGCTTACGAATTGAAGGGCGTCCGTCGAAAGTTCAGACCATCTCGCCGGACATCGTCATCGAGACGGGCGGTGTGAATGACAACTATCCCATCACCATGGTCGACTCCAACATGGTGCGGTACTTCGTGCGCGATCGGTTCGTCGCTGACGTCAATAACGACGCCACGTTGGGAACGATCGACGTCTTCAAGTTGAAGAATCGCTCGGGCGGAGATCGCAGCTCGCAGATCCCAGAGTTCCTCGGCCCACCGTTAGAGGTCTCTCTCTTCGACGCCGACGGACGCCGGACGATCAAGTACCAAGAGAAGCGCGGCCCGGTGACTTATCAACAAGTCATCACGGAGATCGGACCTCAGAACGTCAAGGTCTCGACAATCAAACTGGGACTCGACTTTTCATTGCCCACAACATCGATCCCGCCAGCGCGGCTCGATGAGATGATTCGCAAAGTCACCGATCAGACGAAGCCCGCCGACCGGATGACGATCGCTCGCTTCTATGTGCAAGCGGGCCGTTATGTCGAAGCCCTGCGCGAATTGGAGAACATCACCAAAGAGTTCCCCGAGCATGCTGAGAAGACCGCCGAGTTTGCAATCGAAGCGCGACAACAACTCGCCGAGCAACTGCTGAGCGAACTTGTCGGTCGTCGTAACCGCAATCAACACAAGCTGGCCTACACGGTCGCGAAGCAATTCCCGACAGAGCAACTCAACGCCGCCGCGCTGCGCCGCCTGCGCGCATTCCTCACCGAGTACGACGACGCGCGTGACGAGACCGAACGCACGGTCGCGTTGCTCGGTGAATTGCAGGGCATGATTCGCAGCGAAGCCCAACGCGAAGCCCTCGAAGCCTTGCGGTCAGAAGTCGCCGAACAGCTTGGCTATGAAACTCTGCCGCGACTGAAACCATTCATCCGACAAGCCAGCGACGACACTCGATCGCCCGAAGAGAAGCTGGCAATTGCTTACTCGGGTTGGCTGATGGGCGAAGGCGCTGCCATCGACTCATTGACCAAAGTCCTGAGTCTCGCGCGAGCCCGACAGCTCATGCTGAATTACCTACGCGAAACCGACTCTCAAAAACGCAAGCTGCTGGCTGCTGACGCGATGAAGGTAGAAGGCATCGGCCCGCAATCAGTGCTGTCATTAATCCCACACTTACCGCTGCCGCTCGATACGCCCGAAGCGGTGGTTGGCAAGCCGTTCTCGGTCACCGTGAGTCAGCCGCATTCCGGTGTGGAAGACGAGAATGTGCCTGTCACTTATCACGTGATGTTGCCGCCCGAGTACTCGCCGACTCATCGCTATCCGCTCGTTGTGGCACTGCGTCCGTTGCGACGGCCAGCCGAGTGGTCCTTGAGATGGTGGGGCGGCAATGCCGACGAACCACTGCAAGCTCAACGTCACGGCTACATCGTCATCGCCCCCGAGTACTTCAGTAAGGATGCGACCGCTTACGACTATGGCTCGATGTCGCACTTCGCCGTGCTGCAATCGATTCGCGATGCGCGGAAGAGATTCAACATCGATTCGGATCGCATCTATCTCTCCGGCCATTCGGAAGGCGGAGATGCCGCGTTCGATATCGGGCTCTCTCATCCCGATGAATTCGCAGGAGTCATCCCCATCACGGGCATCGTCGGTGAGATACCCGCCCTGCTGAAGCAAAACGGCCAATACACCGGGATGTTCGTTATCAACGGCCAGCTCGATCGAGCCATCTCTGCAACCAGCGGTAGGAAGACGAACCGCAACTTGGGCACCATCAATTCCATGATGATGCCCGGCCAACAAGACGTGCTGTATGCCGAGTACGCTGGTCGCGGTAACGAGTCCTTCTATGGCGAGATCCACCGACTGTTTGCCTGGATGGAAACGCGCACGCGACTCGCTCCGCCGCATAAATTCGAAGTCTTCTCGATGCGGCCCAACGACAATCGCTTCTTCTGGATGAAAGCCCACACGCTCGCCCCTGCCCCTCAAAAAGGGAACCGCATCACACTGACTGCGAATACTTCCAAACCGGCGACGCCCACGGTCCAAACCAAGACGACTCACTTCAAAGTCGAAATGTCAGACGGCTCAGAGAAAGAGACGTCGATCTCGCTCTATGCCCCCGGAGCCGGTACCGACTTCACGCTGTGGCTGACGCCAGAGATCGTGAGCTTCGACAAACGCCTGCGTGTGCAATTCAGTGGCAGACCCAAATTCAATGACTTCGTCGCACCGCAAATCGAAACGATGCTCGAAGACCTGCGAATGCGCGGAGACCGGCAACGCGTTTACCAATGCCGCGTCGAGATCAACTGAGGGATCATCAGCGGCTATCAGACTCTCTGTCTGCCCTCTGCGTTCTCTGCTGCTCTGTGGTGAAAGAATTACTCACCTCCGTCGGCAACGTCACTGAGGCTGGCCTGCATTCGATTTTCTTAAACAAGCCCGTTGACTCGCGTCGCGAAGCGTTCTACTGTTCTACCAACATGGTACAGTAGAAAGGTGCGATCATGCTCATTCATGTGGATCCGGGCGACGAGCTGGCGATCTACGATCAGATCGTCCGACAGATCAAATTTGCCATCGCCAGCAAAGTTGTGTTGCCGGGCGAGCTTGTTCCGTCGGTTCGCGAGATGGCCAAGCAATGCGCCGTGAATCCCAACACCGTCGTGCGGGCTTATCGCGAGCTGCAAATCGAAGGCGTGTTGGAGAC
>OMIV01000075.1 GCA_900299185.1 Planctomycetaceae bacterium
ACATGTTGAGCCTTCCGTGGCAGGAGTGGAAAACCGACCTCTATCCCATACTCCTCTCTAATGTCCACACGGCCTAGACAAGTTGGCCAGCAGCCGTTACGCGAACAATACGATCGTCGTCGTCTGCGGCGACCACGGCTGGTTCCTGGGTGAAAAACTGCGGTACGCCAAAACCCATCTTTGGCAGGAGTCCACGCGCGTGCCCTTAATCATCCGCGTGCCCGGCAGTTCGGCAGCGGGATTGAAATCGAATCGCATCGTCAACCTCCTCGACCTGTATCCAACGCTGGTTGAATTGTGTGGTTTGCCGACCAGGGAAGGGCTGGATGGTCGCAGCTTCGCCGGTTGGCAGAAGACGCCGACTGAGGCCGGACCGCCGACGCTCACCACCATGGGTTTCAAGAATCATTCGGTGCGTTCGGCCACGCATCGCTTCACGCTTTACGCGGACGGTACTGAGGAACTCTATGACCACCAGACCGATCCTCTGGAACGCCGCAATCTGATCACGGACCCTAAGCAGAAGGCCGTGGCAGATGAACTTCGGACTTACCTGCCCAAGCACGATGAGCCAGAAGCTGTCGAGAACGAGATCGACAAAAAGCGTCTCAGAAAGGCCTTGGCCGAGATCAAGAAGATGGGGCCGGAATTCCGGGCAAAAGCCGAGCGCGGCCAGATCGATCCCGAGTTGATTCGGCAAGTTTACGAGCGTCTCAAATAGCTGCTGCGAATCACACCGGCGACACCCCCGGCAGGCTTTCTTCAATAGCCAATGACAAATGAAAGATAACTAATGACAAATTCTCTTTCGCTCCCGCCCGCTGCTACGGTCCGATCAACGATTCATACGGGCATATTTGTCATTAGTTATTTGTCATTTGTCATTTGCCAAGTTTTGCTGCTGGCTGCTGACTCCAAGGCCGAGCCGTTGTTTCTTGGACAAGGGACGATGGCGGGCGAAGTCACTGATTCGACCGTGCTGCTGCAAACGCGTTTGACCCGCGCAGCGCAACTCGATGCCGACGGTGATCTGCCGGGCGCTGCGGGCGTCGCGTGTTTTGAGTGGAGCCCGCGCGAAGACTTCCGCGATGCGCAGCGGACTCCGTTTCAACCGGCAGCCGAAAAACACGACTTCATCGTGCGCGCGGAGCTCACTGACCTGAAGCCCAACACCACTTACCATTACCGAGCCGTCTTTGGGGCCACGCCGTCGTCAGCGCTGGTCGGACCAAGCTGTTCGTTCAAGACTTTGCCCGGTGGAACAATCAATACACCGGTGCGTTTCATCGTGGGGAGCTGCATGAACTACAACAAATTCATGCACGGCAAAGTTGGCAGAGCGAGCGGTCCGCTGTCTGCCACGGAGGCCGACAAACGCCTCGGCTTTCCGGCCTTTGAGGCGATGCTGAAATTGCATCCGGACTTCTTCGTGGGGACCGGCGACATCGTCTACTACGACAACCCGCTGCGTGTGGCCGAGACGATCCCGCAGTTACGCCAATGCTGGCACGAGCAGTTTCGGTTTCCTCGCATGATCGAGTTCTTCCGCAGTGTGCCCGCCTATTGGTCCAAGGACGACCACGACTTTCGCTTCGACGATTCGGACAATTCGACCAATCGTCTTCCGCTCCCGAAAACCGGCATCGACATGTTTCGGGAGCAACTGCCGATGATGGCAGTGAGCAGCAACAAACCGACCTACCGCACTCATCGAGTCACCAAGGATTTGCAAATCTGGCTCACCGAGGGTCGCGATTATCGCTCGCCCAATAAGACGCCCGACGGTCCTGAAAAGTCGCTCTGGGGAACGACGCAGCGCGAATGGTTGCAGACGACGCTGAAGGCCAGCGATGCCCGCTGGAAACTCCTGATCTCGCCGACGCCGATGGTCGGGCCAGACGATGCCAGGAAGGTCGACAACCACGCCGACCTCAATGGCTATTGCCACGAAGCCGATGCCTTCTTCGCCTGGCTGAAAGAGAACAAGATCGGTCCGCTGACGATCATCTGTGGCGATCGTCACTGGCAGTACCACAGTATCCATCCCAACGGCATCGAAGAGTTCGCCTGCGGCGCGCTGAACGACGAGAACGCTCGCATGGGAGTCGCGCCGGGCGACAAGAACGGCTCCGATCCAGAGGCCCGCATTCGACAGCTCTACACATCGCCGACACCCAACGGTGGATTTCTGCAAATCACCGTAGGCACCGAACTGGTCTTCGAGCACTTTGACTCGCGAGGAAAACGTCTCTACCGAGCGGTGAGGTAGCCAGCGAGCCGTCGGCTCAGGCCGATAGTCGCCTTTCGCTCCGCGAAAGGTCTTCGTTGCGGCGTCCTTTCGGCAACGACGTCAACCGAGACTTCCGGCGTTAGAAGAATTCCTTTCGCGGAGCGAAAGGCGACTATCGAAAACGCCTCACACATCAATCCAAGAAGCAGCAAGAAACTCCATCATGAAACTCACCCGTCGCCTGTTCCTGAAACTATCCGCGCTACTTTCATGGAGCGCCGCATCATCGGCATCAATCGGAGCGGAACCAGATGCCGTGCTCCCTTTCGGCAAGGACAACCCGCAGCTGGATTCACTCACGACGGGGCAGTGGTGGCAGAAGGGCTTGCCGTCGGCGGCGCAGAAGGAAAACAACAACGCGAAAGGCAAAGGCAAGAACGCCGGCGGTCAACCTCCGGCTCCGTCGATGGACGTGCCGCGCGAGGAAGTTGTGTGTTTTGCTTTTTACACACAGCAAAACGGCGTGTTGAAGATGAGTGCTCAGCTCTTCCCGCTGAAGCCCGGCGAGGAGCGTGTGGCGCGGCTCGAAGTGCAACGCGATGGTCAGTGGAGGGAGATCGCGAAGGGCGAGGTCCATTATCCGGGCTGGGACGCGCACTTCCGCGTCGAAGGCTGGGATGGTTCGAAGAACGTCTCCTATCGAGTGCGTCACGGCGAGAAGGCCATGTTTGAAGGTCTCATCCGTCGTGATCCGGTCGAAAAGGATGTGATCGTTGTCGCCAACATGAGCTGCAACTCCAGCCGCACCATTGGGCCGCGCTCGGAGATTGTCGAGAACCTCCGCGCTCAAGATCCTGATGTGCTCTTCTTCGGCGGCGATCAGACCTATCGCCACACCGAACACACGGCAGGCTGGATCGAGTTCGGCTTGCAGTTCCGCGACGTCATTCGCGACCGGCCAACGGTTTGTATTCCTGACGATCACGATGTCGGTCACGGCAATCTTTGGGGTGAAGAGGGAGGTCAGTCGCACATCCCCGGCGATGCCGACGGCGGTTACCGCTATCCCCCCGCGTATGTGAATCAAGTGCAGCGGCAGCAAAGTTGGCATCTGCCCGACTCGCCCGATCCCGCGCCGGTCAGCCGCGACATCAGCGTCTATTTCACAAGGATGACTGTCGGCGGCATCGACTTCGCCATTCTGGAAGACCGAAAGTTCAAGACCGGTCCCGCTGGCAAGATTCCTCAGATGGGGCCGCGACCCGATCACATCAACGATCCATCGTACGACCCGAAGAGCATCGACCTGCCCGGCTTGGAACTGTTGGGAGCGCGACAAGAAAAGTTTCTTCGCGAGTGGAGCCAAAACTACAGCGGCGGCGCGGAGATGAAGTGTGTGCTATCCGCGACAGCTTTTTGCGGAGCGGTTCACATGCACGGCGGCCCCAATAGCCGGTTGCTCGCCGACTTGGATTGCAATGGCTGGCCACAAAGCGGTCGCAATCGTGCCTTGCGTGAGATCCGCCGCGCGTGGGCTCCGCATCTGTGCGGCGACCAGCATTTGGCCGTCGTCGTGAAGCATGGCATCGACGAGTTCGGTGACGGGCCTTTCAGTTTCACGAGTCCGGCGATCGTCAACACGATCTACGGACGCTGGTGGCATCCGCTCGATGAGAAGCCCGGCCCGAATCCCGTTTCGAACAGTCCGCTACCGTGGACCGGCGACTTCAAAGATGGGCTCGGCAACCCAATCAGCATGCTCGCCTACGCCAACCCCGAGAACATGCAGGATGAGAAGCAACGTGCCGACGGCTACGGCCTCATCCGGTTCAATAAGAAGACGCGGAAGATCACCTTCGAGTGCTGGCCGCGTTTCTCGAAAGTCGGCGACGGTGACAAAGCTCAGTTCCCCGGCTGGCCCATCACTGTCTCGATGGAGAACAACGACGGCCGCAAAGTCACCGGCTGGCTGCCCGAACTCGTTTTCGAAAACGGAACCAACCCCGTTGTGCAAGTCATCGAGGACGCCACCGGCGAAGTCCTCTACACGGTTCGCGCTCACGGCAGCCGCTTCCATCCGCGCGTCTATTCTGCAGGCAAGCACACCATCAAGCTCGGCAAAGACAAGCCAGACGCCCAAACGCTTGCTGGCCTCGAACCAAAATCAATAGATGATTCCGGCCGGCGAGTTATGAAGCTGTAATCCCCGTCACACTACCAACTCATCGCACAGGATTCATCATGAGACAGATCGCCGTTGCGACACTCGCCCTTGCCGTCCTTTCATCCGCATATGCCGAAGATCGCAGCAAGCTCGTTTTTGAAGACAAGTTCGACCGCAGTGAGTCGCAGGAAACCACGGAGGACATTGGCAATGATTGGACCACGAACAGCAAGAACCGAGCAGGCGGCAACAAGCAGGTCGATCTGAAGGACGGGGCCATGCACATCACCATGCACGCCGCCGCCGATCATGCAGTCAGCGTCGGACACGCCGCCGAGTTTCGCGATGGGACCGTCGAACTGCGCTTCATGCTCGAAGATGAAAAGGATGTCCTCGGTTTGGACATCGCCGACCCGGCTTGCAAAGAGGTCCACGCAGGGCACCTCTTCAAAATCGACGTCAGCTCCAAACAAGTCGTGGTGGATGACAAGAAGTCCGGCGCCATGAACATGAAGTATTACGAGGCGAAGAAAGCGAAAACGCTGACTCCCGAGCAATCGGCGTTCATAGCCTCAAAGCGGAAGACGTTCCCCAACACTCTGGAAACAGGCAAATGGCATCACCTGCTCGTCAAGGTCACGGGCGACACAGTCAGCGTCTCCATCAACGGGAAACAAGTAGCATCTGTCGCCTCTGAAGGCGTTGCCCATCCGACGAAGCGGTTGATTCGGCTGTCCGTTCCCCGACAAGCGTGGGTGGATGATGTGAAGGTCTTCGCTTCGACCGCATCAGTCGGAAAGTAATTGCTGTTCCATCTTCATTCTGGCAGCCGTCTGCGATTAAGAAAGAGCATCTGGGCAATCGCACTCGGCAATTGGATGAAAGTCGTTGGGGAACCGCAAAGATCGCCGACTTCGTGGCACACGACCGTTCTAGGAGCCTGTCCGAGAATTCTGCCGGAGATTGGCGAAGTGGGCTTGGCAGCGGGGGTAAGATTTCCTCCAATCATTCGCCCGTGAGGGACGTGAGTCTTCGAGGATGTCGCCGCAG
>OMIV01000076.1 GCA_900299185.1 Planctomycetaceae bacterium
GCCTCACGCATCGTGTAGGCCAGCTTCGTCGTCGATACCGTCGCCATCTGCTTTTCTCCCTGCATCGAGATTGACTGTCGCAAGAACGACATGCCTTGCGTCGATGCGGAAGTAATAGACGCGCATGTGTGACGTGCGTCATACATGTGTGACAAGTAATCTGTCACACTTGCAGCGAGTCGCATCACGCTTCGAAAGATTTGCACGGAGAAGAATTTGCGAAGTGTGACAAATAGTCGTGAAGTGGATGTCACACTTGCATCGACAACTCACTTTCTCTTCGCATTATTGATTCGACTCTCTCGTGTTCGGAACCGGTCGGCAAGAGTTTTCGCAACTTCGTCCGAGAGCCTGTGTCGCTCTTTCAATAAAGCGATTACGCCACGACGCGGAACTTTGGATTTCCATGTAGTGTGAATCTTTTCGATATCGGCATCCGACAGCACCCGATCATTGAGATCCTTGAGTTGATTATCGCGTTTCCGTTTGACCTCTGGTTCGGCCTTCTTTCGCTGCGACTGTTCGACACTATCTTGAGGGTCGGCGTTTGCTGGAGTGTCACTATCCCTAGCCTCATTCCGTTCTTGATCCTTTAGCAAACTAGTGGCAGGCTCCGATTGGGCGGGAACCTGAGTCAAATCAAGTAGCCGTTTCTTTTGAATTTCTTTGATCGAATACGGGGCATCAGTGTCGAGCCTTAACAATTCGATGCATTGACAACTTGCAAGCAGAGCACGTTCAATAAGCAACTTAGGTTGACGAAATCTTTTCCCCACACCTTGGTACACAACCAGCCCACGCATGAACACAAGCAGGTCCACCCATTGACGTGATGGCTCGCCGCTAAAAATATACTCGGCATCGCTCAAGAATGTTGAGTATTCAGCTGGCAGCGCTACTGCGGCCCTTCGAAATAGATCCCGAATCTTTTTGAATTCCTCACTTTCTGGATTCCAATAATAGGGACGTTTTGTGCCCACAATGGGTTTATTCGACTCACCAAACCCGCAAATAAAAGCCGAGCATTCCTGGGTGAAATGTTTTCGATCGAGATCGCAGGGAACTAAAACGTCGCAAATAATCGCCATTTTTTCTCTATCCCACGGCTGGTTTTCCGGACGCCACGAGCTGTTGGTGTAAATCACAATCTGTACTTGCTGATCACCAAGCTGCACCTGAAAATTGCGGAATTCACTAAGCAGCTCCTTGAAGCGATCAGCGCTACTTAAGATTCTTGGCTCGCTCATTTCTCACAAGATCCCTGACTAGCGATGACCTGCTCGGATATTGAATGGCACCGAGGACTGGCATCGTCGAATTCATCGAATTAATCAAACACTTCAAGTTTCGAAATCGAGATTCAACTCTTCGCTCTTGCGTGCGATAGGCGAGTTAAATTGCATCCACTGTTGACGCATCGAACTGAAAGACTGGCAAAAGCCTTTGGCAAAACCCGTTTCCGATCTGCCGAAGCAATGCGGCCACTTGCGCCCCCCCCCAAGTTTGTAAATGCCTTCAAGACCCGCAAATCGCCGCATCGCAAGTTACTTGTCGGCTAACTAGATAACGAGGATCTCGTGTGACTTTGTTGGTCTGAGCGGCATCCGCAAGGTATTGCTCCGTCATGCAGGTCTTTGGGCTGTAATGTGATGTTTGCATTCAGGGACGACAACGACTTCCAGTTCTTCCCAAGTGCTAATTTTGGATACAAAATGCGCCGATGACATGAGAATTCATGGTGCTTAAAATTTTGTTCGGCATTGGTTACTCATACCCAAAACTCGCCGCCGCAGATGACGGATTCCGTCGAAACGATTGTCGTGAAGAGTTCCTCAATTTGCCGCATTCGGCACCATTCACTCAGTTCGCATTCCAGGACATGAAGTCTGGCTGTCCGTAGCAACGCAGTATCAGCCCCTCGCGGTTTCTGCTGAGCGTAGTTCCCAGACCTGTCTGCCACGCCGAGTAACGCTCCATTAAGTCCTCTCAGGCCACACGGCGTCGGAGCCACGTCGACTTCGATCAGACTCGGACTACGTCTGCTTGGTTGCTACGGCGTCACAGCTCAGTTGCCAGTGATTTCTTTGAATGCCGGTTACTCGTCTTCGCTAGCATCAAGATTCGCCACGATCCGCTCCCAGGTGTTTCGCGTGGCTTCTGAGTCCAAGCGCGAGCCCTGGAGCCAGTAATGTTCTTTGTAGACTTTGGCAGCGGCTCTGAGTTCATCGGGCGTCAAGATAAACGCGGTCGGCGAGTCATAGGCGTTGACGACGACGATCCACCACGCAGACCGGTCGGCATCCAGATTCGTTCCGAGGTCGATGTTCGACAGCTTGCTGAGCGTTTTCACCTGAAAGGTCAGGAAGTGTTGTTGGTCCTGAGTGTAAGCCACGATGTCCGAACCTTTGGCGTTCCTAATCGTAGGCATGACATTGAGGCCCAGGCGGGATAGCTGGTAGCAGGCATAGAACATGCCGACGTTTCCGGTGATCTGGTTGTTGCGTGCCATTGTGCCCTACGAAACTTGAGATGGATCAAGCGAGCCGTTCAGCAGCAAACGGTGAACGGCAGCGGCAAGGAGTTGGATGTGACCGACTCGGCCTGCGTTGGCTTGGCTTTGAATGCGTCGCACGGTGACAGCAGCTCGGTCTCATTCAACACGAACTGCCACTGTTTGGAATGCGAAGCCATATTGTTTCGTCCCAAAACGCGATGATCTGTTCGAGGGCATTGGCTGAACTGGGGATCAATCCGGTGCCGTAGCTGGGGTCATATCGCTCGGCGTGGCGACGAGCCGCCTCATAGGCCACGCGCGATGGATCGCCATCTGCGAGTAGGCATTCCAGTGCGCGTTCGATCTGCAACAACTCGCTGCACTCGATGATGCGGACGCTGTTCCAGTGAATGTGTTTGAGGACATTCTGGGAGCTTCGAACGCTGGTCAGTACTTGGCGAAGTTCGCTCTTCGATCCGCCTTTTTCTAAGGCCGCCATGCCCTCTTTGGCGAGCCGTTGAAAGGTCTCCCACTGTTCCTGGGACAGATGACTTGGGTAGGACTGTGTGGCGAGTGTTTCGGCTGCCAGCGAGGCCAAGTACTTTGTGAACGCTGCGGCGACAGCCGGATCTTTGCACAGCGACTTGATCGTCGTCAGCCGCGTGATGCTGTGGTCCTTGCCTGCCTTCAGATCGGCGAGGACCTCCCTGAAGGTTTCGATACGTTTGCGATTGGCCGGGTCTAGTGCATCCGTCACGAGACGGTCTCCACAGCGTGGTTGAGCAAGTGATGGACGGCGGCGGTGAGGAGTTGGGAGCTGGCGGACTCGGCCTGCGTCAGCTTGGCTTCCAAGGCGTCGCACAGCGACAGCAGTTCCGTCACCTTCGCCACGATCCGCTTTTGCTCGGACAGCGGCGGGATGGGAATTGGTGTCTGTTCGATCATGCCGACGTTCAGCGTCGGCTGTGCGAGGGTTCGCGTGGTAGAGGTGAAATAGCTTTGAACCGCCTTCGCCTGAAGAACAATCAAAAGGTAGTCACGAAGAACTTCAGGAATGGGTTTGATGCGCGCGACAGCTCTGGCGATGTTTGCTCCCGCCCAAGTATCGGGAACCGTTCCGAGTTTCCCAATGCTTCCGACGACGCAGAGAAGTATCTCGCCGCCGGTGAGCCGCGTTCGCGCATAGGGCCTTTCGATTTCAGGAGCAATTGTCTTGTTCGGCCTCGCTGGGTGGTTGGAAAGGCAGAGATCTTGAGCGCGGACAAACGGAATGCCGTCCGGCACGTCGTTTCCCGGAACAAGGACGCCGTATGAAATCGTGTTCTCTGGATCGACGAGATTGGCCAACCGTTCAATACACCACGACGATGGGATGTCCTCGCGGCCGATTCCCGTCACTGATTCGACGAGCTTTTTTCGTTGGAGGCTTTTTGTCTCAATCGTCTGCTGTCGCTTCTCGATTGCACGATGAATCACCTTTCGCACATCGCCCTCGTTGGGGTCTTGGGGGACGAGTTGGCCTTGGACGGCGAGTTGGAGGATGGCTTGGCGGAGGTGGGGGATCGTGGGTGGGGTTTCGAAAAGCTGGTCGAAGTGGGCTCGCAGACGTTCGATGTCGGAGGCCATGTCGGTGCCCGTTGGACGCGGCTCGGCGGGAGCTTGGGCCGACCGTTGATGGACCTCGGCGGACGCGGCTTGGGGGTTCTCGTCGAGCGTGGTGGGGGCGTTGCGATTCGCCCGGACGAGGCGGTCCAGCGTCGACACCACCAACCGCTCCCGCGCCGCTCGCCGTGACTCCTGCCGCGAGGCCAACTCATCACACAGCCCCAGCAGTTGGTCCACCTTCCCCACAATCCGCCGCTGCGTTTCGACCGACGGCGGGGTGAACGGGATGCGATGAATTTCCTTCGATGAGATGTGAGGTACTCCGTTACTTCGGCCAGGGTCAATCGCAGTCATAAAGGCGGGAGACGTGAGCCACATGGAGAAGTATTCGGGGAGCACTCGTGAATCGCGGAATTGGACTCGCCCAACTCGTTGAAGCAGAAGACATGGCAGATCCGACGCTGTGACGCGCGCCGACTTGAGACCAGTGCTGATGATCGGACGGTCGAGTGAGATCACGATGTCGCCTTCATACAGTGCGAACCGCTCAAACTCTTTTGCGCGGTCTTCGGTCACCGAAACTCCGTCCGACCAATCTAGGACACCGTGCGAGACGTTTGCATTTCGCAACAATCGAATCCCGTTAGCGATAAACCATTCGCTCTTGAATGCGTAGCCGTTCTGAAGTTCGACAAAGTCCCCAACTGTCATGTCTTTGTGACGCAGTTCATCGTCGTCATCCTGCGGAACGAGCTTGCCTTGAACGGCGAGTTGCAGGATCAGCTCGCGCAGCCTGGCCACTCCGTTGGGTGCGGCGGCGAAGGTCTCGAAGTGTTCCAGAAACGTCTCAGGACTCATGTCGGGCTTTCAAACTCAAAGGCAATCTCACGCGAAGACGCGGCGACGCGAAGAAGACACTGATCTGTGATCGCTACTTCGCGGCTTCACACCTTTCAACGAGTCGCCGAATTGCATTGGGAATTGTCTAAGTTCGGACGTTCCACAGATTTTAGGTCATTCGTAAGTCCTTAATTGACATGGCGGTAGGACGAATGAATGCCGGTGGAATGACCTAAAACATGACCTAAATCTCCGACTCCGATCCCGGTTTAGGCAATTGCCAGACCGCGCCTCGGCCAAAACCCGTGACCACAATCAACCCTTCACGCCGCATCTCTTGGAGGATGTTGTCGATCGACTTTGATTTCTGCCCAATCGACAGCACGTCCGAAAGCTTGCCGATCAGCAGATTCTCGATGTGCTTGCGAGTCGCGGTCCCTCGTAGAGTCAGCAAGTCGATCACCATCTTCCGGCAATACTCTTTGTCGATGCCTCGTTTGGCGAGGTAGTCCTCGACGGTGTCTGTCGCGACAGCCACTTCGGCAGAGACGAACAGCTTCGGACGGCGGCCTTCGATCAGCTTCTTGTCTTTCAGAGGCGAGAACTCAGCATCAGTCAGCGGTTTGTTTTTCTGGACCTTGTCGAGCCCGATCGCATCCCAGAGTTCAAGATCCGGTCGCGCATAGAGCATGCGTGTGTAACGCTCGTCTAAGACTTTGCCGTGAACTCGGACCTGCAACTCGGGACGCCCGGCGAAGCTGCTGACGTCGTAATCGGGCATCGGAAAGTAGCGCTGCCGCTGCTTCATGAAGACTCGACGAATGCCGCTGCCAATGGTGTCGATCATCCCCAAGTTGACCATCACCTGACACAAGCACGCATTGCGGTAGTGCTGCGACGGGCCATCGTTTCGAATGGCTGACTCGACAGTGCCCGGCAGGAACTCACCGAGGTTCGAAAACAACAACCAATCCGGCGACTCAACGACTGAGATCCGACCGCGCAGTGAGTAGTCCTGATGGGCAATCGCGTTGTGCAAGATCTCGCGTAACGACCACTCGTCGTATTGCGGCACTTCGACAGGGAACAACGTCCCATACGGCAAGAAGCGACAGGTCAGATTGCGAACTCGCGCGAAGAGTTGATCCACCGCCAGCACCAACGGCGGACCAAAGTGGCGGTAGTCGAACGAGTCGCCCGCTTGCGTCTTGAGGATCCACGAGAGCTGCGCCAACCCCGGAGCGATGTGATGCTCGGCTTCGTTGCGGCCCAGCAGGATGAGGGCGGCTCGCGTGAGCCGACCATCAACACACACTTTGGTCTTGTTGAGAAAAGTGGCGTCGGACCAACCAGCAACCTCGTCAGCTAAATGCGGATTCCTCTGAGCGTACTCTTTCCGCGCAAAGGCGATCGCTGCTGGATCGAGATCATCAAGCGTTGCATTGGGGCACACTTCTGCCGACCAGTCCGCCGAGGCACTCAATCGCAACCATAGTTCGCGTTCCTTTTCAGGATGCTCCTTCAGCCGCTTCTTGAGACTACCGACGCGGATGAACTCATCACCCGAAAACCTCACGGGCGTGTGAGTCGCCGGAGCGATCTCAATCACGACGAAGTGCCGCGAGTCCCAATCCAACTCATGCAACTCGAAGCGAATCTGAGGAGCCAGCAAACGAGTCAGCCAGTTTTCAAGCTCTTCGTTGCCGACACGAGCCTGCCTCGGTCGAAAGTTGGTTCCGACCAACTCGTGAGTGATGTCGTCGATGCCCCAGACGATGTAGCCC
>OMIV01000077.1 GCA_900299185.1 Planctomycetaceae bacterium
CGTCTCCACCGTGACCTTCGCAGGTGTGTTCCAAACTACCGCTGGCCGTATCCCACAGGCGGACCGTTTTGTCCCAACCGCCAGTCACGATCCGCGAGCCATCGGGCGAGAACGCCACTCCGTAGATGCCGCCGCTGTGACCTTCGAGGGCAAGCTGTTCGCCGCCGGTCATCGCGTTCCAGATGCGACCGGTCTTATCACCGCTGACGCTGGCAAAGGTTCGACCGTCCGGTGAGTACGCCACGCTGATGACCGTTCCGGTGTGCCCCGAAGTGGCGATCGTGCGTTCGCCCGAGTCCGCGTTCCACACTTCCACTTGGCCTGTGCGACCGCCGATAACCAGGTCGTTGGTCGTGCGAGAAAACGCGAGCGTGCGAATGCCAAACTTCGGCTCCAACGACTTCACTTCCTGAGTCGTGTTGAGATCAAAGATCCGCACCTTGCTGTCATCGCCACCGGTGGCCAGCAGCTTGCCATCATGGCTGATCGACAAACCCCACACCGGACCGGGATGAGCTTTGATAGTGGAACGCACTCGCTTCTCGGCTACGTTCCACAGCTTCACGGTGCCGTCATCAATCGCCATCGCCAGAGTGCTGCCATCGGGAGTGAAGGCGATCGACCAGACCGGTCCCGAGTTCCCGGCCAACACGGCCTGCGGTTCGATGCGCGAGCCGCTCGTACCGTCCGCGCCGGACTCTGCTGTAGCAATCGCCACACCTTGATTTGCTGATCGAGCTGCGTCGTTCGTTTCCGGTGCGCCGCGATTCATGAAGAGGACCGTCAACAAAATGCCGGCGAGGGCTCCGACCGATCCGTAGATGACTCGCGCGATGGTTCGCTTGCGATGACAGGGCGTTTGGCCGGACTTACTGAGCGCAGCTTGCACGGCTTCACAAGCTGCGTCTTCAACGACCGCCGGGATCTGCAACGGCGAGAGCGGACCAAAGCCCGTCAGAATGACCGCGAACGCTTCGGCGATAGCGGTTGCCGAGACCGGTCGATGCGCTGGCTTCTTCGCCAACATCTGATCGATGAGCACCGCTGCTGACTCAGGCAATTCGGGGCAGGCTTGTACCAGCGACGGCGGAGTTTCCTCGGTGATCTTCTTGAGCACTCCGAGCACCGTCGGAGCTGCAAATGGAGCTCGTCCTGTCGCCATTTCGTAGAGCACGGCCCCGAGGCTAAACAGGTCCGCTCGTTCGTCCGCCGTTTCTCCGAGTGCTTGCTCGGGAGCCATATACATCGGCGTGCCGGTGACGAAGCCCGTCTGCGTGAGCTTCACGTCCTCCGTCATGCGCGCCAGTCCGAAGTCTGTCAGCTTCACTCGATCATGCGGGGACTCCAACAGGATGTTGCCCGGTTTGATGTCGCGATGAACGAGGTTCTGAGCATGAGCCGCCGCGAGTCCAGCAGCGGCTTGCATGCCGATCCTCAACACGTCTTTGACCGGCAAGCGACCATCGCGCGCGAGCCGCGCTTCGAGCGATTCGCCTTGCACCAATTGCATGACGAGATACGGCACCGACTCGCCGTCAGACTTCGAGACTTGGTGCATCGCGACGACGTGCTCGTGAGTGATCGACGCCGCGGCGCGAGCTTCTCGGCAAAAGCGTTGTCGCGCGAGTTCATTTGTCTGCAATTGCGGATCAAGCACTTTGATCGCGACCGAACGGCGTAAGTGCGTATCGAAGCCTTCAAAGACAACACCCATGCCGCCGCGACCGATGACGCGCGCGATGTCGAAATGATCGAGCCGACCGAGATAGGCCGGGTCCACTGGCGGCGCCAAGAAGTCGAGTTTGAGTGGCTGCACTTCGCGCGGTCGGTTCTTTGTCTCCGGCACAACGGTCGCGGCATACGCACCATCGGCTGCGTTGATCACGGGCCAATAAGCCGACTGCTTCGCGGGCTGACTCTGATCAATGTGCTCGACCAACTCACGGATGGTGGAATCGCCAGTGGCCGTCTCTTGAATGGTTTGCTGGCACGCTCCGCAAGCATCGAGATGCGCGACGTACTCGCGTTCGCGCTCGACCGGCAAGCTGCCAGCAATGAGCTCGCGCAGTTCGGTCACAGTGGGACAATCGACTCCGCATTGAGACGGCGTTTGATTCATGATGTCATTTTTCCGACATGAGATTCAGGGCGAGGCAGCACGGAGGAAGACAGAGTTTGAACCGCTGATAAACGCTTATGGAACGCTGATAAGAAAAAGATCCGGTCTGGCCTGACGGGTAGCGGAAGTTGCCAAGCTTCCGAGTGGTTTTAGCTACGAAACTCTGGCGAGTTCTGCTGCGCGATTGAGCCATCGGTTATTCCGCTATGGCAACTGCACTGAGCCCGCCGAAACCATGCCAATTCCCTCTGATGAATCGTCTTCCTTAGCGTTCCATAAGCGTTCATCAGCGGTTTCAAACCCCAGTTGAGATGCCACCCGACTCGCGGCGTTACGACTGCAGCTTTCACGATTCTTCTTCCGCCATCAGACGTTCGACTTCGGACTTCAATCGCGCGAGCACTCGGCTTTTGGCGACGTAGATGGCTCCAGTCGAAAGGCCGATCTCGCGACTGACGTCTGCCGCCGATCGTCCTTCGACCGCTGTTTGCCAGAAGGCTTGCCACGTTCGGCTTTCGAATTCCGCTTCAATGATCTGCATGGCTCGCGCAGCCACTTGTCTTTGAAACTCACGCTCCCATTCTTGCTCCCATGCGTCGGATCGATCGGGAGTCGCCGCCAGTTGCTCATGCTGAGCGGTATCTCCGCTGCCGTGTGGACGGGCTCGGCGACTGGCGACGAAGTTGGTCAGCTTGTTGCGAGTGATCGCGAATAACCACGCGCGAAAGCCGCCCTTTTGCTTGTCGTACTCCAACCGCCCAACCGCTCCGTTCACGGACCTCAGCACGTCTTGCAACACGTCCGCCGCATCAGCGTCTTGCAGTCCTCGATGACGAACGAAGCCATAAACCAACGGGCCATACAGCTCCAAGAATTCATGCCACGCTTCTTGATTAGAACCGTCACGTAGCCGCATCAATAAGCTAGCTCTCGTCACGGGTGATTCACGAATCACAAACACTCCTCCGAGTAAGACCTTGTCCGGCCTGAACGCGGCGGGAGTGTAGTGACTTCGCGGCGGCGACTCGCACGATCTCGTTGAGTTGCTCCGTGTGGCAGGATCAGAGCATCTGGTTCGATGGCTCCTTTCGATCTCATCAACCCTGATGCTTGGGGAAGTCGTTGTAGCCTTCATCGCCAGGGCTGTACCAAGCGGCCATCTCGGCGTCGGGATTCAACGGCCAGCCGTGAGCGAAGCGTTCTACGAGGTCGGGATTGCTGATGAACGGTCGACCGAAGGCGATCATGTCGGCATGACCGGCGCTGACGGCAGCTTCGGCGGTTGCTTGGGTGTAACCGCAATTACCGATCAACGTCCCTCGGAAGAGCGGTCGCAGTTCGGCCAAAGTCATGGGTTCGCCCAACTGATGGAAACCGAACGCCAACCCATCCATGACGTGCAAGTAGCCCAGCCCAAACTGGCTGAGTTCCTTCGCGGCATACGAAAACGATTCTCGAAAGTCCGGCGAACCCATGTCGTTGTAGACCCCGTTGGGAGACAGTCGCACGCCGACTCGATCCGCAGACCACACGCTGGTGACGGCAGCGACGATCTCGCGCAGGAACCGAAAGCGATTCTCGACACTGCCGCCGTACTGATCGGTCCGTTGATTGGTCTTGGACTGCAAGAACGAGTCGATCAAGTAGCCGTTGGCTCCATGCAACTCGATGCCATCAAAGCCCGCGCGCTTCGCTCGCTCGGCTGCTTGGCGATAGTCCTCGACAACTTTCGGAATCTCAGCGGTCTCTAAGGCACGTGGAACCTCATACGGCTGCTTGCCGATCGGCGTATGCATGTAGTCGCCTTTGATCGCAATCGCTGATGGCGCGACGGCCAATGAGTTGTCTGCTCGGAAGCTGTGATGCGACGCCCGCCCGCAATGCCAGAGCTGCGCGAAGATCACTCCGCCCGCTTGATGCACTGCCGATGTGACGTCTTGCCAAGCTCGTTCCATAGCAGCGGTGTAGATGCCGGGAGAACCGATCCAACCCAATGCTTGCTCGGAGATCGCGACGCCTTCGCTGATCAGCAAGCCTGCGGACGCGCGGTCGCAGTAGTACTGAGCCATGCGAGCGTTCGGCAGCCGTTCGGCTCCGGCTCTGGCACGAGTCATCGGAGCCAGGGCCATGCGATTCTTCAGAGACAACGAACCCATCGTGACTGCCGACAACAGTTTTCCATTCGCCATTTCAAACTCACCTTCTCAAAAGGAACCAGGCCAAAGGCCAATACAGAATTGAATAGAGGACATGAACCGAGAGACGTTCCCGGCTTTAGAAACTCCCCTCGCCCCTATGGGGAGAAGGGCCGGGGGTGAGGGGCAACAAAGGACCGACTTCAAATTCGAGTGACGCTCACAAGTGCCACTGCCGAATTCGAGCCCCAAGGGATGCCGGATGGTTGCAGCTCCTCACCTCTAACCCCTCTCCCCAAAGGGCGAGGGGAACTCATGCGATGATTGATCGGAAGCGGCTTCAAGGTTTAGACGAGATCAAACAACATGACTTCGGCTGCTTCATTCGCATGAATCGCGAGTGCTGCTTCATCGCTGATCGCGATTCCGTAACTCGTCGCGAGATCGATGTCGTTGACGCTCACGCTGCCTCGTAACACTTGCAGCCAAACGTGTCTTCCCGGAGCGATCGTGTGTCGCACTTCGCGTTGAGCTTCGATCTCAGCCAGATAGATGCTCGCATCCGTGTGAATCGTCAACGAACCGTCGGTGCCAGCGCGCGATGCCACCAGCCGCAGTTGATTGAGTCGTCCGGCACTCGGAAACGCCTTCTGCTCATAGCTGGGTGTTAGCCCCGCGCGTTCGGGCAGCAACCAAATCTGTTAGAGATGCGTGGGCTCGCTGGCCGACGGATTGAACTCGCTGTGAGTGATGCCCGCGCCTGCCGTCATGCGTTGGAACTCGCCGGGCCGCAGCACCTCGCCGTTCCCCATCGAGTCCTTGTGTTCGAGAGCCCCGGACAGCACGTAGGTCACGATCTCCATGTCGTTGTGAGGATGTGTCCCGAACCCGCGACCGGCTGCGACATAGTCTTCATTCATGACTCGCAAGGATCGAAATCGCATGTGCTGCGGGTCGTAGTAACTCGCGAACGAAAACGTGTGCCAAGTATCGAGCCAGCCATGATTGGCATGACCTCGCGCCTGAGCTTTACGAACTTGAATCATGATCGCTTCCTCGTGGTTGACCGCGAATGATCGAGCAAGACATCCACTCGACGATTGCAGTTAGTACGAGGAATACCGGTCTCGATTTCGAACCTTACAGCGTTTTGGAAAATTCTCGGTAGTGGGTATTCGGGCCGACTTCATGCGGGCCAATCGAAGTTGCGAGCAAAGCGTGTCCTGTGTTGCCCCTCACCCCCGACCCCTCCTGTCTC
>OMIV01000078.1 GCA_900299185.1 Planctomycetaceae bacterium
GTTTGCAATGCCGCCGACCGTTTCAGCGGCGTCATTTGCCGAGTCAGCAAGTGCAGGAACAACGTGCCTTCGAAGAGCAGCTTGGCGGTACTCAGCCAGATGAGTGCGCGGCAGATGCGGCGCGTTGACGACGCCATGAGTTCCGTCGCTCCTGCGTGTCCGAAGAACGACAGCAGCAACGTCGTCAGCCAAATGGTCGCGACACCGAGCACCGCAGCCGTCAGAAAGAATCGCACGGTCGTGGCGATGAAGCCCCATAACGGCTTGCGAGTCACTGCATAGATCATGACCGAGCAGCCGACGCCAATGAGCCCCGTCACGACAACCGACCATCCAAGCGCCGCTTCAATGCGTGGGCTCGGTTGCCAGAACGAGGTACCGAGCCAATGCGTCGCTGCAAACACAACCGCGAGCTTCGCAAACACTCCGAATGCGAGGATCTCGCGACTGAGCCATGAGTGCTTCAATCCGACGATTGCTCGATACGCATACTGCGGACGACCGAGATGCAGCACCGCCGCCGCCAATGCGGTGAGGCCGATAACCAGCGCGGTCAACGAATGCAGCCGCCTGACACTGAGCATCACCTCGCCCGCGCCCCAGCGTTCGAGCCATAGCAACGTCGTGAAAGCGCCGACCGAAAGCTGAGTCAGCACAAGCATCACAATCAGCGGCCAATGCGGATGCTGCACCGAGACCGAGTGATAATCGACCGGCAAAAGATTCCTCGGAAAGACGCGCTTCGTGCGGAAGGTTGTCGTCGGCAGAGTGATTTGCGGATCTGGCGCGGCGGGCAAGAAAACCGCTGCTTCGGAGTCTTCAATGACTTGCTGCGTTTCAACGAGTCGAATGCTGATGGCCTCATGCGGGCAAGCCTGCACGCACGCCGGAGCTTCCCCGACCGCGAGTCGCGCCGAGCACATATCGCACTTGCGAACGATGCCTTTTCCCGAGTGGTACTTCGGCACGTCATACGGGCAGGCCAGAGTGCAGTACTGGCAGCCGAAGCATTGATCGTCGAGATGCTTCACGATGCCCGTAACGGGATCCTTCTCATAGGCATCGACCGGGCAAGCATTGAGACATGCGGGCTCCAGACAGTGATGACACGCAGTCGTCACATGCTGAATGACCGGAGCGGCACTCGTCCCGCCGATGAGCGTCCCGACATCGCGCCACGTCTCATGCTCATCAAGTCCATTGAGCGTATGACAAGCCGCCACGCACGCCTTGCATCCCGAGCAGCGATCGAGATCAACATCAAACGCATACTGCTGCCCCGGCCCCGGCGGACTCGCGGGAATGAGCGACGAATAAAACTTCGCCTGCACCGGCGGCCCATCAACGTCATGCCAGTTCGAGAATTTTTCGACCGCCGACAAATCCTGTTGCTCATCCAGCAACACATCGAGCAGCGTCATCGGTCGGGTAACGAGCGTTGGTCGACCTGTTGTTGTCTCAACATCATCGAGCGTCGCATTCATGAGACGCCCCTTGCTGTAAGAACTGTTGCGTGAACTTCAAATCCTTTTCTCATCGCAGCCTCCTTCATACGGCGAAGCTGGGTTCGCGATGACTTGCGCAGCTTGTGGCTTGTCGATAACCGATCTCAGTCGCATGGCGCAGATCGAGCGTCTCGGCGGGGGGTAATTCGACATACACGTCGTCGCCGTCGATCCGCACTGGGTAAACCTCGATCGAGTACTCTTCGCTTTGCAGCGACTCGCCGGTTTTCAACGAGAACGTCTTCTTGTGCAGCGGGCAGGCGATCTTTGGTTCGCCCGTTGCGTCGCCGATGATGCCACGAGAGAGCACGAAGGCTTTCTTGTGCGGGCACATGTTTTGGCTCGCGTACCACTCGCCGCGCGATGAGAAGTTGTAGACGGCAATCTGACTCTGACCGTGCTTGATCGTCGCTCCGCCGTTCTTCGGGAAGTCCGACACCTTGCCCGCATACACCCATTCGAGCGGCGAGAATTCACTGCTGTCGGAAGTGGAATCAGAACTACTTTCAGAAGAATCGTCGCCGAGCACAGCCGCACTCGCCTCGCGGAATTGTTCGAGCGAGACCGTGTCGTTGACCCAGAACTCGGGACGCGGCTGACCTCGCTCGCTGACGATCTCGATGCACGATTCCGAGTCGTCGCTATTCACGAACTGCTTGAAGAGTTTGCGTTTCTCGGGATCGCGGACGACCGTTGCCCACTCGCACTGATAGGTGTCGATCAAGCGTTGCATCATCGCTTCGAGTTCGGCTCCGATGCCGAGCTTGTCGCTCACAACAACATCGCGAAGGTGATCAATGCCGCCTTCAAGTTTCTCAAGCCACACCGACGTGCGCGTCAGCCGATCCGCCGTTTGGATGTAGTACATTAAGAAGCGGTCGATGAGCTTGATCGCGGTCTCTTCATCAAGATCCGCCGCGAGTAATTCCGCATGTCTTGGATGAGCCCCGCCGTTGCCGCAGACGTAAAGGTTGTAGCCCTTCTCTGTCGCGACGAGCCCAACGTCTTTGCCTTGAGCTTCCGCGCATTCACGAATGCAACCGCTGACCGCCATCTTCACTTTGTGAGGAGCACGCACGCCCTTGTATCGGTGCTCGATGCGGATCGCGAAACCGACCGAATCCTGCACGCCAAACCGACACCATGTTGTCCCAACGCAACTCTTCACGGTTCGCAACGACTTGCCATACGCATGCCCGCTCTCGAAGCCGGCATCAACGAGCCGCTCCCAAATGTCGGGCAGGTCTTGCACGCGAGCCCCAAACAAGTCGATGCGCTGCCCGCCGGTGATCTTCGTGTAGAGACTGAATTCCTTCGCGACCTCACCGAGGATGATCAACTTCTCAGGAGTGATCTCACCGCCGGGCACACGCGGCACGACCGAATACAAACCGCCACGCTGCATGTTCGCGAGGAAGCGATCGTTCGTGTCTTGCAGCGAATTATGGTCGTCATCGAGCACATGCTCGTTCCACAAGCTCGCGAGGATCGACGCGACGGTCGGCTTACAGATCTCGCAGCCGTGCCCTTTGCCGTGCTTCGCGAGCACCGCGTCGAACGTCTTGAGTCCCTGCACCTTGATGACTGCAAACAGCTCGGTGCGAGAGAGCGGAAAATGCTCGCACAGATGATTCACGACGGTCTTGCCGGCCTTCTTGAGCTCGGCATTGAAGAGGTCCGTCAGCAGCGGCACGCAACCGCCGCAGCCGGTGCCGGCTCGGGTGCATTTTTTAATACCGGCGACCGAATCGCAGCCGCCCGCGATCGCGTCGCAGATCGCCTTCTTGCTGACGTTGTTGCACGAGCAAATCTGAGCGGACTCCGGCATCGCATCGACGCCGCCAAGCGCCGACCCGCCGCTCTTCCCGACGAGCAGCTCATGCGGAGCGCACGGTAACGAAGCATCGCTCTTCGCGAACGCCGAGAACGTGCCGTACTCGTTCGTGTCGCCGACCAGAATGCCGCCGAGCAACCGCTTGCCGTCATTGCTGAAGACCAGCTTCTTATAGATGCCGTTAAACGCATCCTCGAAAACGAGCGGCGTCGCGGCATCGGGTTTGAATTCGTATTGGCCGAAGCTCGCGACATCGACGCCCATTAGCTTGAGCTTCGTTGAGAGATCGGTGCCCTTAAACGTCCTCTCTCCGCCGGTCATGTTCGAGGCGACGATCTCAGCCATCTCATAGCCGGGAGCAACGAGGCCATAGACCATTCCGCCATGTAATGCGCATTCCCCGATGGCGAAGATGTTGGGATCCGACGTCCGCAGATGATCGTCGACCGAGATCCCGCCGCGTTCACCGACGCTGATGCCGGACGCTTTCGCAATGTCATCGCGCGGTCGAATGCCAGCCGAGACGATGAGCATCTCAACGTCGATCTTCGAACCGTCTTGAAACTCGATGCCTTCAACATGCTGCTCGCCGAGCACCGTCTTCGTGCCCTTATTGAGCAGCACCTTCACGCCGAGCGCTTCGATCTTCTTCACGAGCATCCGCGAGCCCGCGTCATCGACTTGCCTCGGCATGAGCCGACCGCCGTACTCGATGACCGACGCTTGCAGACCGAGATCAAACGCCGCCTTCGCTGCTTCAAGCCCGAGCAATCCGCCGCCGATGACTGCGCAAGTCTTTGCTTTCTTGGAGTACTCGATGATGTGCTGCAGGTCTTCGATCGTGCGATAAACGAAGACGCCGCGATTGGTGATGCCGGGCACCGTCGGCACGAAGGGATAAGAGCCCGTCGCGAGGATGCAGACGTCGTATTGAATCGTCACGCCCTTTTGAGACCGCACGGTTTTCGATTCGCGATCAATCTCGCAAGCCCGGTCCCCGAGATGCAGTTCAACGCCATGCTCCTGATACCAGTCGCGCCGCGCGAGCATGAGTTTCTCGGCATCGCGATGAGCAAAGAAGGTCGTCAGTCCAACTCGGTCATAAGCCGCGCGCGGCTCTTCGCAGAACGTGACGATCCGCCATTCCGAGCGCGAGTCGAATTCAATGAGCTTCTCGCAGAAGCGTTGCCCGACCATTCCGTTGCCGATGACGACAACCGTCTTGCGCTGACTCGGCGGAGTCACAGGAATCGGAGCGTGAGAGATCATGCTTGAACTTTCTGTCTTCGACCCAAAGGGGCCTCGGAAATCAGCCTAGGGCAAGCTCGCGCCAGCGAGCGCCGCCCTAGGAAGACGGCCGAAATTGGTAGTGCCCTGAAGGGACACTGGAACGCGTCTTACACCTTCCGGTGCCCCTTCAGGGCACGGTTTGTGTGATTCTGTCCCCTAGGGCGACGCTCCCGTTGGTCGCTTGCCCTAGGCTGATTTCCGCTGCCCCGTTGGGGCATAAGGCAATTACTCCCCTCGCCCCGGTACTCCCGGGAGAGGGGCCGGGGGTGAGGGGCTCTTCGGCGAATGGATTGGCAATCCCCTCCCCCCTAACCCCTCTCCCCGGAGTCCCGGGGCGAGGGGGATAAGACACCGAGTTGCGGTGCAACTCGGCCACAATCACGCCCCTTCCAACACCGGCTTCGGTGTTGGCATCTGCGTCCCGCGAAACTCCGCTTCGGCCTCTTCCGAAAACCGCACGGCAAACGCTGCAAACGCGACGATCACCGCGACCGCACCCATCATGAAGAACGCGACCGGCCATCCGAAGCCGACTAAGTCCGGCTTGAAGAGAAACATCAGCGTCACAGCCATCGCGTTGCCGCCCGCTCCGACGATGCCCGATACGGCACCGGTCGCTCGCTTGTTGATGAACGGCACGACGGCGTAGGTCGCTCCGCAGGCCATATGCACGAAGAGCCCCGTCACTCCGAGCAGCAGGATGATCGCCGCCATCGACGTCATCTGACTGAAGGCCATCAGCAGCACGCCTTGCCCGAGCAGTGCGAGGAACATCCACAACACGCGAGCCCTCAGCCCGCCGACTCGTCCCGCTCGGTCCGCGATCCAACCGCCAAGCGGTCGAGCAAACAATCCCATCGCGCCGAACAACCCCCCGATGAGTCCCGCCGTGCCGACCGACATCTCGAAGTAGTCGGTGAGATAGAGAGCGATCTTCGAATCAATGACGAGCTCGATGCCGAAGCACGCTCCGTAAATGAAGAACAACATCCATGCGCGGGGATCGCGAAACGCTTCCCAGAACGCTCCCGCCGCGTCCTTCTTGGGCGGCATCTGCCCTTTAGCACGTAGCTCTGCGAACGAACCGCCGGGTGCATCTTGAGTGAGTAAGAAATATGCCACCCCCATCACGAGCAGCAGCACTCCGGGCACCACCATCGCCGCACGCCAGCCGAGCGACTGCGACCCGAGCATCGTTGCGCAAGTCGTCATCAAGACCGGCATTAAGAAGTGAACCGCACCAGCTCCCGAGTTCCCCCAACCGGCGGTCAGAGCATTCGCAAACCCGATGCAGTTCGGTGCAAACATCTGCGACGTATGAAACTGAGTGATGACGAACGAAGCCCCGAGCATCCCAATCGCAATTCGCATCAGTAAGAAGCTCGTGTAATCACCGACGAGCCCCACACACATGACCGGAATGGACCCGAGCACCAACAGTGCCGAGTAAGTGATCCTCGGCCCAGCCGCATCGCACAGCCATCCGATGACGAATCGCATCACAACGCAGCTCGCAACGGCCCACATATTGGTCGTGACGATTTGATCGGTCGTCAGTCCGAGATCCTCGCGAATAACACTGAGCATCGGAGCGAGTCCGAACCAACCAAAGAAGCACAAGAAGAACGCCATCCACGTCACATGAAAGACGCGCATCTGCGGCGTGTTGAACGACGCAAACTTGATGTCTGAACTTTTACCTGCCGTGATCACGATGAAGATTCCTTCGTATGCGATTCGCCCCAATCTCAGCGCAGACCGGTAGCGCGGTGACTCAATTCAGAAGTCGCATCAGTCGCGACGCGCGAGCGTTTTTCAGCGAGGGGTCGGGTCTACGAAATTTCGAAATTGGCGGTGCCAATTCCGTCATCGCAAACAGACTCTCATCCCGCCAATTTCGAAATTTCGTAGACCCGACCCCGGTGGTACTCGGACGCTGATTGCTGCCAACTGGCAGTACTTTTTCCTACCGCGAGCGAACTCAAGAGCGACAGTCGATCGGAAAGAGCGCGTCGATCGACGGGGCAATAGGCAAGAGCCATCAAGAGCCGAAACATGGTATTCCTTCACACGTCGGCTGAATCTGAGAGCTAGCGGAGAGCGAATCCTGAGAGCATCAAACTCAGTCACACGGACGAGCCACCGCTAAGGCAATGCCCGTGCCACAACCGACGACGCTCTTCAACAAGTCTGCGAACGCGCAAGAAACGCCTAAGAATTGTGGGTTTCCACACAACGCGACCGGCAACGATCAACTCGCCGACACCGAAGGCAGTCTGCTCACCCCACAAGCAGCGGTGAGCAGCGAGCAATCATTTCAACGACTGCCGACTCATCACTCCGACAAATTCATTCGCCCGCAACGTTCGGCTCGCAGCTCATCGAGCAAGGAACAATACTGGCCCACTCGCACTGTAATTTAAGGTCCAGCATGAATTCCGAACGCTTTGAAATTGAGCCTGAAGACGAATCCGCAACGTCGTTGTCTTTCAAATGGCCGATTGGTTGGGGAGCGATGCTGGCGATTGGCTGGTTGGTGTTTGAAGTCACCGCTCAACCGCGATTCGCCATTGCGGTCACATGCTCCAAGCTCATTTGGCAGGACTTCAAAACGGGGTTGTGGTTGCTTCGTCGAGACTCATGGCGGCAGCGCGCGGTCTGCAACTTGATCCTGTTGTTGATTCGAGCGACCGCGAAGTACGCGTTGGTGTTGATCGCCATGGGGTTCGCGCTGGTGGAAGCCGCCAAACGCGGTTTCGGTGTCGAGAAGGAAGCCTTCGAATTCACTGTTGGAACGGGATTTATCTCTGCTGCACTTTGGATGTTCGGCGGCTTGTTCGTCTCGTTCTTGTGCGTCATCGGCAAAGTGCGATTGTGGGTCGACAGCAGCTTACATGAGTCGCGCGAGCGGGATGTATTTCCTCCGACATGTCGCGGATGGAATCAAACCGTCTGGCTGCTGATGGGCAGTCGCCTTGCCGAACTGGTTGTCATCATCTGCTTCTGCTGGGCGATGGCCGATCGCTTCAAGCTGAGTCCGGACATCGGCATCGCGTTGATGACTGGCGGGCCGCTGCTGTTTTTTGTGGGCCAAGTCCTCGTTAGTCGACGAATCATTGCCAGCACGCCGGAGCGATGCTGGCGATGATGAGACTCCCAATTGAAAGCATCCGACTCGCGTCACTTGGCTCCCAACTCACCCAACAGCGATTTGTCTTTCACGTTCCACACCTGAACTTTGCCGGTGTAATCGCCGACGACGAGTCGCTCGCCGTCGTGCGTGAAGACCACTCGGGTTGGGATGTCGCTGAAGGTCTCGACGCTGAACTTCGAACTGCCGTCGGTGCCCCAAATCTTCGCCGAGCGATCTCGACCGACGGTCGCGATCGAGCCGTTGCGAGCGTACTCGACTCCGGTTGCCCCCAATGACTTGCCGCGCGGCGGAGCGATCTTGGCAGCGTTATTCGCTGAGGTCGCATTGAGCGTGCGCGTCGGGAATCCATCCTCGGCGTACCACAGAATCACGCGACCGTCTTCGCTCGACGATGCCAGAATCTGCGAGTCCGCTCGCCATGACAGCCCCGTGATGCAGTCCTTGTGATCGCCAAGCGTGAAGACGATGCCGCCCGTCTCGGCTTCCCACACATAGACGCCGCCGTTGCGATCGCCCGTCGCGAGGTACTCGCCATTGGGACTGAACTCCATCGACGTCACCCAGTCGGTGTGCTTCTTGATCTTGTGCTGCAGTTCGCCGGACTTCGTGTCGTAGATCTTCACGAGCTTCGCCGGTCCTCCGAGCGCGACCCACTTGTGATCCGCACTGATATCCGCCGCGAGCACGCTGTCTGATTCATCGCCGATCGTTTGCAGCCGCTGACCGGTCACAACATCGAACAGCACAACTTTGCCCGAGTCCGCTCCATGTCCGCCGCCTGCCAAGAGGATCTTGCCATTGCGGCTGAACTTCAGGACGTGCGGAATGCGTTCGGGGAAAGGCAGCTCGCCGATCAGTGACAGGGTCTCGGTGTTGTAGAGCGAGATGCGTTCGTGTCCGGCGACTGCGACAAGCGGCGCCCACGGAGACGCCGCCATCGCCGTGACCGGATGCGGTCTCAGCACTTTGGGTAGATCAACCGTTCCGAGCTTCTCAGGCATCGGAGCCGGCCCGTCCGGCTTCCCGCCTGTCACCGAAGTAACATCAAGCTCGACCTTCCGACTATTGAGCTTCGCCGCGCTCGCCGCCGTCTCAGGAGCACCCGCTTCGATCCAGCGCTTCACGAGCGCGATCTCAGCATCGGGCAGCTTCGGCTGCTTCGACGGCATGAAGGGCTCGTCGATGTGCGCGATGACCTTATAGAGCAAGCTCTGATCGGGACTACCGGGCTGCACAGCCTCACCGCTGGCCCCGCCCTGCATGAGCGTTGAATACGTCATGACATTGAAGTCCGACGTCGCCTTGTCGGGATTATGACAGTTGCCGCAATGTTTCCTCAGCAACGGAGCAACATGATCCTTATAGGTCAGCACTTCCTTGCCGCCCTTCGGAGTCTTATCCGCCTCGCCCTTCTTCTCCTGAGCCAACGCGGTCGAAGCACAAACTAGAACCACCAAAGCAATTCGAATCAGCATGATGAGTCCTGCAAAACTGCGGATCGTAAAAATTAAAAAGACTTGAGACAGATAGGACCAATAGGAGTCATTCCCTATCCCATCAGTCCTGTACGTCCCATTCATCCTATCGGTCCTATGACCGAGTAAAGCCAACGCGCATCCGATGCACATCACCTTGCCCGACGCGCACAAACCAGATTGGCGATTCGGGATACCGGCTTCGCAAGCGAGTCGCCGCTTCGATCGTTTCATCGGCGACCTCATACGCCCCCGAGTCGACATCAATCGCAACGACGCGGCCATAGTCGGATCGCTCCAACTTAGGACGCAGTTGCTCATAGATCTCGGTGCCAAGACGGCAATGTGTCTCGGGATCAATTTGAAGTGGGCTCAGCATGAGGCGCCTCGTGAATCGCGTGTGTGAAATATGTGGCATTCAAGGGAGAGGTCCTGCGATGTCAGCAGCGGCCCTCTTCACTAACTCGGCTGCAAACTTCATCGACTCCGCATTGGCGATGCTTGTGA
>OMIV01000079.1 GCA_900299185.1 Planctomycetaceae bacterium
ACCACGTCGCGAGCACCGTCGGCCGCATAGAGACCGATGTTGCGATTGCTCGCGTTGAGATGCGAGAACGTCATGTTCGTGCCGCTAGAGGCCAGCACGCCAAATCCACCTCGACCTGCTCCGCTCCAAGACAGATCAAGCCCATCAACAACGACATTGTTGATGGCCTGCATTTCGATCGGTCGCCCCATGCCGCCGAGCGAACCGTCGTTCGGCAGTTCGATCGTCGCTCCCGATCCCGCAGCACCAATCGTGAAGTCCGTCAGGTTGTTGAGATTCAAAGCCTGACCACTGCCCGTCATCACATTGTCGAGCACGAGGAACGGCAATGAGTCCGCATCACTGCCGTCGAAGACCGATCGCAGCAGGATGGCGGTATCGGTGTTCGACAAGTTGTTGTCGGTGATCTCGACATCTTGAATGCCATCAGCGGCATAAATACCGATGTTGCGATTGCTCGCGTTGAGTTGCGAGAAAGTGACGCTCTTGCCGCTCGTCGCAATCACGCCGAATCCGCCTCGACCAGCTCCAGTCCAAGACAGATTGAGGCCAGTAATCGCGACGTTGCTGACAGCTTGCATTTCGATCGGTCGACCCATGCCACCGAGCGAACCGTCGTTTGGAAGTTCGATCGTTGCTCCAGATCCCGCTGCACCGATGGTGAAATTGCTCAGGTTGTTGAGACTCAACGCCTGACCGCTGCCGGTCATCACATTGTCGAACGCGACGAACGGCACAGAGTCGGCATCACTGCCGTCGAAGACTGAACGCAGCAGGATGGCGGTATCAGTATTCGACAAATTGTTGCCGGTAAGCTGCACGTCCTGAATGTTGTCAGCGACATAAAGCCCGATACTGCGATTGCTCGCATTGATGCTTGAAATGGCGATGTTCGCTCCGCCTTGAGCCAGCACGCCGATTCCCGAACGGCCAGTGCCGTTCCAAGAGAGATCGATGTCATCGAGCACAGAGTTCGAAGCATTCTGCAGATTGATCGCCGTGCTGCCGGTATCCGTGATCTTAAAGCTCGACAACGAAACTCCGGCGCCTGACACAGAAAGTACATCAGAAATACCTGCCGCCGAGATCGAGATGAGCGGCGTGCCGCTGTATCCCGGCTGAGTCGTGCCATCGATCGTCAGTGCATCCGTAATTCGAGGCAGCGCACTGCCGAGCGTGATGGTCTGCTGCCCGCTGCCGATGTTGAACTGGATGAGGTCAGCACCGGCAGAGGCATTGGCCTGCTGAATGGCCTCGCGCAAAGAAAGGTCGCCCGCGCTGAAGTCGCCATCGCTCTCATCGACGGTCGTGTCGACAGTGATCGCCGAGAGCAACTGCCGGAGTTCGAGAGCTTCCGAAACCAGAGCTGCCCGTCGCGCCTGCTGCCGCCGTTTGAGTCCCCGCCCGAGTCGTCGCGAACTCGCTCCTCTACGAACCGCCGCCAAACGAGTAGACACCGATCCCAACCAATTCGCGAAGACCATGTTCCAATTTCTCCACTGACGATGAGAAGCATGTGGCCCAACATGCTGCGAGTGGAGAATTAAGGTCCCTTTCAGGGCATCAACCGAACTGACATTCGTGACTGACCTCGCGGCAGCGTCTCCACCCATCGCGCTGCGCCGCACACAGTGCGCAGACGAGGGACAAGTCGGGCCACGAATTTTCAAAAAGATCTCAGACGACCGCCAATCGTCGATCAGCAATGCTCGCGAACTGCCAAGCCGCTGCGCTTAACCCTCCCCGAGGGCTCCCGACAGCAATTCGAACAGGGCATCCAAAGATTGCGGGATGACCTTGGTGTCTGCGACCACAGGCATGAAATTGGCGTCTCCGTTCCAACGCGGAACGATGTGCCAATGCATGTGGCCGGGCAGTCCAGCGCCGGCCACGCGGCCTAGGTTCAGACCGACGTTGAAGCCATCGGGCTTCATCACCGCCTCTTGGACGGAAATCATGCGTTCGAGCAACCTCTGACAGTCAGCAGACTCTTCAGAGGTGAGATCGCGAAGGTCGCCTTTGTGGGCCAACGGCGCCACCAAGAGATGCCCGTTGTTGTACGGAAACCGATTCAACACCACGAACGCATGACTGCTGCGGAGCAGAACGAGGTTCTCACGATCAGCAGAACTGTCGCGATAATCACACAGAAAGCAGGCAGACTTCGGAGTCGGCTTGGGATCGGTGCTAGCGACATAAGCTAACCGCCACGGAGCCCAAAGTTTTTCATGCGACATGAGTACGCCCCGCGACGATTAGTGACGACGATGACTTCGGTTTGCTTGATGTAGTCCTTAACACCGCGACTAGTTCACAAGCTCGACGGCTTTATCGCCGGCCGCCACATGACCGATCACGCTGGCCGGAATGCCGTGCTCCAGAACTTTCTTCAGGATCTTGTCTGCCGACTTGGGCTTCACGATCAGCACGAAGCCGATGCCCATGTTGAAGACTCGGTACATCTCGTCGTTCGCGATGCCGCCCAATTTTTGCAACCAGGGGAACCACGCCGGTCGCTCCCAAGTGTTGCGATCGATGGTGACTCGGCAGCCTTCCGGCAAGATGCGCACGATGTTGTCCGCCAAGCCGCCGCCAGTGATGTGAGCCAAACCATGCACCGTCGACTTGGCCTTATGCGACTTCAACACATCCAACACACAGTTCACATAGAGACGAGTGGGTTCGAGCAGCACTTCAGCAAGCGGCTTGCCGAACTCGGGAATGAGCTTGTCGTACTTCAGCTTGGCGTCCTTGATGACCTTGCGCACGAGGCTGAAGCCATTGGAGTGAAAGCCACTGGATGCTAACCCAATTAAGACGTCGCCCGGCTTGATGTCCGAGCCATCGATGAGTTGCTTGCGTTCGACAACTCCCACACAGAAGCCGGCCATGTCGAAATCACCGGTCGCATAGACGTCAGGCATAATGGCCGTTTCGCCGCCGATCAGCGCCATGCCGGTCTCTTCGCAGCCCTTCGAAACGCCGGAGACCAATGTCGCGATCAGTTCCGGGTCGTCCTTGCCGAGTGCCAGGTAATCCAAGAAGAAGAGCGGGTCCGCGCCGATGCAGAGGCAGTCGTTGACGCACATGCCGACGAGGTCGATGCCGACCGTGTCGAACTTCTTCGCCGCGATTGCCACCTTGAGTTTGGTACCGACACCGTCAGTGCCCGAGACCAGCACGGGGTCGGCGTAGTTCTTCGCAAACTTCTTGCTGGAGCCAAGCCGAAACAACCCGGCGAAGCCATCGGTCAGACGCATGACGCGCGGCGTAAAGGTGCGTTCCATCATGCTCGGCAACTTGGCCATCGCTTGGTCATAGAGTTCAAGATCGACGCCCGCGTCTTTGTAGCTGACTGCCATTGGGTGCTCGGTGTGGGGAAGAATTTGAGGTCATGGCCGCGGCATCACTGGCTTGCGACCGATGGCGTGAACGCCAATGCGAGCGGATGGTAATTGGGTCCAAACAGCGAACCAAGCAGCCGGATTCATCCTTCATAAACCGCGAGAATCCGACTTCGCTCAAATGAAAACCACCATCGCAATCGTACCCGCGAGTGCGTCGCATACCGCTGGGCAGCAACGCACTCGGGAGCGTTTCCTACTTCGGGTTCAGCAAGTCGCGGAGCAACTTGCCGACTTAGTCAGTCATTCCGCGACTGAGATTGGCGCCCCGAATTCTGAGCGTCGAAAAACCTAGCCATACATCCGGGCCAAATCTCGGATGTAGTCGAGAGCGTCTTCAACTTCAGTGACGCGAGCACCTTTCACTCGGCCGCCGCGATCACATTCGCCAAGCAGTATGAGGTCCTCGTAATCGGGAGACTCTTTCAACCGTTGGTGATAGCGATGACCGATCGAGTGATCGCGAATCGCATGGGCCGCCATGTGATGCTCGATGAGCCACGCCGTCCGCTCGGTGATGTGGCCTTCCAATGCTTCGAGTCCGGCTTGAACGTGATCGTCGCGATCTAGCCCCTTACCCACATCGTGCAGCAACGCGGCAAGCAAGAACTCTTCGTCATAGGGCTGTTCGTCAACGGCGCAATCAAAGACCTGCAGGCTGTGAGTCAGCGCGTCGCCTTCGGGATGCCACTTCTTGGATTGACGAACTCCATCCAATGGCAGCAACAGCGAACGATAAACCTGAAAGCGATCGACCTTGTTCTCGGCAGCGACGACTTCGGCTTCTAATTCGATGTCCGGGTACTCTTGCCGCAAGAATTCTTCCAGCTCGGGCAAAGTCGCTCGCTCCATCGCTTTGCCGGTCACCGAACTCTTGAAAACAAAAGTGGCCTTATCCGGCGAGTACATCGTCAGCTCGATCGGAAACCGATCCTTGATGTGGATGTGAGTAAAAACTCGCTCTTCACCGTGCTTCCGAATGTGCTTGTGCTCGATGTCGTAAGTGATGCCTTCGTTGTCGAGCACGCTCGTTACGGCATCGGTATTGGCCGCGAAGACATGGATCTCGATGTCCGAGCCTTGCCGCACGTGGCCAGTCAGCACGCTACCGATGAGCTTCGGTTTGCAATGCTTCAAGAGCCGCATGATCCGCAATGCCTCGACGCGCATCTCACGGAGTTTGTCCGTCCGAGAATCGCCTTCGAACATCCAAGCCAGCGTTTGGATTTCGGTTCTGATCTCGGAGTTGCTGGGCAGGTCCGACGTTTTGACCCAGCCTTGGCAGATCCGCCGAGCGGCCTTCATCTTCGCTCGGTAGTACTCGGTCTCTTGGAGTTGATACATCAGCCGAGCCGCCTCGACCGTGATTTGCCGCCGCAACTTTTCGTTGCTCATCAGGAGTTGCACCGATTTCACGCCCATCAAAGCCGGTGCCGGGCGACGGAGAATGACTCCGCATGGAAAAGAGCGAGGCCAACACTTGGCCTCGCTGAAACACTCATCGTTAAGACAACAACTTATCGACCGGCTTGCCGCCGTTGGCCAACGTGAATGGTCGGCCGTCCGGCGAATGAATCTCTTTGTCGAACGGAATGTTAAGGGCCTTGGCAATCGTCGCATTCAAATCATTGGGCTTCATGTTGCCTTCCACGACATAAAAGGCGTCGTCGTCGCTCTTGCCGTAGACCTGGCCACCCTTGATGCCGCCGCCACACAACATGGCCGAGAATGCTGCCGGGTGATGGTCACGTCCTGTCGTTGAACTGATCTTGGGGGTGCGACCAAACTCAGTCGCCAACACGACCAACGTCGAATCCAACAACCCACGCTTCTGCAAGTCGTTAATGAGAGCCGCCACGACTTTGTCGAGTTCGCTCGCGAGCTTCGGCATGTTGTCGAAGATCTCGTTGTGCATGTCCCAACCACCCAGGCTGACTTGGACATAGCGAACGTCGTTCTCGATCAACTTGCGAGCCAACAGACAGCCTTGGCCGAAGCGCGTCGTGCCGTAAGCGTCCTTCTGCTCTTGAGGCTCGGTGCTGATGTCGAACGCCTTGAGATCCTGACTGCGCAACAACGAAATCGCTTCTCGATAGAGATCGTCGTAGCCATTGACCTTGGCGTTCTTGGCCTTGGCTCGGAATGCCGAGTCAAAGGACTCCGACAGCTTCATGCGTTTGTCGAACATCTCGTTCTTGAGGTAGTCCGGCGACTTGGTGTTTTGCAGTCCCTTGGCTGGATCACCGATTGGCACTGGAGCGAACGCGGCTCCGAGATATCCCGGCCCCTGCCCTTCGCCGACATGCACAACGGGCGGAAGTTGTTTGTGAATCCGTCCCAGCGACTTCTGCACCCAAGAGCCCATGCCGGGATGCTTCGTCGTCGCGATCATCTTGTAGCTCGTCTCCAGCAAGTACCGCGCTTGTTGATGATCGGCAGTCGTCGTTTCGAGCGAATGAATGACCGCGAGCTTGTCCGCAATGCCCGCGAGACTCTTGAAGTGCTCGCCAAATTGAACGCCCGAAATCTTGGTCTGAATGGTCTTCGTGTCGCCTTGGTACTTGCTCTTGGGCTTTGGATCCCACGTGTCCAATTGAGATTGAGCACCATTCATCATGAGGTACACGATCTTCTGAGCCTTGCCGCGAGCAGCCGAAGTTCCCTTCGCTGCCGGCTTGGGATCAGCGGCAAAACCAACGCGGTCAAGCAACGGCAAGACGCTGACTCCCAGAACGCTGTGAGCGATTTTGGTAATCAACTACCGACGAGTCAGGTCGTCAGTTCGAGAGAGGTCAAAGTTCATTGGTTGGTCCTAAAAATCAGCCGCTTCACGCGGACTAGATGGAGTCATTGGAATGTGATCGAGTGACTGATAAGCCGAGATCAGCAAATCAATTATTGCACGAACAAGAACTCGCGAGTGTTGAGCAACGCCCAAATCACGTTGCCGAAACCGGCGGCTTTGGCCTCTTTGATTTCTCGATTGGCGACAGTGCGTTCGGCGTCCGTCGGGTAGCGAGCCAACAAGCTCAAGAAGATGGTGTCGATCTGGTCGGCTTGTTGCTTCTTCGCTGTGACCTCGTTGTAGATCACCGAGCCTTGCTCAAGCATCATGTGAGTCACCGGGCCATTGAACATCGCCAACAACTGCGGCACCGTGCCGTCCGTGTGGCTGCTGCCGATGACTTGGCGGTCGCTTTGACCGAACTCACGCAGGAAGTGTCCGCCCGGTAGTGGCTGAGGCAGTTCCGAGGCTCGAACAAGTTCTTGGCCTTTGTATTGCCGCTTCGACCGAGCTTTGCCTTCGTCCTTGCGGTACTCCTCAAGCTTCTTCGCGCGATCCATAACTTCGCTGACGGTCGCCGTCGGATTCAAAGACACGATCTTCTGATACTCGTCGTCATCGGGTCGCAGGATCTTCTCGGGGTCTTCCATCGTGAGAGTCAGCAGTGAATCCCAAACTTGCTCGGCGGTCATGCGACGCAACACCGGACCGGGGAACTCGTAGGGCTTATCGGCAGGCAGATCGCCGTAGGTCACCTTGCGCTGATAAGTCTTGGTGTAAAAAATAATGCGTTGGAATTCCTTGAGGTCGAAGTCCAGTCGCTTCATCTCAGCGGTCAGATATTCCATCAGCTCGGGGATGCTGGCCTTCGAGTCGTCCTTCAGATCGTCTTCAGGTTCGATCAAACCCACACCCATCGCTCGCTTCCAAAGTCGATTCGCAATGGTCAATGCGAAGCGTGGATTCTCGGCTCCGGTCACCCAGTCGCCGAAGATCTCGCGTCGCTCAGTGGCAGAAATATTACTTGGCGCTTTGCCGAAAATGACTGCCGGCTTGGCCAACTCACCAGCTTTCGCGTTGGCATAGCTGTAGTTCTCAGGGAACTTGAGCTGCTTCTTTTCGTTGTCCCACAAGCCAGGTCGATTGAATCGTAAAATCTGTCGAGCCTCTCGGTTCTCCTTCGACTCCGACATGCCATTGGCATCGATGTCCTTCTGATTGACCTTCATGGCCATGTCTTTGCCGACATTGAATTCCATGCCGCTGGTGAAGGCTGCCAGTTGATAGAACTCTTTCTGAGTCCAGCGATCGAACGGATGGTCGTGACACTGAGCACAGCCGATGCGCGTTCCTAAGAAGATACGGATCGTGTTGTTGAGGTTGTCGAGTGGCATGCCCGTATCACGCAGGTAATAGCCTGCGGCTGGGTTCTCCCAGATGCGACCTTTGGCCGTCAGCATCTCATGCACCATCGAGTCGTAATCGACGTTCTCTCGCAAGCACTCCTTGACCCAGTCTGCGTAAGGCCGACCATAGTTGCTCTCATTAGGACGGTCATGAAGTCGCAGAATGTCCGCCCAATAGTTGTAGAAGTGGCTGGCGTAGCCGGGGCGATTCAACAGTTGGTCAATGAGAATCACGCGCTTCGATTCGCCCCGCTGAGCCAGAAACATCGCGGCTTGCTTGGCTGTAGGGATCGTTCCAGTGATATCGAGGTAGGTGCGGCGCAAGAACTCAGAGTCGCTCGACGCGGCATTGGGTTGCTGGTTCACGGACTTGAGATGCCGCTCGACGATGGCATCAATTCGAGCCGCCGATTTGAGTGCCTCATCCCGCTTCTTGGGATCGACCGGAGCCATCTCGATGTGCTCGGTCTTTTCAGCACCGGTTGGCAGTTTGGTCGCAGGCGGCGCCGGCTTGGCCGACTTGCCATTCTTGTTTTTCGAAACGAGCGGCTTCTTCGTCTGAGGCGCCGCGTCCGTCGATCGAACCCAACTTCCCGCGACAGCTCCCAACAGGACGCTCGCGGCCAACATCGCACTCATCCAACTCCGTACCACAGCCATACTCCCAAGACATGAAAAGGGGAGAAACCGAGCAGTAGAGGCCCGGCAAGATTGCCGACGATTGTAACTCGGAAGGACCGGCTGTCACGGACGACGCCGACATTGCTACGAACTGTAAACTCGTCGGACAAATTGGCTCGCCGCCGGTTGGGCTGGCGGGTCGCTCCGCATAGGATCGCCTATAACCTTTTGGCCGCCCCGGAAAACAACCTCGAGAGAATTATGCGTCTCAAAATTTTGTGTGTTTTCGCAGTCTGCTTCGCGCCGATGTGGACTTCATCCCAGGCTTTCGCAGAGTCGCAAGTTGTGCGTGTCGAGGGCACGTCGAACCAATGGAAACTCACGCGCGGCGGGCAGCCTTATGTCATTCGCGGTGTTGGCGGCGATGGCTCGTGGGAGTTGCTCGCAAAGCTCGGTGGCAATTCCGTAAGGACGTGGGGACACGACAAGCTCGGCGAGCAACTTGATCGAGCACATCAGCTTGGCCTAACCGTCACCGCAGGGATCTGGCTGGGCCAAGTGCGGCAAGGCTTTGATTGGTCCGACGCCGAGAGTCTGATCAAGCAGCGCGAAGTCATTCGGCAAGCGGTCCTCAAATACAAGGACCACCCGGCGCTGTTGATGTGGGCCTTAGGAAATGAAATGGAAGACCCTGTTGGCCAGAACGGTGCGGTCTGGTCCGAAATCAATAACCTCGCGCGGCTCGTGAAGTCCCTCGACGATCGACATCCCACCATGACGGTTGTCGCGGAGTTAGGCGGCGACAAAGTCCGTAACTTCCAATCGCTCTGCCCCGACATCGATATCCTGGGCATCAACTCTTACGCGGGAGCAGCGTCGGTCGGCGAGCGATATCGAAAGCTGGGCGGGACGAAGCCATATTTGCTTACCGAGTTCGGCCCGCCCGGTATCTGGGAAATCAAGAAGGACGAAGCTGGGGCCTATCGCGAGCTGACAAGTACGGCCAAAGTTGTCTCTTATCACAACGCTTATCTGAAGAATGTTGTGGAGAATGCCGGGCAGTGCCTGGGCTCTTATGCCTTTATGTGGGGCCAGAAGCAGGAAGTCACCGCAACGTGGTTTTCGCTGCTATTGAAGGACGACTCGCGACTCGGTGCCGTTGATGCATTGTCCGAATTTTGGACGGGCAAGGCTCCTGCGAATCGCTGCCCGCAGATTGAGTCGCTGGCATTGTCCGGTCGTGAATCGACCAGCGTGAAGCCAGGCGACATCGTGAAGCTGGTGCTTAAAGTCACCGACCCGGAACGCGATGCTATGAAGGTCACTTGGGAGCTGTTCTCCGATGAGGAGCAATACGGCACCGGCGGAGACGCTGAGGCGGCGGCAAAGCTGCTGTCTCAAGCGATCGTGAAATCAGACGCATCCAGTGCCGAAGTCAAACTCCCGAGCGACGGTGGCCTCTATCGAGTCTTCGCCACGGTACGTGACGGCCACGGTGGTGCGGCCATCGCCAATTTTCCGATCCGAGTCGACGCTCCCATCCGCATCGCCACGGGAAAAAAAGAATCGTTGCCATTGGTCGTCTATGGTGAAGCCACAGACGCCACAACCTTCATTCCATCCGGTTGGATGGGAGATGCGAAGTCCATCAAGCTCGATCCTCAATACAAGTCGAACCCCAAAAGCGGTGCGACCAGTTTGCGCTGCGAGTTCACTTCGAACTCGGGCTGGGGTGGCGTGGCGTGGCAACATCCCGCTCAAGACTGGGGCGACCAGAAAG
>OMIV01000080.1 GCA_900299185.1 Planctomycetaceae bacterium
AGCGGACATTCTGGGACTCCGTTGAAGTTGCGACTTGAGAACTCACAACCCCAGCTGAACCAGTCTGTCCGCTCTTTACCAGTTACCCCCACGGTTTTGCGATGAGCCAGAAAAAGCACGGAAGACAAGTCACGTTCCGTCGCGAGAAACACATCAATTCACGCTGCTGACGGCTGATGACTTTTGCTCGGCATCGGCCTTCTTCACGAACGGCCATTGCGGCAGGTAGAAGAGAACGATGACCCAAGTCGCGAGAGCAACCGGCACTGCGTATCCCATCGGACGACGACGCATGCGATTCTCGACCGTTTCAGCCGGCAGTTTCTCTCCCGGCTTAAGCTTCTCACCAGGCTTCAAGCCGGTCGCAAAATACTTCTGTTTGGTGGCACGATTGCCGTTCGTCATGAAACTCAAGCAAATGATGCCCAGCGAAAGTGCCATCGCGAGAAACGCGCTACCAACGAGCACCATTAATGTCAGGTTGAAGCCCAACCAGACGCTCAGCGCGCCCATCAGCTTTACGTCACCGCCGCCGCCTGAGCCGATCATCCATAACAAGAACAGCAGTCCGAAGCCGACGGCAAAGCCGAGCAGTCCATCCAAGAGACCGGCCCATTGATTGAACGCGCCTTGATACACCAGTCCCAATCCGAAGACGGGCAAAGTTAGTTTGTTAGGGATCTTCTTAATGCGGATGTCCCAGATCGCAGCCGCGATCGTGTAGAGACCGACACACGTGAGGAAGATGAAAAGTTGCAGGCTGAATTCGGGCATGGTTGTAGATGCTCACTCTCTGAGGCTGTCCCCGTGCCAGGGACTTCAGAGCCGCGTCCTGCGATGTCAGCTCGGCTTCAAGCCGGGCACCGAGACGGCGCGCACGCGTTCGTGATTACTCAATTGACCCTAGGTCACAGCCCGAACGATGCGACGTTAGAGCCGCCCTAACCGCGCGCTTTTCCCTGGCAATTATTCCCCACACGGCATGACAGTCACGGTCCGCCTAGCGTTTCGCCTCACTTGCCTGCATTACGGAATGCGTCCTGTCGGCAAAGTCGGAACAACTGACATGACCGGCCTTATTACGGGGCGCAGCGATGCTCATGAACGCGGACTGGCCGGCGTCGCGAGTCAAAAGAAAAGGGACTCATCAGACCGACGCGACGATCGATCGAACGCGAAGCTCGGTTCGTTCGTCATTTCGGTCCAATGAGTCCCATGCAGCGCGCCGTCACCGGAGCTTTGCCGGGAGCGCGAACTCTCGCGGAGACAAATTGGCAATCAGAACTTGTGGTTCTCTTGCGGGCCGTCCTTGGTCGCTGTCAGCACTTCCGGTCCGGTATCGGTCATCAAAATGGTGTGTTCGAACTGCGCCGAGAGCTTGTTGTCGAGCGTGCGGACGGTCCAGTTATCGAACTTGTCGACAACGGTCTTCCAGGTCCCTTCATTGATCATGGGCTCGATCGTGAAACACATGCCGGGCCGAATGACTTGAGAACCGGATTTCGTACCTTTGAACCAGAAGTGTGGAACGCCCGGCTCTTGATGGAAGTTGCGGCCGATGCCGTGTCCTTGAAAGTCGCGAACGACTTCAAACCCAAACTGCTTCACGTAGTGATAGATCGCCGCGCCAATATCTCGGACGTAGCCGAAGGGGCGAATGGCATGAATGCCGACCCACATTGCGTCGAAGGTTACTTGCACGAGTCGCCGGGCGCTTTCACTGACCTCGCCGATCATGAAGGTTTCGGATTGATCGCCATGCCAGCCGTTGACCAACGTTGTGATGTCGACGTTGACGATGTCGCCATCTCGCAATTCACGATCGTCAGGAATGCCGTGGCAGACTACTTCGTTGATGCTGATGCACGAGCAATTCGGATAAGCCGGAGCGTTGGCCGGACCGTGATAACCCAAGCACGCGGGAATATGGCCATGATCCCGAGTGTAGTCGTGGATCATCTGGTCGATCTCAATCGTCTTGATTCCCGGCTTCACGTGCGGACGTAAGAAGTCCATCAGTTGAGCATTGAATCGACTAGCGGCACGCAGACCTTCGCGGTCATCGGCGTTGTAGAGCGGGATACCTTTAGCCACAGCTTGCTTTGTCTGGTTGTGGGTCGAGAAACATCGGACGCAGCTCAATGCCGAGCCGCCGGATTGGTCACGGTAGACCGCTTATCCGCTGTTGGTTACTCGCATCGAGTCTTGAGCCAGCGGGAGTCCGAAAGTTGGGCGGCGTTATAGCAGCTTTGCCTGACAGCGAAATCAACGCGGCAGCCGGGCTCTACGTGACAGTCTTCGTCGACGAGTTGCAGCTTTCTCAATTGTCGTGCGAAGAACTGTATGGCTCTGAGATGACATTCAGGGTCCGGCATATCGCGTTCTGACGCTCAGCAGTCTGTCACCGCAGGTGATGAACAACGTGCGGCGATCAAAGCCGCCAAACACGCAATTCGTGAGTGTGTCAGTTGGTGTCTGGAGATAGGCCAACAGCTTGCCGGTTGGCGAGATCACATGAATTCCAGGCCGAGTATCGAGTGTCTCATGAGTGCCCCGAGTCTTATGCAGTCCAGCGGCGATATACAGGTTACCGGTCACGTCGACACAGAGTCCATCGCCGCCTCGACCAGGATAGAAGTCGATAAGCCGGCGAGCTTTTTCAACTGAGCCATCCTCTCGCAGTTCATAAGCGAAGATGCAGCGGTTGCGGTTTTCTCTTCCGTCGGACTCGATGAGGTACAGCGTCTTTCCGTCCGGCGAAATCTCGACGCCATTGGGCATGTGAATGTCAGGCTCATGCAAGACCCGTACGATTCGACCATCCACATCAATGCGATAGACCGAGTTTACGTTGTGTTGCTTCGCGTCATCGTTCGGGAAACGTGACGTGAAGTAGACGCGACCTTTCGAATCGATGGTCAGGTCGTTGGGGGCACCGAGCGGATGGCCGTTGTAGTTCTGGACGAGCACTTCAATCGCGCCAGTCTTCATATCGGTGCGAGTAACTCGACCAGTCTTGGCTTCGCAGGCAAGCAACCGACCTTGAGCATCAAACAACAGCCCATTGGCTTCTCCGCTGTTTTCTCGAAAGGTCGACAACACTTTCTGCGCGGGATCCCAGACGAGGATCTTCGCGACCGAACCATTCGTGAAGAAGATGCGACCATCAGGAGCACTCGCCGGTCCCTCCGTGAAGACTTTGCGATCGACGACTCGAACTTCTTCATGCAGCGGCCCGACGAAGTAGTCCTCTGACTTCAGGTTGGCATAGAGGGCTTCGATACCAGCGGCTTGTGTAGTGCAGGTATGACTCAGCATCCATGAACACGCTGTGGCTGCCAGGAATCGACGACGTGAAATCGAAGAGTCGCTCATGTTCTTGCTTTCTAACGGTGTCATTCAAATTCCAGGAATCATTGAGCCATGCTGAAAATACATCGGTCGGTGGCTTATCCAAAAAACCGATGGTGCGTTCTGTAACCGGCATGCGCTGTGGTTGACTTAAGTTTCGACGTCGTCTCGGACGGCTTCAACCAAACTGATTTCGCTCACGGTCGGAACGATGCGTGTCATTCTTAATCCAGAGGCAGCCAACAGCGCTGAGTACTCGTCGGCGGTTCTTTCTTGCCCTCCAGGTCCGACCAACATGGCGAGATCAAACCATTTCCCCAAAAACGGTTCGTTGCCTTGAGGAATAACGAACTCGGCAATGAGCAGTCGCGAAGTAACAGACATCGCCGATCGGCAGTGCTTGAGGATGGTTGTTGATTGCTCGTCGTTCCAATCGTGAATGATGTGCCTCATGAGAAAGATGCCGTCATTCGCCGGGACGGATTCGAAGAAGCTGCCTGACTGAAACGCGAGTCGTTCTCGCACGTCGTTCAATGCATCGTTCGACTTCGCTCGTTCGATCACCGAAGGCAGGTCGAATAGCAGGCCGTGTAATTTCGAGTGCTTTCTCAAGATGGCACTCAACAAGCTGCCGTTGCCGCCACCGATGTCGATGACGAGATTCCCGGCACCAAAGTCATAGACATCCAACAACAACTGCGTCTCGCGGCCATGAATGCTGGTCATGGCTGCATCGAACAAGGCCCCTCGCTGCGGATCAGTAGCGAGGAAGTCGAACATCGGTTGTCCGAACAGCTTTTCAAACGCAGAGCCACCCGTCGTGATGCAATGCAAGAGCTTACTCCAAGCGCCGTACTGCCACTCGCCGCGCATCAGTGCCATCGGCTTAAGAGATCCCGGAACGTCGGCGCGGAGTGAATTGGCCATTGGTGTGAGTTCAAAGCGTCCGTCTTGCCGCTCGGCAAAAACTCCTACACTTGCCAAGGCGCGCAGCAGTCGGTGCAACGGTCGCTCGGAAACAGAGATCTGCTCAACGAGTTCCGCTGCCGACTTGGCGCCTCCTGCGAGCTGCTCGGCAATTCCTAGCTTCGCCGCGACATAGACTGCTTGTGTCATCCAAAAGCCATTGATGAGTTTCATCAGCTCAGCGGCGGGGGTGAGTTCACTCACGTTGTTCGTCCTCTCGAAGCGGAATGGGGTGCGGCCAAGCACGGCAATTGGGAACGTGCCTGCTTGGCGTTGAATCCTTTGTGGTCAAGGCTCGCGAAATCTCTGCCGATCGCAAACGATTGGTAAGTTCCGCGACAAGACCGAGTTCATGGCCTCTGACATGAAGGACTCCGACATGCTTCTCAAATCGCTGCGTTGGATGTTGCTGGCAATTGCTTCGACTGTCATCGCAAAGCACTCCATCGCTGCGGACATCCCACTTAACGGGCATGTCTTCACTCTGCCGGATGGCTTCACGATTGAGTTAGTGGCGGACTCGAAGCTCGCTCCGCATCCGATCTCGGCAGACTTTGATGAGCTGGGGCGGCTGTATGTCACGGACTCGTCGGGCACCAATGATCCCAGCAAAAAGCAGCTTGAAGATAAGCCACATCGCATCGTGCGGCTCGAAGACACAAACGGCGATGGAGTTTTCGATACATCGACCGTCTGGGCTGACAAGCTGATGTTCCCCGAAGGAGCGATGTGGCATGCGGGCTCGTTGTATGTGTCCGCTCCGCCCAGCATCTGGAAACTAACTGACACCGACGACGACGGCGTTGCTGACAAACGCGAAGAGTGGCTCAAGGGCGAAACGCTGACTGGATGCGCGAACGATTTGCATGGGCCGTTTCTGGGGCTCGATGGTTGGATCTATTGGTGCAAAGGGGCGTTTGCCGAGCAGTCGTATCGGCTCGAAAAACCTCGGCCCCGCGCCGTTGCTTGGGACTCAATCCCAAGCGATCAAAGGCCGACTGTAATTTCGACAACAGCCGGGCAAGCGGCTTATTGGAAGAAGGTCGATGAGGCAGCAGGTTCAAAGGGCTCGGCTTTAAATTCGGGCTATCTCTGGAAGACGAAAGCGTCGCACGTCTTTCGCGCACGGCCGGACGGCACGGGGCTCGAACCCGTGATGACCGGCGGTATGGACAATCCGGTCGACATTACCTTCTTGCCGAACGGCGAATTCATTGTCTCGAACACGTTCCTCGTGCATCCGGGCAGTGGCAAAGCTGGCGAGCGCGACGGGCTCATTCATGGCATCTATGGAGCGACGTGCGGCAAGCAGCACGGTGTGCTCGACGGTCATCCGCGCACCGGAGAGCTGATGCCGATTCTCTCACACATGGGAGCCGCCGCGCCCTGCGGGCTGACTCGATATGAGAACGATGTCTTCGGAGCCGAATACCGCGACAACCTCTTCTGTTGTCAGTTCAACAAGCACAAAGTCTCGCGCCACATCCTCAAGCCGAGCGGTGCAACGTATGAGTCAGCAGACTCGGATTTCGTGGTCTCCAGCAACATCGACTTTCATCCGACTGACGTGTTTGAAGACGCCGACGGCAGCCTGCTGATCGTCGACACCGGCGGCTGGTACAAGCTGTGTTGCCCAACCTCGCAACTGCATAAGCCCGACATCCTCGGAGCGATCTATCGAGTGCGAAAGAAGGACGCGCCGAAGATTGACGACCCGCGCGGGCTGAAGATCGACTTCAACGCACTCAATGCCGCAGGCAGATCAAAGTTGATACTAGACCACTCTCGACCATTTCTCTCTCGCCGGATGGAAGAGTTTGCAGCGAAGCATCGTCCTCCCTTCAAAGGGCGGGTGGCCGAGCAAATTGAGCGTGACGAGTCGTTGCGACTTTCATTTCCGGTCGTGACATCGAACGAGAAACGCAGCGAGCACCATCAAATGCTCTGGCAATGGCAACGCACGCTTCAGCGTCAGGGCATGCCGTTTGTCCGTCCGCTGCTGTTTCAAACGCAAAATCCCGATGTCGAAGAGTCGGCTCTGCATGTCGCGAGTCTCCATCGCGATCCGAAAGTGCTGCTAGAGATGCCTCGCACATTTTCAAATAACGCAGTCATTCGGCGACGGGTTGCTGAAGTGGCGGGTCGCACTCGCAATGGCTCTGCGGTGTTCGAGTTGTTGAATACAAATAAGGACAGCACCGTCCGGCAACTCGACCGCGGTGAACTGCACGCCTTCGCTTATGCCCTCATTGAGATTGCTGATCCTGTCGCAACTGCTGAGGGCTTGAAGAGCGAAAACTCAAACGTCCGACGAGTGGCCTTGCTGGCGCTCGATCAAATGGACGGCGGCGGGCTCAAGCCGGAGCAAGTCACGCCGCTGCTGAGTTCGACCGACGCGCAACTCAACGAAACGGCGCGGTGGATCGTAAGTCAGCATCCTGAATGGGGCGGGGCTCTTGCTGGTTACCTCGCGCAACAGCTTGCGAGAGTGCCAATCGAAATTCAGCCGCCATCGAATGGGTCAGGACAGGATGAGGTCTTACGAAGTCAGCTCCAGCAGTTCTCGTCGCATCCGGCAATTCAAGAGTTCCTCTTGAAGAGTGCTGTGGATCAACAGTTACATGTTGCCGCGCGGCAGATGGCGTTGAACGCGTTGGGCAATTCGAAGCCGAAAGAGTTGTCGTCGCTCTGGGCCGATGTGCTGGCAACGCTCATCGCTAATGATCTGGTCTTGAGGCCCACCGCGATCCAGACGGCTCGCAAGCTACCGCTCACGAAGCAACCTCATGCGGCTTATCAAGAGGCATTGCTCGCGGTTGCTAATAACAAGATGACGCAGCCGCAGTTCCGACTTGAAGCACTGGCGACGATCTCGAGTACGTTGCCTGTACTCAATGACGAGCAGTTCGCGCTCGTGACGAGCAACCTCAAGCCGACCAATGGCATCAGTCTGCGTGCCGATGCGGCTGACATCATCGCCAACGGAAAACTCTCGACGACGCAGCTCCATGCGCTGACGGCAGTCATTCAAGAGGCGAGCCCGATTGAGCTCGATCGCTTGCTCGCGCCCTATGAACGCAGCACCGATGAAGCCATCGGCTTGAAACTCATCGCGACGCTGAAACAGGCGAAGGCCATGAGCTCGCTGCGCATGGACTCGCTCAAAAAGCGGCTCGCCAAATACAGCCCGGCGGTGCAACAGGGAGTTGATGAGCTGAACGCACTCGTGAATGTCGACGCGGCTTCGCAAAAAGCGCGAATCGAAGAGCTGTTACCCGAGATGTCAAAGGGCGACATTCGCCGAGGCTTGCAGGTCTTTAACAGTCAGAAGGCAAGCTGCATTGCGTGCCACAAGTTGGCGTACCTCGGCGGCAACGTCGGCCCAGACCTCAGCAAGATCGGCGGCATCCGCACCGAACGCGACTTGCTCGAATCAATCCTCTATCCGAGCTTGAGCTTCGTCCGCAGCTACGAACCGGTGACGATCACGACTCACAACGGCAAGGTCTTCAACGGCCTCATTCGTGCTGAAACTTCAACCGAGATCACCTTGATGACCGGACTCAATCAAGAGGTGCGAATCACTCGCTCTGACATCGACGAGCAACTTCCCGGCAAGGTCTCGGTAATGCCAGCAGGGCTCGATAAGCAACTCAGCATTCAAGAGCTCGCTGACTTGGTCACATTTCTGAAGAGTACGAAGTAAGATTCGTCGACTCGCGTGGCTCTATTGCCGACGATAGAGGCCCAGGATGTGCCTCGTTAACCCACACGAGAGCTACAGAGATAGCTAAAGTCATAGATGCGAGTGCTTGACAGTCAAATTTGTGGGCTTCATCATCAACTTGCGAGATGTTCTGAGCCTTCTTCAGTAATCGCAAATCGTCTGGATTGTTTGGGTTAGCGGGCCGCAAATACCGAGCTATCGTGTTGATGGCCAAAAGTCATTAACCGAGATGGGGTTGGTCTGGTGAGCCGCAGCCTTTAGTGATGAACTTCATTCAGTCAGTGGAAATCAAACATGTCAGCAGGTCATCGCCGGTTAGACATCGAAGAAGCGGGCGACGTTACCATCGCCAAGTTCGTCGATAAGAAGATTCTCGATGAAGGCAACATTCAGGTGATCGGTAACCAACTCTTCAGCTTGGTTGAAGAAGAAGGCCGCCAAAAGATCGTGCTGGATTTCTCAAACGTCGAGTACCTCTCCAGCGCCGCACTTGGCAAGCTCATCACGATGGACAAGAAGGTGAAAGCTGCCAAAGGCAAGTTGCGACTTTGCAGCGTTCGTCCTGACATCTATGAAGTCTTCGCAATCACAAAGCTAAATAAGCTCTTTGATATGCGAGAGAACAAAGAGAAGGCACTCGAAGGTCTGTAAGCGTTGTTAGTTTCGGGCCGAGGCAACCCGGTGACGGTCAGGATCGGACCTGGCCGGGGAGTCGGCGACATGGTTGAGGCCAATCGTCGCGGCGAATGATCTCCAGCAGGGCTAAATGCCAGCACCGAGACATGTCAAATATCGAAGAGTTCGACGTCATCATCCCCAGTGAGACTTCTCATGGCCGTGAGGTTCAGGAGAAGATCGTTGCATCTATGGAAGCCAGGGGATTCTCGCCCCGGGACGTTTTCGGGGTCCGCTTGGCGCTTGAAGAAGCTCTCGTGAATGCCATCAAACACGGCAACAAAATGGACCCTGAAAAGACGGTTCATGTTTGGTGGCAGGTCGATGAAGAGCATGTTCGAGTTACAATTGAAGACCAAGGTCCTGGATTCGATGTGTCTGAAGTTCCTGATCCAACGGATGAGGAGAACTTAGACAAACCTGGAGGTCGTGGCATCATGTTGATCCGAGCCTTCATGTCGGTCGTTGAATACAACGAGACCGGTAACAAGCTGACGCTGGAAAAGCGAAGTGGTGCCGACGAAGACGAATAACGTGCCTGCGAGTCAGGTCTTATGATTTGGCCTAAACTGTCTTCAGAAGTACCAGCAACCAGCCGATAGCAGTCTTGCAACAACGCAGGTGCCTGATTAGTTTCCGCACCTCATTCCTCTGTAGCTCAGTTGGTAGAGCAGGTGACTGTTAATCACCGGGTCCTAGGTTCGAGTCCTAGCGGGGGAGTTTCAAAAGACCCCGAGAATTCAGCAAGTGTGCTGTGATTCTCGGGGTTTTTCGTTTGCTGAGGGGGCTAAGAGCTCATGATTGGTTGGCATTATCGTGAATTGGCGATGGATGGCTTTGCCTAGGAGTGCAAAGAGCGATCTTCGTTGTTGGATGGTGCCTGCGTGAGCGGGTGTGTTTCTGTTAGAGATCTGGTGAGGTGAGGCAGCTGTGCTTGCTACGGTCTGGCTCTTTGACTGGCAGGTTCTTTCCTGCGGCCTGCTCACTACGTCGCTTGTTCGGACGTGACTATGGTCCGCAGCGTGACATAGTTCATCGAAAGCGGTTGAGATTGGCGGTTCTGCCTGCAGCAAAGACCTGTGGATGAGCCAGCACGATCGCGACTGATACTTGCCGCTTTCCCCGACCAAGCGAGCCACATTAATGCCCACCAAGAAGCACTTCTTTTTGTCGTACTGCCGCGACAATAAGGACGACGCCAGAAAGTTACGAGATGAATTGATCGCGGCGGACTTCGTCGTTTGGTGGGATCAGCTCATCGAGGGCGGCGAGTGGGATCAGCACATTCAAGACGCGATTAACTCGGCTTATGCAGCGTCGTGTGCTTGTCGCGCGAGTTGGATCAGCGGCGTGAATCCGGTGTCTGGAAGGAGATCGATCTCGCGATCGAGATCAACTCGAAGCTGAAATCCGGGACTGCATTTATTCTGCCAGTCCGTCTTTCCGAGTGCTCGCTGCCGAAGATCAAGCTCAGTGCCCTCAAGAACTTCGACAGCTTGCAGTGCGAGGATTTGTTCCCGGCAGTTCAACGTGAAGTCAGCTTAAGGAAGTTGATCGGCGCATTGCAGGGAACGGCGAAAGCGGCGGGAGTTGAAGTCAAAGCAACTCACAAGCAGCCGCCGAGAAAAAAGATCTTCATCAGCAGCTTGCTGCCGCAGCAGTTCTCGTCCGAGAAAGACCGTGAGCAGTTTCAAGATGCCTGCCTCCGCATGGCATGCGAACCCATTCAGCCGCAGGTCGAGCGGCCGTTTGATGACGCCACTTTGCCCGCATGGCTCGCATCGCTCGATGACGCTGACTTCTATTTGGGGATCTTCGCTCAGCAGTACGGCAAGGTGATTGTCGGAGCAGCGGGCTCCGAGCGATCGCTCATCGAGTGCGAGTATGACCGCGCGGTCGAGCGAGGTTTGAAGCGGTTTGTGTTTTGGTTGAATGAGGACGTGCCGGTCTCGCCTAAGGAAGTCGATAAGGGCGTCGGGGCCGAGCGATTGCAGCGGTTCAAGGACCGCATCATCGCGGACGGCTGCCTTGTGGCCGAGTTCTCCGACGTCGCGGATGTCCGGGCCAAGATCGTCGCTGCGTTGGAGTCGTTTCGAGAGCCTCAGCCCGCTGCATTTCACTATGTCAGCGACATCCCCGCACCGCCCGAGACCTATGTCGCGCATCCCTATGTGTTGTTGAAGACGGGCCGTGTCGTCGGTCGGCAGCCGGAACTCAATTGGCTCACGCAGTGGGTCGCGGATCGGAAGTCTGTGGCGTTCCGCTCGCGGCTGTTTTTCCTCGTGGCCATCGGCGGGCAGGGCAAGAGTGCGCTGACGTGGGACTGGTTCCAACACATCGCTCCGCAAGAGATGCCTGGTCTGCGCGGCCGCATGTGGTGGAGCTTCTACGAGTCCGATGCCACCTTCGAAAACTTCGTGATCCGCGCGTTGGCGTACGTCTCGCGGAAGTCAGTGGAAGAGATTCGCAAGCTGACCGCCGACCAACGCGAAGAGCAGTTGTTGCGAGTGCTCAATACCGAGCCGCAATTGTTGGTGCTCGACGGTTTGTAGCGAGTGTTGATCGCGTACTCCGGCGCCGATTGCAGTCGGTTGCAGGACGATGAACTCGATCAGCAGACCGCGAACTATGTGGCTCAGTCGTATGGACTGGCTCCGGAAGCGGCGCAGTCTTTCACCGGCCAGCATCGACTGCGGCTGACGGTCGATCCGCGCGTCGGGGCCTTTCTGAGGAAGCTGACTCAAGTCGCCGCCGCGCGGATCTTGGTCAGCACGCGGCTGTATCCGTCGGACTTGCAGATGGCCAATGGCGAGCCCGTGGCCTCGTGCTTTGCATACTTCTTGAAAGGTCTCAGGGACGACGATGCGTTGAACTTGTGGCGGAGTTTTGGAGCGACGGATTCGCGAGCCACCTTGCTGCCGATGTTGGCGACGTTCGACAAGCACCCGCTGTTGATTCAGGCGTTGGCGAGTGTGGTGGCTCATGACCGTCGCGCGGTCGGGGATTTTGACAAGTGGAGCGCCGCGCATCCGGACTTCGACCCGTTCCCGCTGCTGCATGCCACCGAGCGGAAGTCGCACGTCTTAGCGCACGCCTTGCGAGGACTCGACGAGCACCAATTGCGCCTGCTGCAAACGATCTCCGCCTTCCGCATGCCCGCGACCTACGACACGCTGACGGCGATAGTCGCCTTTCGCTCCGCGAAAGGAAGCATTCGCGAAGCGAATGCCGACACATCCTTTCGCGGAGCGAAAGGCGACGATCGTCCCACCTTCTCCTCCGAGCCCTCCCTCGACGCCGCGCTCACCACGCTCGAGGACCGAGGTCTCTTAGGTTGGGACCGCCGCGCGAATCGGTACGACCTGCATCCGATCGTGCGGGGCGTGGTGTGGAGCGGCTTGGAGAAGTCGCTGCGTCAAACCGTCTGCCAGACCTTGCACGACCACTTCCAGACCATCGAAGTGCCGGACTTTGAAAACGTCGAAAGCGTGAACGACCTCACGCCCGCCATCGAGTTGTTCCACACGCTGATCGAGCTGGAGCGGTACGAAGACGCGTTCGTCGTCTTCCGCGATCGGTTGAACCTCGCGACGCACTTCCGCCTGAGTGCGAGTCGGTTGCGGATCGAGTTGCTCGAGCGGCTGTTTCCTTTGGCCCCAAGTAGCATGGGCTTCCAGCCCGTGCTGTCGGTGTCTTCGCCCGCATCGACATTCCTCAAAACAAAGACAGCACGGGATGGAATCCCATGCTACGAAATCCCCTTGCCGCGTTTGAGCAATCCGCAAGATCAGAGCTACGCACTCAACGCGCTGGCTCTCGCTTATCAATTCAGCGGCCAACCCGGCGCGGCGGTGCCGGTCTTCCGCCGCGCGAGAGATGTCGATGAGCAGGCGCAAAACCAAAGCGACCTCAGCGTGGGGCTGTGCAATCTGTCGTCCGCCGAGCGGTTTTCCGGGGAAGTCCGAGCCGCAGAAGCCTAATAGTGCACGGTCGTTCATATCGGCCGTGATGAGAAGAATGAGTTTTACGAAGGCTTGAGTCTGTACTTGCTGGGCTTGGCCCTGGCCGTGCGCGGTGATTGTCGACTTTCGCTCCGCGAAAGTACGTGCTTTCGCGGAGCGAAAGCCGACACTCTCACGAGCCATCCGCCCGCCGACGCCTGGACCGCGCTGGAGAAATCGTTACACATTTGGCAAAAGCAGGACGACAAACAGGCCGAAGGTCTCGTCAGCGCCTTCATGGCGGAAGTCGCACTATGGCAGGGTGATTGGTCCACGGCGCGTCCGCGAGCCGATCGCGCTTGGGAGCTGGCTGCCGTCGACAAGCATGAAGCCGACTTCATCCGGGCCGCGCGGTTGCAAGGCACCGCCGCGCTGCGAACTTGGGTGGCACTCGCCGCAAGTAGCCTCGCCAACTCCGCAGCATCAAGCGTCTCGCAGCTACCAACGACAGAATTTGGCGAGCGGGGTGGCGTCAGCCCCCCGACATTCGAATTCAATCTCGGGGGGCTGACGCCGCCCTGCTCGCCTGTTAGTCGTGAGACCAGCTCCGCAGGGCGTGGTCAGCACACGTTGCCCGCCACCTCGCCCTTCGCTGATGCTCGGAGCGTGCCACCCGAATTGCACCACGAGTTCGCTCGCGAGCGACTGCTGCATGCCCTGACCCGTGCCCGAGCCTGCCAGCTTGTGGAAGAAGAACTACCCGCCTTGATCGCGCTGGCCGAACTGCACGAGGCCCAAGCGAGTGTCGCCTTTCGCTCCGCGAAAGCACGCTCTGCTGCTACCGAGCCATTAGGTGGTGCAGGTTGCGAGCCTGCGAAAGGGATGCAAGAACGACAGGCTGGAAGCCTATCCCACGGGGAAGACCCACCTTTCGCGGAGCGAAGGGCGACTATCGACGAGCACCTCGCCGAAGCGCGGCGTTTTTTGGACGACGTCTGGGACCGAGCCCAGCGCGGGCCGTATCCGCTGTTCCACGCCGACGCCTGCAATCAGCTCGTCTCGCTCGAACTACTGACGCAGCAAGTGATCGACGCCGAACTCGCCACCAACACCAGCTCCGAGCGTCGCCAACACTTGCAAGCCGAGCGAATTCAAGCCCTCACCCGCGCCCAAACCGCCGCCGTGCAAGCCTACGAACTGAGTTGGCTCGACGGCCCACCGTTCGCCTACGCCCGTTGCCTCGCCCGCGCCACCGAGCACCGAGCACCGAGCACCGAGCACCGACAAACCCTCGGCCTGCCGCTGCCGCAATTGGAGCCGTTCGATGAGTCGCGGTTCGAACCAATGCCCGACGTGCCGATCATCGCGCCGAAGAAACGAAAGCGTTCCCGGAAGAAGAAGTCGTAGAGCCAGTCGACGCGTACTCGTTCCAAGGCTCCACCTGGGATCGCCAGGGCACGAGGCTCTGCCTTGCGTTTTGTGTGTAGTTTTAAGCACACACGAAGTCTGACTTGAGGTTCGTGAGGCGGAGCTTCACTGGCTTGTGTTTCCAGGCAGAGCCTGAGAACGAGTGGGGGAGATTCGTTGATGGCGGCGGGGGCTTGGGGAAAGACGAATCGTTGTGCCGCTGAGTTGAAAGTCTCCGTCGAGCCGGAGCTCCACAGGAGAGTGCTTCCAGACGGCTCGTTATTGAGGCTGTCGCGCATGCAGCACGATGTTGCTGAGTTCGCAGTCGTCGAACAGGGCGTCGTTGGCCTGAGCGGAAGTTTGACGGAACTCGATCTCGTTGCCGGTCGCGCGGAGCAGGGTGCGATCGAGTGGCAGCACGAGTCGCGCGGGGTCGTCGACAGAGTTCTGTGCCGACGTTCGCTCGTTCAACAATCCCGCGAAGCGACCGTTGATGTAGAGCTTGGTGGCCATGAAGCCTTCACGCACGGCGACGAGGTGCGGAGTGCCCCGCAGCGTCTTTGGTCCCGATGGAATGAGATCGGCGACAGTCAGGCTCAGCGAGAGTTCGCCGGCCGGAAGGTCGGGCGGCAGCGGCAACTTCCAACTGATGCCGTCGGTATTGGGACGCGTGAAGTCGTGCCGAGTGGCATTGCCCAGGTGCCGCGTCCCCAGTCCCAGCAAACGCGATGAGCCCGTGAAGTACGGCTCGATCTGCCGCACCATGTCCCACTCGATGCGACAAGTTTGGCCGCAGGTTTGAGTCAGCTCGATCCCGTCAGCCGTCACGGCGGTGATCGCTCCTGTGAGTTCGTCAATGGTCACTCGCTCCGGCCCCAAGCTCAATCCTTGCAGCCGCACGCGACAGTAAGTGCCCGCGAGCCAGGGG
>OMIV01000081.1 GCA_900299185.1 Planctomycetaceae bacterium
GTTCGGTACTGGTGACCTGCGAGCAACTCATCCGCTCCCCGCTCCAGTTCCTGACTGAAATCCTCACCGACACCCAGCCACCAAAACTGATACTCGCAAGTCGGTAATCAAGTACACGAGTCGTTGTGAGAGAGGTTGGAAACCAGAACAATCCCAGCGGTCAATCTGCTTTCCGACGATTGTCAACGAATTGTGTATGCCGACTGGTGATTTGGACCTTTGGTGTCGTCACCACACAGTTGGTAGTCCGGTAGTGCGATCGTCGCAGTGCGACAGTTGAATTACTTCGAGGGTTTCCATCATGAGCCGAATCGCTGTTTGGGTACTCACGCTGCTTTGCTTAATGTCGAGCGAAACTTGTTCGACATTGACCGCCGCAGATCCACCAGCAAAAGCAAGGTTCACTCAGGAGCAGCTAAATTTCTACGAGAAGTGCATCCGGCCCGTGTTGGCTGCGAAGTGCTACAATTGCCATTCGGCGAGAGCGTCAAAGCTGCAAGGTGGGCTCATGCTGGATACTCGCAGTGGCATTCTGAAAGGTGGTGACAGCGGCGCTTCGGTTGTCCCCGGCAAGCCCGATGAGAGCTTGCTGATTCGAGCCATCAGATACACCGATCAGGATACTCAAATGCCCCCAACCAAAGCGGGAGGCAAGTTGCCGCCAGATGTGATCGCGAACTTCGAGAAGTGGGTGCAGATGGGTGCTCCGGGCCCGAACGCAGTTGCCGCGAAGACGTCCGCCGAACTCAACATGAAACGAGCTCAACAGTTCTGGGCTTTTCAGCTTCCAAAGAAGACCAAGCCGCCCACGGTGACCAACTCGACATGGCCGCGCTCTGACATTGACCGCTTTGTGTTGGTTGGGCTGGAAGAACAACGACTGCACCCGGTTGCTGATGCCGAGCCTCGTGCGCTGCTGAGGCGCGTCTATTTCGACTTGATCGGGATGCCTCCGTCGATCGACGAGTTGAATGCTTTTCTGACCGAGTGCGGCAAAGGTTCGCCGGAGCGGCAAGCGGCATTTACGGAGGTCGTCGATCGACTCTTGAAAAGTCCGCAGTTCGGCGAACGGTGGGGGCGGCACTGGTTGGACGTGGCTCGCTACGCTGAAAGCACGGGCAAGGAGTCCAACAACTTGTTTCCGACGGCTTGGCGTTATCGCGACTATGTCATTCAGTCGTTCAACGACAACAAGCCCTATGACCAGTTCATTCGCGAGCAAATCGCCGGAGACTTGCTCTCGACGCGCGATGCGAGTCAGCACAACGAGCGGCTCACCGCTACGGGGTTTCTGGCGCTGGGTACGAAGAACATCGTGGAAAAGGATCGTTTAGTCTTCCAGATGGACGTGATTGACGAGCAGATCGACACGTTCTCGCGAGCGGTGCTGGCGCTGACGGTCGCTTGTGCTCGCTGCCACGACCACAAGTACGACCCGATCACGATGCGCGACTACTATGCGTTGGCAGGGATCTTCCGCAGCACGGAAACCTTGTACGGCACGACGGGCCGCAAGAATAAGGGGACGAATGCGTCCAGTCTGCTGCCGCTCGCCGACGAATCGAAGCCGCTGTCAGCCTCGACAAAGCTCACATCCTCGAAGCCGGCGGGTACCGAGTCGAAACCAAGCGGCAAGAAGAAAACGAAGGGAAAGAAGAAGTCGGCGGCGGGCGATTCGAGTAAGGACGGTACTACCGATGACCTCGCTCACTCCGTGATGGCGGCGCGAGATGGCAAGGTGGTGGATCGCCCGATCTACATCAAAGGGGATACGGACGATCCCGGCGAAAAGGTACCGCGCGGCTTGATCGCCGTGCTGACGAAAGCCAAAAGCCCGGCGATGCCGAGCACAGCCAGCGGACGACTTGAACTCGCCCTATGGCTGACCTCGAAAGACAATCCGCTGACGTCGCGAGTGATGGTCAACCGCGTCTGGCAACATCTGTTCGGCGAAGGGTTGGTCCGCACGGCGGACAACTTCGGGGCGACCGGCGAACTTCCCACGCATCCCGAACTGCTCGATGACTTGGCGGCCCGGTTCGTCGATGGCGGGTGGTCGGTGAAGAAACTGATTCGGGAGATCGTCCTCAGCCGCAGCTACGCGCTCAGCACGAGGTTCGACGGCGCGAATGCGGACGTGGACCCTGACAATCGGCTGTTATGGCGAGCAAATCCGCGACGGCTCGACGCCGAAGCGATTCGCGACGCGATGCTCACTGCCAGCGGACTGATCGACCTGAAGCCGCCGAGCCGTTCTCCGGTCGCTGCCGTGGGCAACGGACTGGCTAGCAAGTCTTCGAGCAAATTCGTGGACTCGGACAGCAGGAACCGCAGCGTGTATTTGCCGGTCGTCCGCGACTTCGTGCCGTCGTGCTTGGAGGTGTTCGATTTCGCTGAGCCGAGCTTTGTCGTCGCGAACCGCGGAGTCACCAATGTCCCGTCGCAGGCACTCTATTTGATGAATAACCCGTTCGTGATCGAGCAGTCGCAGGCATTGGCTCGCCGTGTCGCCGCCGTTCCAAACATCAGCGACCTCGACCGCATAGCGCTGGCCTACCAGCACGCGCTTGGCCGATTGCCAACGGAGACCGAACGAACTCGCATCGAGGCTTTTCTGAGAGTGGAAACCGGAGCCGTACCGCGCGCCAACAACCGCGGTTCGACCAAGACGGACGAGGTCTATGCTCTGATCTGCCAGTCGCTCTTTGCGAGCGCTGAGTTTCGATATTTGATGGATTCCCAGACTTCAGCGATCACCCCGTAATCTGTCAGTGACCAAATTCGGGCGAATATCACTCTGACGATCAAACAACGACTCGATGAATACCAAACTTGTAGCGAGCACTTTGCCATGAACACTCACCATCCATTCGATTGTGCGTCAATCGCGCCGCGACCGTTGTCACGACGTCTGGCGTTGCAGACCGCTTCTGCCGGGTTCGGTTGGTTGGCGATGTCATCGCTGCTGGCGGCGGAGAAATCGAATAAGCCGAAACTTGATCCGCTCGCTCCGAAGTCCACGCACTTCGCGGCGCGAGCCAAGCGTGTCATCTTTCTATGTATGCAAGGCGCGCCATCGCATATGGATACATTTGACCACAAGCCCAAGCTCAATGCCGATGCCGGCCAGCGTGGCGGAAAGGGAACCCTCGTCGGCTCGCCGTATCCGTTCCGGCAGCATGGGAAGAGTGGCCTGTGGATCGCCGACTTGTTTCCGAACATCGCCAAGCACGCAGACGAACTCTGCCTGTTGCGGAGCATGACGACCGACATCCCGAATCATCCGCAAGGCATGACGATGTTGCACACGGGGAGCACGAACTTCGTGCGACCGTCGCTCGGTTCGTGGGTGCTGTATGGTCTGGGCAAAGAGAGCGCGGACCTGCCGGGCTTCATCAGTTTGAATCCGCCGCTGGGCAACGCGGGGGTCTTCGGCAGCGCGTTCCTGCCGGCCATTTATCAGGGCCAGCGGATCGGGTCGCTCAAGGAGACGGAAGAGGCTCTCGGCACCGCTGCCGTCAACGACATTCGCAATCCGTCGCTCACGACTGACCGTCAGCGGAGACAGTTGGATTTCGTGCAAGCCATGAATCGCGATCTGCTCGCGGCGACCGGTGGCGATTCGGAAGTTGAGGGGATCATTCAGTCCTACGAGCAGGCGTTCGTGATGCAAAGCTCCGTGCCGCGCGTGATGGACCTTTCGAATGAATCGCCAGCGATGCTCGATCTCTACGGCATCGGTAGCAGTCGCACCGACACCTTCGGACGACAGTGTTTGCTGGCTCGACGATTCGCCGAAGCGGGAGTCCGGTTCATCGAGATCACTCACGGCAGCTGGGATCATCACCAGAGTTTGAAGTCGCGACTGGCCAAGGGAGCTTCCGAAATCGACCAGCCGATCGCTGCGCTACTGACCGATCTCAAGCAACGTGGACTGCTCAAGGACACTCTGATCGTGTGGGGTGGCGAGTTCGGACGCACGCCGGACGGCAAGGGTGGCGACGGCCGCAATCACAACGCCAAAGGCTTCACGATGTGGCTGGCTGGCGGCGGCGTGAAAGGTGGTGTCAGTCACGGAGCCACCGACGACTACGGTCGTGTCGCTGTCGAGAAGCCGATGCACATTCACGACTTGCACGCCACGATCCTGGCGATTCTGGGCCTCGACCACGAACGTCTCACCTACGAATACGCCGGCCGCCCCTTCCGCCTCACCAACGTCAGTGGCATCGTTGCCCAAGAAATTCTGGCGTAGGAAAAGCGACATACCGACATCCCGCACGTCAGAAAATCAGCCAGCACACTTGGCCTCGCTGATGGACGTTGCCGAAACCGAATCCAATCACAACACCGGACGTGTCTTGTAACTGCGTGACAGCTCTATGTCGGTGTCTCGCTCTTCAAGCGACTTCAAGACAGTCGCCGTTAGCCGTGCTATGTGTGAAGTAACGAAGAAACTTGCAATGTTTCGCAGGATCACAATCGCAGGCTTCTGCTCTCTCCTAGCAGTTCGTTTCTGAAACTCATTCGTCTGATCCACAACCCGCGCCGAGTCTTGATGCTCGGTTGACTCCGAGACGATCACTTCCCATCCCTCAAGTCACAACCACATCATCTGATCCGAGCCCACGATCCCGTCCGATGCGTCGGCAGTGCGAATTCCAGAATGATGAAATGGTGCGATTTCGATGGAGACATCACTCAGTTTGCTCGGTCGAGCTCAGGCGGATCAGCACGATGGTTGGTGGCGTTTTTCGGAACTCTACGCACCTCTATTGCGCGGCTGGTTAGCACGGTTTGAAGTGCCTCAGGCGGATGCGGAAGACCTCGCGCAAGAAGTGCTGTTAGTGGTGTCACGAGAATTACCTCAGTTTGAACACTCGGGCCGCGCGGGGGCTTTTCGAAGTTGGTTGCGGACAATTCTTGTGCATCGAGTACGCGACTTTTGGAGAGCTCGGCATTATCGCCCCTCAGCGACCGGTGGCAGCAGTTGGCAAGAGCGATTGGAACAGCTCGTCGACGAGAACAGTGATGCCAGCCGAGAGTGGAACGTCGAGCATGATCGCTTCGTGATGGCGCGGCTGCTGGAGCATGTTCGGCCTCGGTTTGAAGACAAAACTTGGGAAGCCTTTCGTCGGCAGATGTTCGAGGGCCAGTCCGCGGATGTTGTCGCGGCAGAATTAGGGATGTCGCTGAACTCGGTTTATGTGGCACGAAGTCGGGTGCTCAGCACTCTACGACGTGAGGCTCAAGGATTGGTTGATGAGTGATGCTCCAACCGCCCGTTCGACGATCGCAATTTGATGGGACATATCGGACTCGGTGTGTCGAAGCCACGAGCCTCCCCGCCTGCAAATGCCATTCACGAAATGCAGTACGCGGCTTTCGAACAGATTTTCAAAATCAGGTGTAAGAACGGCGGCGGCCATGCACTTCTTACGGAGCAACAACTCTGCGGGCAGCCTGATGGCGAGCCCGATACCTATCTGAATTGCGAGGTTCTCATGCAGGTCGAACATCCCGTCAAAGAACAGCTCGTCGCGTTTGGGCAGGGCAGGCTCGCCGAGGCAGAGTCGGTCCTTGTTGAGCGACACCTCGAAGACTGTGTGAAGTGCTGTGAGACATTGCTGGATCTCAAGGACGACACCTTCATTGGATTAGTGAAGCGAGCACCGCTCTCTGGCATAGCTACATTTGGAAAAACGCCTCAGCAGGTGCCGGAGCGATTGCTGGCTCCGACCGAAGCTCTCCAGCGAGATGAGGCAATCGACGATTCGGTAGCGAGCAACGCGACGGTGTTGACTCACGAGCCACTCAATGCGGCGACGATGCTCTTGCCGAGCGGGCAGCTTGATGAGCTCGTGAAGTTGCCGGTCGAGTTGATTGAGCATCCGCGTTACGAGGTGAGAGAGCTCATCGGTCGTGGCGGCATGGGGAATGTCTATCGCGCCGAACATCGACTCATGCACCGGCCGGTCGCGATCAAGCTCATCAATGCAGAGTTGGTGCGGCATCCTCAAGCGGTCGAACGTTTCCGCCGCGAAGTTCAGGCGGCGGCAAAGTTGTCGCATCCCAACATCGTTGCGGCCTATGACGCGGAGCAGGCGGGCGATGTCCACTTTCTCGTGATGGAGTTTGTGGAAGGCACGGACCTCGCGAGCCTCATCAATGAACGCGGGCCGATGTCGGTGAGCGCTGCTTGTGAATGTGTTCGACAAGCAGCGACGGGTCTGCAACACGCACATGAGAAAGGCATGGTCCATCGCGACATCAAGCCGCAGAACTTGATGCTCACGGACAATGGACAGGTACGGATTCTGGATTTCGGATTGGCGGGGTTTGCTTCAGAAGCAGGGAATGAAACGTCCAATTGGAAGGGGCAGCTTGTCGCAAATCACGGGACCGATGAGACCGATGAAACTGCAGGTAGCTCGGTCGGAGCTGGGCAGCTCACGAGGATGGGCAGTGTGATGGGTACTCCCGATTACATGGCTCCCGAGCAAGCGTCTGATGCGCATGCGGCGGACATTCGCGCGGACATCTATTCGCTCGGCTGCACTCTGTTCTTCTTGCTCACCGGCAGGGCCGTCTTCGAGGCGAAGAGCGTGGTTTCAAAGCTGACGGCGCACGCGACAGAGGCACCACCTGCGCTGAGTGCGCTTCGATCGGATGTGTCGGCAGAATTACAGCGAGTCCTGTTGCGGATGCTCGCCAAGCGGCCTGAGGATCGCTTTCAAACTCCTGCTGAGCTTGTCGCAGCGCTGGAGCCGTTAGCTCGGTCGCAAGTGCAGAAGTCGCAGCGATTCGGACTGCTTATCGCGACATTGTGTTGTGGGCTCGCGGTGCTGCTCGGCGGTTTGATCCTGTTCGTGACCAGCAAAGGTCGATTGGAGATCCACTCCGAAGTCGACGACGTGAAGGTCGCCGTGAAGCAAGGTGGCGAGCAGGTCAACATTATCGACCTCAAGACCGGCTCGCAGATGACGTGGCTGCCGAGTGGCGACTACGAACTGCAAATCGTCGGTCGAGACAACGATGTGAAGCTTGATCGGACCGGCTTTAGCCTGTCGCGTTTCGGACAAGCGATCGTCACCGCGCGTTGGAGTTCAGAGAACGTCAAGGTCGTGCGTGGCTTCACGACGAACGACAAGCCGATCACGCAAGACGATGTCACGGTCGATGACGGCGGTTGGAAGCTGACGGCGAAGGCAACTCGCACGGTGCGGCTGTTCGAAGTGCCGACCCCAAACTTCGCTCCGGGACCGTTCTTCTTTCGAGCGAAGCTGCGAACAGAAAACGTCGTCGGTCGCACGTACCTCGAAATGTGGAATCGCTTCCCCGGCAAGGGAGAGTTCTTCTCGAAGGGTTTGGACAAAGCGATCAGCGGCACGAATGATTGGGCCGAGTACGAGATCCCGTTCTTACTCAAGCCGGGAGAAGAGCCGGATCTCGTAAAGCTCAATGTGGTGATAGAAGGCACCGGCACTGTGTGGATCAAAGACATCGAACTTCGCGGCCGAGTGAACACTCCCAATGAAGGAACTCCCATCAAATCGGTGGGCGAGCTGCCCGTCGGGGCCATGAGTGAGTCGGTAACAACCGGCTACAATGGGGGCTTTGAAGTCACGAAATCCGGCCTTCCTGTGAGCTGGTACTTCTACACTCCCAGGACAGTCCCAAACGCAGACTTTGATATCTTGATGGACAAGATGGACTTCAAAGAGGGCGAGCAATCGTTGAAGTTCGTGGTTCGCAAATGCGAATCGACGGGAGGGAGACTGTCGCCGGGGTTCTTCAATGAATTCAAGATTGACGGTTTTGATCGACCAGGCCCCTTCGAGACGAAGCCGGGTGAGACCTACAAGATCAGCTTTTGGGCTAAGAACGCGGAGAGCGAATTTGTCCTCAAGGCCAGAGGAGTGTCCGCGCTAGAAGGCGACAAGGGGGTCGAGATCCGATCGAAAGAGTCGTTCAACGAATGGCGTCGGTTTGAATGTCGCTACACGATCCCGCCCAAAATGTGGCTGCGGCTTGAATTGAATGTGGTGCAGCCCGGCACTTTCTGGATTGATGACTTCCAGATTGTGAAGGTGAATGCGGCGAAGCCCAGCGCTGACGAAAAGCCAATCAACCTGCTGACCGATCCATCGTTCGAGAACACCGGCCTCACACAGTTGCCGCGCGGTTGGCGGGGCTGGTTGAACGACGGGCAAGAGTTTCGCTGCGAGGTTGTTGCCGGTGGGCACTCGGGGCAGCGCTGTTTGAAGATCAGCGGCAAGGGGACGCGCGGTGTCGTGTTCGCCAATGACATCAAGGCCGATCGGACGAAGCGGTACGCGCTCAAAGGCTGGGCGAAGTTCGAAGGAGACAAGGACGCGCGAGCGATCATCAAGTTCAACTACTTCAAGGACGGTGAGTTTCTCGGAGTGCATGACCTCATCGGCGCGATGAACGATCAAGGGTGGCAGTTGTTCGAGAAGACCGACGCACTCGACGTGTATTCAACCGCGAATCACTTCTACGCGATGTGCCATGTCGAAGGGAGCGGAACGGGCTGGTTCGATGATCTCGAACTCGTGGCCTACGACCGCGACAAGTTGCCTGCAGACTTCGATGAGCGACATGGTCGCCACAATCGAACGACGGGAGCGAACTCACTGGAACGCTGGGTGGGTACTTGGAAAACCGAATTCCCCGCTCGCGAGCCCCTCAATTCGCCTCAGGAAACCAAGCAGACCCTGGGGACTCAGTCGGAGCGAACTTTGGGTGATTACTTCCTCTTGTCATACGTGAATGCGGCAACTGATGCGCCGAAGTTGGAGCGGACACCGCGAACTGCTGACCTAGCGGCAAACGTAAAGGCCGTCGGTCACGGAGAACGGTTGATGTTTCTCACGTTTGACCAAAACCTCGGAGCGTTTCGGCATTGGCTCTTCAGCGATAACGGCAGGACCTATGAGGCTCGTGGCCAGTGGGATGCCGCGATGCAGACACTTGAACTTCGCGTATTGCCGGACGCATCAAACCTGATTTCGACAGAGCGCTTCGTCAGCGGCGACCGCATCGAATTCAAAATGCGCCAACAGTTCGTCATGGGGACGCGAGACATGAATCAATGGACCATGACTCGTACAGCGGCCAATGCGAAGGTCGACATCCCGGTAGTAAAAACTCCATTCCCCGATCAGGACGAGCGATCGCAGCTCAATAAGTTCGTGGGCGAATGGACGATCCGTGCGAAGTACAAGCCGTCGGTTTGGAATCCGCAGCCGCGCGAGGAAACAGCTACTGAGTCCGGCGTTTGGATTCTCGACGGCCGGTTCTTGATGACGAAGTCGTTCAATGCCGAAGGTCAGCTCACCGCCATCTGGCTCGCAACCTATGACCCGACCGAGAAGACGAATCGCTTCTGGTTCTTCAACGCAGACGGCTCCAGCAGCGAATCGCGACTCACTTGGGACGCCGCCGCGAGTGGCTTTCAATTTCGAGCGATCGACTTGCCGAACGGCTGGACCGGCACTGGCTTCAACCACTGGGTCGATGCTGACTCGTTCGACAACACCGCCATGATCAAAGACGCGAACGGGCGAGTGTTATTGGACATGTCGCAGGAGCGGCGACGAAAGAAATGAATGTATTTGTAAATACAGTAGAGCACGGCGAGTTGCCATCTGCCTTCCTCTGTGATTCTTCATGCCTCTGTGTTCGAAGCGCATTCCAAATCAGCGGGAGACTTCCATGAAATCACTGACGATCGCCTTCCTTGTGGCATTGTCCTGCGGAATCGCATCCGCGCAAGCGCCGCGCGAGAAGCCGAAGGAACTCGAACAGCTCAAGCAATACGTCGGTCACTGGACCACAGACGTGACCAGCAAGCAGGCCGAATGGACGTCGCAGGAGCTTGAGTTCCGTTGTTCCAACCACGCCGAGTTCGCTCCCAACGGCTGGTTTCTGCAGCATCGCGAGGTGAATCACATCGTCGGCGAACCCGACAAGATCTCGAAGGGAATTTGGTTTCAAACGTATGACCCGGCGTCGTCCAAATTCATCACGTGGTTCTTCCAGTCGTCGGGCATCATCAGCCATACGACGGGAACCTGGGATGCCGCGAGCAAGACGTTTCACTTCGACGAAGTGGAGCCGCCATCGGGCACGACTCATCGGTTCGCAGAACGATTCCGCGATGCCGCCACCGTGGACGGTGCGCTGTCTTTTACCGGCAACGATGGCATTAAAAAATTCGAGATGGTTTGGACTCGCAAGCGCCAAGCGGGCATCTCCGGCAAGTCACTGATGGAGCAATGGGGCAAGCTCGGCACGCCGATTCAACCGATCCCCGATGAGGTGAAGAAGCTGGAAGCGTTCGTCGGGACGAAGGATGTCGAGTTCATTAATCGTCCCTCCATCGTCTCGCCCAAAGGTGGCAGCACAAAGACGGTCACGACCGGCGAGTGGATTCTCGATGGACGCTTCGTGCTCGCTCGCACGGGAGTTGGCGAGAAGGAGTCGTGCTTCGTCTCCGGCTACGACTCGAACAAGCGAGCTTTTCGCTACGTCCGCTTCGGATCCAACGGAGAAGTCGAAGAAAACATCGGTCAGTGGAATGAAACTGACACGTCGTTTCATTGGAAAGGAGTCGGTGATGCGAACGGACTGACGCGAACTTCGACCAGTCGCGTGCTCGCTGGTGGCGCCATCGAAACGCACATCCTTACCAAGACAGCCGACGGCAAAGTCCACATGGACCTGACGATCAAGTCGACGCCAAAGAAGTGAGAAGCCATTTCTCAATCGACTATCTCTGGGCTCGTTCGTAGAGGCGATCTTAAGCCGCATCTCGGCGATCATTGGTAAACGCTGAGTGCGAAAGGCTTCGTCTCGGGCCACTCAGCTGTGTGGACGGAGATCGCCAGCCTGATCGCCATCACGAAGATTGTCGTCTGCCTTAAATCGCCGACCGGGCCGCGATCCATTGCCGTGGAACAATGATCACAACGACTCCCAATCTTGATTGGTTGAATGATGTCAGAATCTCCCATCGTGGCCGGACTCATCGAGTGGGCCGTTAAGACTTCCAACAAACGGTTTGGTCCCGTGCTCACGACCTGCCTTATCTCCAGTACGGCGCTGGGAATCGTGGGTGTCGCCAGTTGCGGAATCCCATTCGTTCCGCCTGTGGGAAAGGTCGCCATCTCCCTGGGAATTCTCGGAATCATCGTGGCCATGGCCGGAATGATCCTGGCGTGGCCACGTGGAGGAAACACACGAATGCTCTTCCTCATCTTTGGAATGCTGTTACTCGGGCTGAACAGCGTGGCCATTTGGGTCGGCCAGTTAGGCAAGCATCTCTTTGACTAAGAGGGTGAGCATTAAGCCAAGCTGGGAGTGCATTCGATGAAGTCTGTGACCTCGATTATTTCAGCCTGTCAGAGTGAACCATGACGACGTCAGGACAACTTTCGCCGCCAGTGAACTTCGCCGTTTACTTTCATGGTGGCTCATTTCTTCCGGCGATTGGCGAGTGGTTCAATGCGTTGGATTGCCGTCAACAGAGATCAACGCCGATGTGATGGATGCATGGCCAACTTGCTGTCAGTCGCTGACCCGACCCGCTCCATCAGTGGATGACGAATTTTCGCAGACTTGCTGTTGTGACGCGCCTATCGAACAGCGCCTTGTCTCCCGAATGACGCAAGAAACCACGGCCTAAACTGGCCGCAAAAACAGAAAATGAAGACGTCGTGAATTGCCCCCATTCGAAGTACATCCTGGCAGACTGAGAACTAGGTGCTGGTTGCCAAAACTTCGCCTGAGAGCACGACCCAGCTTCCAAAATTGAATTCTGAGGTCGGCATGATGCGTCTTTGGAGGATGGCAAGAGCCTGTCTGTATGATCGCGATCAGCCTAAAACTGAGCTCTGTCGAGATGATGTCGCGTGACTTCGGAGCATTTTAAGCTTCCCACTAGAGCGGTTGAGTTTTAAGTGTGGCGGTATCCGCAGTGTTTTAAGTAGTTGCGGCATTCGGCTTCGGAGAACTCGTCGAGCACTTTCGCGCAGAGTTCCCAGAGCTTGTCGACGGTACGA
>OMIV01000082.1 GCA_900299185.1 Planctomycetaceae bacterium
AGGTATCGACGAGGCTGTAAGTCAGCGACGCGCTATCGATGTCGCTCGCAGTGAGCGTTCCGGTTGCCGCGACATCTTCATCGGTTGTCAGCGTCCCGTTGGTGGCGGCGGGAGCGTCATTCACCGAGTTAACCGTGATGTTGACGGTGCCTATGTTTGAATCCAGCGAGCCGTCGTTGGCTTTGAATGAGAAGCTGGCGACTCCATTAAAGTTCGCGCTGGGTGTGTAACTGAAAGCACCGGTCGCGGCGTTCGTGATCGTGATGTTGCCGTGCGCGGTCGAAGTATCGACGAGGCTGTAGGTCAGCGACGCGCTATCGATGTCGCTCGCAGTGAGCGTTCCGGTTGCGGTGGTATCCTCGTTGGTTGTGAGCGATCCGTTGGAGGCAACTGGAGCATCATTAACACAGTTGACCGTGATCGAGACGGTGCTGATGTTGGAATCCAACGAGCCGTCGTTGGCCTTGAAGGTGAAGCTGGCCGCGCCGTTGTAGTTCGCGTCCGGCGTGTAATTGTAAGCACCCGTCGTCGCGTTGGTGATCGTGACCGTGCCATGAGCCTTTGTCGTATCGACGAGGCTGTAGGCCAGCGTCGCGCTGTCGATGTCAGTGACTAAGAGCGTGCCAGTGGTGGCGGTATCTTCGTCGGTCGTCAAACTACCGGAGTTCGCGATTGGTGCGTCGTTGACCGCTTTGACGGTGATCGAGACCGTTGCAACGTTGGAATCGAGCGTGCCGTCGTTGGCTTTGAACGTGAAGCTGGCCGAACCGTTGTAGTTCGCGTCCGGCGTGAAGCTGTAAGCACCAGTTGCGCTGTTCGTGATCGTGACAGCTCCATGCGCGTTCGTCGTATCGACCAAGATGTAATTCAGAGCCGCACTGTCGACGTCAGTCGCCGAAAGCGTTCCGGTGCCAGCGGCGTCTTCGTCAGTGGTTAAGATGCCGTTGTTTGCCACAGGGGCCTGATTCACCGTGCTTGCCGCACCGTTCAACGTGAACGCCACGTCTTCAGAGCCTCGCAGGAAGTACGGACCTCCGACGAAGTATTTGAAGTCGCGGTGATCACCGTTATTCGAGACGGCCCATTGCCATGCACCGTCCCAGCCTTCGATTTGAATCCAATAGGTTCCCTTCGGGGCGGTGAACTCCGTCGGCAACTGGAAGTGGTAGTTGAACAACCCGTTGCTTCCCGGAGTCACCGTGAAATCGCCGGCTGCCAACCGATAGGTCACGAGCGCTCCATTTGGATCCATATTTGGTAGCGCGGTGATATGTGGCTGCGATCCGCCTGGCAGGGAATCGTAAATAGCCACCGTGAAGGCCGTGTTTCCCGCCGCGACACTTGGAGCGGACGAGCCTGACCAGTCGATCGAGTTCAGCGAAAAGTCTGACGGTACGGTGAAGTTGTCATAGACGAAAACGTCCCCATCAAAGCCATCGGGGGCGAGCCACGACGAATACACAACACTGCCGGCCATGGACGGAGTTTGCTGATAGACGACACTAGCAGTTACCAACAACGACACATTGGCCACGTTGGAATCGATCCGGCCATCATTGGCCTTGTAAGCGAAACTATCGGTTCCCAAGAAACCTGAGTCCGGCGTGTAGGCAAATGAGCCGTCGGTATTCAGCGAGAGCTTGCCGTGCAGCGGCGCGGCGGCGAGGCTGGCGGTCAGATTGCTGTCGTCAACATCTGTGTCGTTTGTAAGAAGCCCTGATGCAGCGATGGTTAATGTTGAACCCGCAGTCGTCATATAGGAGTCGTTGTGTGCCACCGGCGCGTCATTCACCGGGGTTACGGTGATCAGGAAGGTCTGCGAGGCACTGGTGTCGATGCCGCCATTGGCCGTGCCGCCGTTGTCGTGGAGCTTGACGGTCACTGTCGCAGAGCCGTTGGCATTGGCTGCGGGGGTGTAGGTCAGTGTTCCGTTTGCGGAGATGACCGGAGCGACCTCGAACAGGCTGGGGTTATCTGTGGTCACGATGAAGTCGACGGTTTGGCTGGCTTCGCTCGCAGGACCAGAGCTGATGCTGGTTGCCCAAGTCACGGATTGAGGACCGGCATCTTCGAGGACGGTTTGATTCGCTCCCGCAACGAAGCTGGGCGCGGCGTTGGGTGTGACAACAATTGCAGCTTGAGCACCGAAGTTGACGCTGTTGTCGATCTCACCGTCGTCGAGCTCTTCGAACGAATAGCCGTCACCGGGAATCGGCGTTCCGAGCACAACCGGGATCGAGCCCAAGACAACGTTGGTGCCAGCGCGGACGAACTGCAGATCGAAGCGATGCGGAATCCCATCTCCCACAAACTCGATGTCGAACGTCGCGGTATCCCCCGCCTTCAAGCTGTTGAGCGCGCCAGTGTGGTTGATGATCTGGACTCGCGGGTCTGACGCTCTGACCGTGACGTTGACGGCCACATTCGTGACTGCGTTTTGAATCGCGGTCGTGATGCCATTGGCGACGCTGGCCGAGAAGCCGCTCGCAATCTGGAAGTAGAGCGGATCTCCGGGAGCGATCGGATCGGCGGTGCCATTGTCGATTGTCGTCGTGGATTGATTCGTCGCTCCCGTCAGCTTGGCCAGAGCCTCCAAGTCCTGACGTGGATCGACCGTCGCTTCGGGGTTGGTGCCGAGGCCGATGACCAACGCTCCCAGTGCATTCAGTCCGGTGATCGTCTCTTGAATGCCAGCTCCCGAATTGAAGGGCGTGTCATTGCGGGAAGTCTGAGTCAGATCCGTCAAAGGCAACGTCAGGCCGCCGACGCCGACGATGTTCGTTTCACCTTTGGGTTGAAACGCAAAGCCCGTGTCTGTGGCCGTGAGGATGATGGGCAGGGCTCCCGCTCGAAAACCGGCGCCACCAATCGTGCCAGCGGCTGCGAGCACATTGCCGCTGGCGTCGACCGTAAAGGACGCGAACGACGGCACGTCTCCGCTGTCTCCGGGTGTGAGTTGCGTTGAGACGAGACCGGTCGCGCCGCTGTCAGTCGTGGTGCCGTTGTTGTTGCCATCAAAGCCAGCGCCGGTGACGAGCTGATACAGCGCTTCGATATCGGTCTCGGGAGTGTCACCACCGTAACCCGGTGCTGTGCGATCGAGTGCCGATTGAATCGCCGTCGCAAAGCCCGTCGTTGCTGAAGCCACGATCGGCTGATTGAGAATGAATGGTCGGCCGCTGGGATCTTCCGACGCGTAGTTTGCGTATTCCTCGAAGCGACCAACTCCGAAGCCGAGATCAATGCCGGGCAACGCCGTTTGCAGCGACGAGATGATCTCAGGGAACGCGGACCTCACGATGGGACTGTTGTCCGTGAAGCTGCCCGTCTCGTCGAACAGCAAGAAGACATCGACCATGTTGGTCAATGCGCCCGTGTTGGGCAGGGTGAGGCTGACGGTTTGACGATGCGTCTCTCCAGTGGCGAGAGCGGCTTGAATCGCCTTTGGTGTTACGTTTCCTACAGCCGCGTGGCTGGTGCCGCTGGGCCATAGAATGCCGCCGGTGGTATTCGGATAGGTCTGCGTGCTGCCGGACGTTTCAACTTGTCGCACCACATAGGCGCCGGGAGTCAGGTTCGAGAACGAGTAGGTTCCGTCGGTCGCCGTGACTCTACTGGGTTCGGCGGTGTCATGAGTGTTGTCGCGATCCAGGTCGATATAGACCGTCACGCCCGCGACTCCCGCTTCGCCGTTATCCTGTTGGTGATTGCCGTTCGAGTCATCGAACTTCACGCCGTGAATCTCGGCGGGGCGATAGACGTCGGCGAAGTTCACTCCCGGATGCGCTTCGACGCCCACGATGGTGACGCTGTGCGAGAACTCGCTGGCCGGAGTGGCCGACAAGATCTCGGGCACGATCTGCCGCACCGAGTACGAACCCTTCGCAATGTGCGTGAAGCTGTAGGAGCCGGCTTCATCGATGCTCGGCGTGTAGTACAGATCGGTGGACGTCACGACGCTCGGCTCGGATGCATCGAGCGAACCGTTGTTGTTGAGATCGAGATAGACCGTGATTCCCGCGAGCCCGCGTTCAGTCGCGTTGCGTAAGCCATCATGATTCGCGTCGGCGAAGATCGTTCCGCTGATGCTCGCATCACGTCGTTCGTGATTGCCGAAGATGAAGCCTTCGACCGTCTGACCGTTGAGCAAGTCGATGACGTAACTCCCCGCAACCGGCGCCGTCGGCGTGAAGTCGGGATGAGTCACCTCTTGAATCGTGCTCGTTCCGTAAGGCACACCGAATAGGGTGTAAGCGCCGTTACTATCACTCGTCGCAGTCGGCTCACCGGTGCTGAGCACACCATCGCCATTCAGATCGACGAAGACTTCCCAGCCCGCGAGTCCCGGCTCGGTGAACGCGCCGGTCGAGGGATCAGTGGCTCGCACTCCATTGCCATCGACGTCATCAAAGATCACGCCGCTGACACTTCCGGCTTCGGGAGTGAGATTCGCGAAGTCGAGCACCGTTTCATTTCCGGTGGTCACGAACACGGATTGGTTCGTGTCATAACCCAGCGTCGCTTGCCATCCGGCAGGCAGGATCTCGCGAACTTTGTGCTCGCCTTCTTGCACGGCTCCAAAGGCGTAGTTGCCGTTGGCATCAGTGGTCGTCGTCAGCTCGCCCGAGTCCACGATGCTGTTGTTATTTGAGTCGATAAAGATGGTCCAACCGCTGAGTCCGGAATCGGTGGCTGCTCGTAGGCCATCGCCGTTCCAGTCATTCCAAACGGTGCCCGTGATGGACCCTACTTGAGCGATCGTGTTGTAAAAGTCGGCCTTGAACTCGTTGCCATCAAAGACCGTCGCGGTGATGACGTCTGGCGTTCCGGGTGAACTCGACCAACCTGTCGGAAGAACTTCACGCACGTCGTAGTCGCCGTCATCCAGATCGGCGAAGAGATAGTCGCCATCGACGTTGGTTTGTTCTGTGGGCTCTCCCGCATCGAGACCGCCGTTCTGATTCAGATCCAGATAGACGGTCCAATTCGCTAAGCCTGATTCACCGGGATCCTTCACGGCGTTGCCGTTGGCATCGTTTAGCAACGTGCCAGCGATATCTCCCACCAGAAGCTGCTTGGCTTCGAGGACTTCGACAGGAACCTGTCGGCGACCCGTCGAAGATCGTCTGCCACGTTGCGAAGTTTTGTAGTTCTTGTTCCACAGTGACTTCAACCACTGAGATCTCAGATTCATGGCAGCACTCCTAGTTGTCTTCCCTCGCGAATTGGCCGAGCGTCAAAGCGACCTCAGCAACATCGGCAGAAGGCTAGGAATGCAATGAGGGCCGCGATGCCGGGGTTTGTCTGGAAAATGAAAGACGCCTGCCGGGGAATTCCTGTCGTAGTTTCCACACATTGCTCAGCCCTGCTCGACGCTGTTCGTTACTCGCTGACCATCGAGTCGTACGGCGGGTGACGTTGTGGCCGAACTCGCAAGCGTCTGAGTGCGGATCGCGGACTCACGAGTGGGGTAGACGCGATGTCATCTCGGGACTTAGTTGCATCGCAACACACTTTAAAATGACTAGCGATGTCGTCGTCAGCGGTGTGTCGTCCACTGCATTCACAAGCTGCGCCTGACTTGAAATCATGGGCGGCTCAGACGTGGCTCTTCTTCTTAAGTGCTGACTCCCAGCGGGTGCTTCATGAGCGATGCAGGTTCTGGTGAATACATCAAGGTTCTTATTAGCTACGCCCAAGAATCGGACGAGCAGCGGCTACGAGTCCGTAAATTGGCGGATCAGCTTTGCATTGATGGAGTCGACGCCAACATTGACCAGTACCAACCGCATCCGCCGCAAGGGTGGCCGATGTGGATGGAGCAGCAACTGGATGCTGCCGACTTTGTGCTCGTCGTCTTTACGGAGACATACTGGAAGCGAGCCGAAGGCCATGAAGAACCAGGTCGTGGATTAGGCGTGGCCTGGGAAGCCGATTTGATTCGAGAGTGGCTGTATCAATCCCCACACGACAACTCGCGGATCGTTCCCATTCTGTTTCGCAGCTCGGACGAGCGATTCATTATGTCGAAGCTCAAAGCGGTGACTCGCTACGTCATCAATGCGGATGACTTGGGCTTGGACGATTCCAGCAATGGCTATTGTCAGCTCTATCGCAGAGTCACGAATCAGCCGCTGGTCATTAAGCCTGTGATTGGGCGGTTGAAGAAGTTGGACCCACTTCCAAGTACGGCCGCTTCTCGTGGTGCGCCGGCCTTGAACAGATCGGTGCATCAGGGCTTGGCGATGGCCTCGCCGCCGGTTCAAGCGGTTTCGGGTGAGCATCCTGCGATCAAGATCTGGCGTTCTCGAATTGAGTTTCTGCGGACCGAGGAAGCTAAGGCGGCTGATCCCGCGATCAAGTTCAACATCCGGCAAGGAATTGAAGATGCCGAGGCGAAGATTCGGGAACTGAGAGGCCAATTGTGAGCGCCGATAATCCGATCGAAGTTTGGAAGAGAAAGTTGATCGCGCTCCAGACTGCTGAAGCCACGGTTTCTGATCCGGGCATGAAATTCACTCTCAGCCAGCAGATCGCCGAGGCGCAGCAGAAGATTGCAGAACTCAGTGCGGCTCCTGCGGCGTGTGTCAGAAAAACTCCATTCCAGCTCCCGCCAGCGGCGGCTCGGTTCTTTGGACGAGCGACGGTTTTGAAGACGTTGATTGAGCGTTTGGAAGGCGGGCTCGATACGACGGTCGTTGGGATGGCTGGCATGGGCAAGACGGCGTTGGCCGCTGAAGCTCTGGCGGCGGTTGTTGGTCGGAACGGTGAAAAGCTCGATCAAAGTCCGTTCGCCGATGGGATCGTGTTTCTGGATCTCTACACGGATCACGGGCAAGCCGACCCCATTTGGAACAAGCTGGCGGACATCGTGGGTGGCGACGATTTTGAAACCGACAAGGTCGCAGCGACCCGCGCGACCTGTGCCTGCGGGGGGAAGCGGTTGCTGGTGATCTTGGAAGGAGCAGAGGAAGCGGATGGTCTGGAAGGCCGGCCTAAGCTGGCTGAGATTCTGAAGGTGCTCAGTCCACCGAGTCGGCATCTGGTCTTAACACGCGTCCGAGGTCATACGGCTCCGTCCGAGTGGGTGCGATTGGATGAGCCCTTAGACGATGAGGAAGCGGGGCAACTCTTTGACTCGCTGACGACTGCGATCACGGTGGCTCCCGAGGACCGTACCAATCTGTTGGAGTTGTTACAGGGGCACCCGCTGGCGTTGAACTGGGCGGGCAACATGTTGGCTCAAGGGCTCGATCATCCGTCGCAATTGATTAAGGAATGGACCGAGGCAGACTTGCCCGCTTTGAACGACTCCGCCGACTCCGAGCGCCGCACGTTGCGTTGGCTCTTTGAGCGGAGTGTGCGGCGATTGGACCTTGACACCCGCCGTGCTCTGGCGGCGGCGGGTGTGTTGGCTCGCACTCCATTTCATCGAGATGCGATTAGCTCGGCACTCTGGCAGCGAGGCGGAAAAGATGCGTCGAAGCAGTTACGGCAATTGGCGGTGCGCGGACTCATTCGACCATCTCCAGACTCCGGTTATTGGGAGTTCAGCCATGCCCTCAGTTACGGCTTCGCTCGATCGATTCTGACTCCGTCCGGTTTGATCGTCACCAATCTCGCGAAATGGCTTTGTCAGCAACTTCAAACGCGACTTTCGCAGCGCGACGCCGCTCCCAGTTCCGAGGAAACGCAACGTCTCTTGGAGCACGCTGCTGCGGTCTTGAGCATGGATCGCCAGCACTCTCGCTATTGGCCCTTGTGCGATTACCTACTCTTCGAAGCGTGTGACCGACTCGACGCACTCGGTCGCTTAAGCCATTTCGGCTTGGTACTGGCGGCCGTGCAAGCGTGGTTCAAACAATTGCCAAAGCCCATGGCCGATCAACCGCAGTGGCCGCGCGAACTATCGGTGTCGTTCAACAGACTCGGCGATCTGGCGACGGCGCAGGGGAATCTGTCCGAGGCCCAGCGGCTGTTCCGCGAGTCGCTCCGCATCGGGCAGCTTCTGGCCGCGTCCGACCCGGCCAACGCCGAGTAGCAGCGCGACCTGTTTGTGTCGTTCATCAAGCTCGGCGGACTGGCGACGGCACAGGGGAATCTGCCCGAGGCCCAGCGGCTGTTCGGCGAGTCGCTCCGCATCACGGAGCGGCTGGCCGAGTCCGACCCTGTCAACGCGGAATGGCAGTGCAATCTGGCAGTCTCATTTCACAAGCTCGGAGTCATTCACATGAAACGAGAGCAATGGGCTGCGGCTTTGCCGTTGCTGGAACGAACGCTGTCGATCTGCGAACGGTTGGCGGCCCTTTCACCAACGCAGGTCGTGTTACAAGAAGACATCCGCGAAAATCGGGAACTCGTGAATCAGGTCCGTGCGAGAATGGCTGAATGAATTGAGACAGAAGCCAACGAAGGAAACGAAGGTAAGCAGATGCGATCGGTTCAAGTGCTCGCAATCTTTCTTCGTTGCCTTCGTTAGCTTCTGTTCCCAAAACGACGCGACGGCGATGGGGAATCTGCCCGAGGCCCAGCTGCTGTTCGGCGAGTCGCTCCGCATCGCGCAGCAACTGACCGAGATGTTTGACCCAACCTGACCGCCAGCAATTCTCCGCCTTCGTTTCCTTCGTTCCCTTCTGTTTCACGTTTTGCCTTTTGCTTTTGAAAGGTGCTTCCCATGCATCCGAGTTTTGAAAAGGCAGATCGCTTAAGTCGCGATGTCATTGGAGCGGCCATTGAGGTGCATCGCGTGCTGGGACCGGGGCTGTTGGAGAGCATCTACGAACGCTGTCTGCTGCGAGAATTGGAGTTGCGTGGCATTCCCGTCGTGCGACAGCGGCAAGTTCAGATCAACTACAAGGGCTTCGTCTTTGAGGATGAACTCCGCTTTGACTTGCTCGTCGATGGCATCCTGCTCGTGGAGTTGAAGGCAGTCCAAGAAGTCCTGCCGATCCACAAAGCGCAACTGCTGAGCTACATGATACTCCTCGACGTCTCGTTGGGGCTGGTCATCAACTTTCATGAGATGAAACTTGTCGATGGCGTTTCTCGGATGATCCTGCGCGGGGCGAATCGGGAATGAGTCTGCTCGATGCCCCCGCGAGCACTTCGGCGAGTCGCTCCGCCACTTCATTTTCCTTGGTGCTTCCTGTTCGAAACCGGGAGAAGGAACAGAAGCGAACGAAGGAAACGAAGGGGGGAAACAGTGCAGGAGAATCTGCTCGAGGCTCTGCGGCTGTTCGACCCAGCCCACGCCGAGTGGCAGCGCGGCCTGCACTTCGATCCGCAGATGGCTCAGGTCTATCAGCAATTGGCGGCGATGTTCCTAGCCGACTGACTCATACTCTCTTCTCCGTGACCTCAGTGCCTCTGTGGTTCAATTCCTTCAAACACAGAGGCCCAGAGGTCACGGAGAAAGGCCAAGGTCGGCGAATCGCTCCACGACTTCTTTGATCCGCAGGTCGCTCGTGCTTATCAGGAATTGATCGAGCTGTTGGGCCATTAAGACATGCTCGAAGCGGCGGCGAGTGCGAGGAATTCAGGCTGGGATGCAGCTACATTCGTCAGCTCTTTGGAGCTGAAATCAGAACTTGGAAGTTCGTTCGATGAGCACTTTGCTCGACGTTTGCCAGCAGTTCGGACAGTCGCAATACATCGCTGCGTTCCTTCTGTCAGACATCGAGTTCAACCACGAAAAGGACCACTTCAACGATGCTTAAGAGCGTATGGCTGTCACTCCAATTGGCATTGCTGGCTTTGACTTCTCTGCGAGTTCAGGCGGCTGGGCCGCTGGTTTATGAAGGCGGCGCGGGGCCGGGGGCGGGCAAGCACGTTGTGTTTCTCGCGGGCGATCACGAGTACCGGTCGGAAGAGACATTGCCGGCGCTGGCTCGAATTCTGTCGAAGCATCATGGCTTCAAATGCACGGTGCTGTTCAACATCGATCAGGACTCGGGCGAGATCGTCGCGGGCAATTCGAACATGCCGGGGATGGAAGCTCTGGGTTCGGCAGACTTGGCCGTCGTGTTTCTGCGGTTTCAGAATTTTCCCGCCGAGCAGATGCGGCACTTGGATGAGTACCTCAATCGAGGCGGGCCGGTGGTGGGGCTGAGGACCGCGACGCACGCCTTCAAGATGAAGTCCACCGATCCCTTTGGTAAGTATTCTTACGACAGCAAAATCGCCGACTACGAGCTGGGCTTTGGGCATCAAGTGCTCGGGCAAACGTGGGTGGGGCATTACGGTCGCAACCATCAGCAAAGCACACGCATCACCATCATTGAAGGCAAGCAAAGCCATCCGATTCTGCGCGGCGTCAAAGACATCTGGGTGCAGGTCGGCGGATATGTGGGCAAGCCGACGGATGGCGAAGTGCTGACGATGGCTCAGCCGCTCAATGGCATGACTCCCACCTCGCCGGTGGATGAGACCAAACCGCCGATGCCGTCTGAGTGGACTCGTTCTTACAAGTCTAAGTCCGGCAAAGCCGGTCGCGTCTTCACGACTCTGTATGGCACTCCCGAAGACATTTTGAATGACGGCTATCGACGACTGCTCGTCAACGGTTGCTTCTGGGCGGCTGGGCTTGAAGACGCGATCAAGGGCGATGGCAACATCTCCTTCGTTGGTCCGTTTAAGCCCAACACGTTTAACGGCGGCGGCTATGCACGAGGCATCAAGCCCGAAGCTTACGCCGGGTTCGAAAGCCAGATTCCGGCGAACAACGACACGGGTAACTCGAAAGCCACGGCTCCGGCGAAGAAGGAAGCTGAGCCTAAAAAAGACGCGAAGGACGCCAAGGACCAAAAGGCTGACGCTGCAAAGACTGAAGCCGCTAAGCCGGTGATGGCAACCGGCAAGCCTGCTCGCTTCGTTCGTATCGAACTGCCGGGCGATAAGCGGATCCTGACGCTGGCCGAAGTCGAAGTCTTCAGCGGTGGCAAGAACATTGGACGCGACGGCAAGGCCAGTCAGTCGAGCACCAACGGCGACGGCAAAGCCTCGAAGGGAGTTGATGGCAACAAAGATCCTGAATGGGGCAAAGGCGGCCAGACTCATACTTCGAATTCGGGTGAGAAGAATCCGTGGTGGGAGCTGGATCTGAAACAAGCTCAGGACATTGAGAAGATCGCGATTTGGAATCGCAATGGCTTCGAGAATCGTCTGGCCGGATTCACGGTCACGCTGCTCGACGCGGATCGCAAAGAAGTCTTTCGAGCCACAAACATCGAAGCTCCTCAAGCGATGGAGATCGACATCAAGGACGGGGGTAAGTTTCGTTACCTCAATTACGACGGCAAGCCGGGTAAGGCGGTAGGCGGTGCGGCTCAAGTCGCGGCGAGTGACAGTAAGAGTCCCGCGCCGAAGACGTCGGCTCCTGCGGCTGACCCGTCGCTCGTTGACGTTCCGGCGGATTATCGAGATGCCGAGCCGTTCAAGTTTCAAAAGGGCGATGTCGTCGCGCTGCTCGGCAACGGGTTGGCCGATCGCATGCAGCACAACGGTTGGTTCGAGACCTTGTTGCAATCGCAATTGGCCGATCAGCATGTTCGCTTCCGCAACATGAGCACCAGCGGCGA
>OMIV01000083.1 GCA_900299185.1 Planctomycetaceae bacterium
CACCTAAGCCTTCGTCGGCAGCGTCAGATGTGTATAAGAGACAGGGCAGAGCTTGAAGGACAGATTGACGCTGTCGAAAAACAAGCTCGACAGGTTGGCGGACGGCGCACGCTTTCTTGTTGGCAGCAGATTGAGTTCCATGCCGAAATTCTGGCTGATCGTTCTCAGTTCGGAGCTGGATTGGGACTCCTGGGATTATGGCCAATCGCTGGATCAATCGAAGGCATTGATGAGAATTCATTGAGTATCTCGAAGCGAATGGTGGAACGCCTGCTGCTGGGAACGGGTGCCGCAAAAACTCCAGCAGAGCGTGTCAAGAGCCTACTACTGGAGGACGAATCTGATGACGTAACGCGCGACCTAGAGCGACTCATTCGGCGTGTGTCTCAAGAGCCAGTCGCCGACCTTTTGCGCGAACTCATGAGGCCAGAGTGCGAACGCCTTTGGTTAAACAACCTGCAGCCCAGGTTTCTGAAAGCAGAGGTGCGGAAACTGGAATTGGAACCTTGGCGAAAGAAGGGCAATTGCTGAAGTGGTCGGGACTTACCAAACGCGATGGCGGTTTGATTCCAGAATTTGCACTTATTCGGGAAATAAAAGACCCAGCTCGGCAACCGAAGTTGGAAGTCCGGTTTTCTACTCAACCGCCGGAATTGGAAAAGGGAAGCATCCACTTTCGAGTGAGCGTGATGTCCGGAAGCGACGAGCGAGCCGAAGAACTGGCTTACCGGCAGCTCACGCACTCCGGCAAAGCGAAGCAGGTGGTGAAGTTCACTCTCGATGACTTCGAGCACCTCCCGGATGAGAGTCAATTTGAAGCGTTCGTGCGTGTGTCAGTGCCCGACTTCGAGGAGATCGAAGCCGTCGAGTCCGAAGAGTTCCTACTGCGCTTTCGACAGGAACACGAAGAAGACATGCCGGAGTCGAATGCCGCGCAGCGCGTGCGATGCCTTGTCGAAGGAGCCATTCAAATAGCCGATGTCAGTGGCTTTGATGCAGCGTGTGTTGACGGAAAATATGAGTACGTCGAAGCAAAAGGTTTAGTGAAATTTAGCGCTGAGGGCATGAAGAAGTCAGTGGCAGTCAATCGCCCGTCACTCGTAACCTGGATCGAACAGCATTCACTCAACCTCGAACCCGGTGCCCGTCGGTGGGTCGTTCGAACTCGTCCTGACGGCTCGCGCGTTGCCGATCCAGTACCAGTGGAGCTGCCTCGCGGCGACGTCCCGGAAGAGGCTTGGGATCGAGCGGTGAAATCAGCACGCCGATTACGAGAGGAAACTAAAGATCGTGGCGGATTTTGGGGACGCATCTGGGCAGGAGACCAGAAAACACTCGAAGAAGTTGTCAATGCTTGGGCTGTGGTGCTCGAATCGGGATCGCCTGAATTAGCGCTGATTGACACGTTGGAAGTGCAGTCACAAGACGGGAGCACGCTGGGATTGGTCGTGCTGCCGAGTCACCCGCTGCGTCTGGCCTGGCATCAGGCTTACGACCAACTCGCGAGGCATGCTCGGTACACGCTCAATCTGGACCGCAAAGACGTGTGCGAGGCTCTGGCTCCATTAGAAGCCGAACACATCCCGGCCATATTGCCGGGACTGAAGCCGGATGAGCAATTTCTGTTTGCGGACACGCTCGGCTTCTATGTGACGGTTATGGTCAGCGACTGTGAGAAGGAACCGAAAGCCGCAGTGTCCCGCATCATGAAATGCCTGGGAGCCCTAGAGCCGGAGCGGATCGCAACGGGCAGTCTGCGCATCAGCGATGTGCTCGCGAAGGAAGTCGGGCGATACATCGAGTTCCATGAGCTCGCCAAAGAATCAAACGGGTTGGTGCAACTCCACGCGATTAGACCAGGTGATGGTGCGACGGTCGTTCGTGCGTTGGGGAAAACTTTTCGCGAGTACTCGCCCGGTGAAGACTTGGACGACAATCAGTCGGTCTTGCGTTTCAACCTCGAACTGTTTCCGTCCGATCCGCAATCTGATGTGACGGGCAGCTTTTTGGCGGATGTCGTTGAACGCCATCGCACGGGAGCCGCTGGCATCAGCCAAGACGATCGCTGGATGTTGCAGAGCAAGTCGCACTCAAGTGGTCTGACATTTCCTCGACTACGGTGGGCACGAAAAGACGAGGCTATTCCAGATCGAGCGTCGCATGTCGCGATGGCGTTTGACACGTTTCAAACGCGAGTTGCCTTCAAACCGGAATCGACCTTCGATGTTGCCGCTCCGTTGCATGCCTGGGGACTGACTCCAGTTCCGCAACGAGACTTCGAGTTGTCACCAGGCACACGCTGGACGACATGGCTTCCACCGATGGCCGACGGCATCAAGCATCCAGAAGCTCGAGGTCTCACCGAACGGATTCACAAGCTACACCGTGCGGTGCTGAAGTCCGTCGTGAAACAGGCTGGTCGTTCCGTCAGCGATTGGCCGGTACTGGTCACGGAGCTGCCGCCCGATAAGCAAGACGAACTGAAGCACATGCACGATCGAGCCGACTGGGTCATTAGCGTCGATCGTTACGCCGGAGTCGAGTACTTCGATTCGCCCAGAGAAAATAAACCCATTTATGACGCTTACGTCATCGACTGCGTGCCGGAACGGAATGACCTCGGCAGCCTGCAAATGATTACCTCAACATCGCGCAGCGCTGAAGTTCGAGTGCTGTTGGACGAGATGTTGAGTCAGATGAGCCTCAGCTCCAGTCGAAAAAACTGTGAGTTTCTCATCAATCAACTCAAGGCTCTGAGCGGTCGTTTGGCCATGCGGCTAGCCAGCCCCAGTGACCTGAATCGAGAATTGATTGCCCTAGCCTTGTTGCAGGCCAACTGCTCGAACCCAGGCAGTGAATGTTGGCCCGATCTGAGGCAAGGGTTCTTCGTGCCGGTCGATGACGTGCGTGACCTTGCACCCGTTGAAAAGCAGCCGAAGAACGCCGTACTGCCGACAGTGCTAGGTGTTCGCTGTGACATGATCTATGTCACCGCTGCGCCTCGATCGGGGCTATTCCTGCGGTACATCGAAGTGAAATACCGCCGGCATGTCCGTGCTGCTCGTGACCCGGAACTTATCGAGCACATTGCCGAGCAAGTCGAAGGGCATCGGGACCGCTGGAACGACTGGTATTTCTCAGATGAGTTGTCACCGGTAGAAGCCAGCGTGCGCCGCAGTCGCTTGGTGAGAGCCCTGAACTTCTATTTGGAAAAGGGGCATCGTCATTCACTCGAAGACAAGGCGTTCGAGCGACTCCGCAAGGAACTTGATCGGATGGTGACGGAAGAAGTCTGCCGAGTTCGAGTGGATGAATCACAAACGCTTGGGTTCATCTTTTGCCCCGAAGTGACCAGCGGGACGCCAGAAGAAGTGACTCGAACGACGAACGGATCAGTAGTTTGGCTCTTCGGCCCAGCAGGCTTGCCGGATCTGGTCAATGGGCGAGAAACGCCAACGCTTGAGCCTTCCCATCGATCAGTCCGCCGTGTCCCCGAAGCCCGGCAGAAGAATTCTGAGCCGGTGGATGTTCCGCCAATTCAGGACGCTGACAAGGACACCCCAGCCGAAATTCTCGCTGACATCAGTCAAGAGTCCGTCGCGACGGTCATTCCAGTCGCCGAGATCGACGCTGTTGAGCTTGAGTCTGTTGATGAATCGGTTGTCGTAGAGAACGCCAATGCTGAACCGAGCCAGTCGGAGCCAATTGCTACGAGCGATCAATTCGATTCGGAGAGCACTGGCCCCGCGACAAGTCAGGCAGTCATTCGGCTTGGAGAGGACGCGCTCACTCGCGACCCCGTCACTTGGAATGCGGGGATCAAGGGCAATCCGCACCTCATGATCGTTGGACTGCCAGGCATGGGAAAAACGGTGGCGCTCATCAACATCTGCCAGCAATTGGTTGAGCAGCGAATTACGCCAATTGTGTTTTCGTATCACCCGGATATTGACGACCGTCTGGCGGCTCAAGTGTCAGGGGTGCGACTTCTGGACCATCAGCAATTAGGCTTCAATCCTTTGCAAGTGGATGGCGAGTCTAAACACGGCCACATCGACAACGCTGGAATACTTCGCGACATCTTCGCGGCGATGTATCCCGAATTCGGTGACGTACAACTCAGCCGAATTCGATCGGCGATTGTGAAGTCCTATACCGATCTCGGATGGGGCACCGCGCGACGGGCGGGGACGCCGGAGTTTCGGGCGTTCTTTGATTTGATGCAGGACGAAGAGAAACCCGACGCGACGACTCGCAACATTGTCAGTCGACTGGAAGAGTTGAAGGACTACGGGGTCTTCGACACATCAGGTGCGGTACGAAGCCTGCTGTCATCCAATGAGCCCAGCGTGCTGCGGATTCATGCCACTCAGAACGAAAATGTGCAGAAGGCTGTCGCGATGCTCGGTCTCTACAACATCTACAAAGAGATGTTCCGGCGCGGCGAGCAGCAGCGGATTACTCATGCGGTTGTCTTCGATGAAGCTCATCGCGCGAGCCGGTTGCGATTGATTCCCCGACTGGCGGCGGAGTGTCGCAAGTTTGGAGTGGCGTTGATTGTGGCGTCGCAGTCGGCGCGGGACTTTGATCCGGTCGTGTATTCGCAAGTGGCGAATTACCTGCTGCTACGACTGACCGAGCAGGATGCCAAACAGCTAGCGAAAAACATCACGACGTCAGACCAGGCGCGACGAGTGGCCGATCGAGTGAAGCAACTGCCAAAGTTTCAAGCCCTCTTCTTTCGCGAAGGATTGCGAGTGCCTAACACCGTCTTGCTCTCGGCACCTAACGAATACCGATGAGAATTGGTGCCCGTATGGTCAAGAAACTCAACCGATCTCGAAGCCCGATGGCAATCGGGCGTTAGTGGCGACTAACAGTCGCGATTTCCGTCGAGATTCGGCCTGAAGAACGGGCCATCGACGTTCAAAATTCGCTCTATTTCGACATGATCGCAGTCCTTCAGCGCAGAAGTTTGGTCATGACGCTTTCCAAAACCTGAGTCAGGCGGCCCGTCGATGGTAGTATTTCAAGATACCGCCAAGTCGCTCATGGCACTCGATCGTGTCGCAAACGGCATAATCCTCTCGCTCTGGCTCGATCAGTTCATTCTCCAGTCCTTGATGATTTCGCTCGCGATGATAGTGCTCGACATATTCTCGCACGCTCTTCTCCAGTGACTTCCGTCCGAAGAAGATCATGCGATCGAGACATTCGGATTTCA
>OMIV01000084.1 GCA_900299185.1 Planctomycetaceae bacterium
CCACTCGATACGAGAAAAAAGCTCAAAACTTCCTCGCCTTCGTCCAACTGGCTTCCATCATAATCCTGCTCAAATAGAAAATACACAGGCGATGCAACACAGCGTCCACACGACCTAGTAGTCTTCAGCTCTCTGGATTCAGGTTGCCTGTCTCAGTCGTGGAGGGACGGACCCAGCTTTATAGGCGAGTCACTCGGCGACTCGCTGAACCCGAAGCACGAGACTTGAAGGTGCATTAGTCGGTGTCGGCGTTTGAGCTGGAAGCAAAGTCGCTGCAGCAAAACAGCGCGGCGAATTGCATCGGAGAATGCCGCAGCTCGCCTCGCTATCGGATGATCGATCGGGGCGGCGAAGAATCGCTATTTTCGGATGTTATTGTGCTGCAATGACTTGTGGCTAAATTCAAAAAAACATCGCGATGGCATGCCGAATGCCATGTAAGGCGGGCAGCGATGGATGGCTTTGGCCCGCACCTTCCATCGTCGGTCAAGGCGTCCCGGATGACTGAGTCGTCCGGGACGCCTTCAATTTTTGATAGACGTCAAAAGTGCGAAGTGTTTGGCATTCATTCGACTTCGCAATTCGAGTTGGAAAACAAAAGACCCCCGCTGAGCTGAACTCGGCGGGGGTCTTGGCATTTAACAACTTTGGCTGCGCTCAAAGTTACTTGGTGGTTGCTGCACTGGCTTGCGAGTTCTCCGTCGCTGGTGGTTCGATGGCGCGGATGACTTGAGCGTTCGTGCCATTCCAAACGCGGATCACTCCATCCTCGCCAGCCGCGACGACGACCTTCTCGTCACGTGAAGCGCGGGCCGAGTACATGTAGCCCGAGCTACCAGCGAAAGCTCGGAAGGCCGAGCCGTTGTTGGCGGTGATGAACTTCACGCCGGCATCACCACCACAGCTCACGGTGTTGCCGCTGATGCCCATGTAGCGGATCGAAGTCACTTGCTTGGAATAACCTGGGACGGTGCGAATTTGCTCACCGGTCAGGACATTCCAAACTTTGACCGCGTTGTCGGCTCCAGCACTGACCAGCTCGCTGCCGTCGGCTTTCCAACTGACGCCCAACACGTGATGCGTATGGCCTTCAAACGCCTTCACGAACTTGCCGGATTCAACGTCGTGGACCTTCACGAACTTGTCTGCGGCTCCCGTAAGGATCTTTTTTCCGTCTCGTGAAAACTCGATGTCGAAGATCGTGTCACTGTGAGCTTCAGGGAGTCGCTTAGTGATCTCGCGCTTCTCGACGTTCCAGAGAAATAGTTCGCCGCTACGAGATGGTTCGCCACCACCAGTTGCGAGCGTCTTGCCATCTGGGCTGAACGCCAGCGAGAGCACTCGGAAGACGAATGGTGACTTGGAAAGATCGAGCGGGTTGTCGGCGGAGACTCCGAGTTGTGCCGCCAATTTCCAGTCGGGCTTTGAGTCCCAGACGATGCCTTGTTGATCGTCACCGGCACTTACCAATGAGCGGTTACCTGCGAACGCCAGCACTCGAATGGGAGCTGTCGCACCTGCGAGCGAATCGATGACGGCTCCGGTTTCTGAATCCCAAATGTGGACGGTGGCATCTTCGCCAGACGTCGCGACTCGCTTGCCATCGGCGGAAAATGCGACCGCGATGACTGGCTTATCGGCGGCTTTGGTACCTTCTTGAGTCTTCTTGAAAGCCTCTTCGCGAGCTTTCTGTTCGTTGGTCGCTGCTTCCACACCGGCGACCGCAGCCTTCTGTTCCTCTTGAGCTTTCTTGTCGGCTTCGACGCTCAGTTCGACGCCGCGAATTGCAGACTTCTGAGCCTCTTCGAACTTCTTCAACTCGTCAGTCTGCTTTTGCAGTTCCTTCTGAGCGTTGTCATTCGCCGTCTGCAGATCTTTGTTGTCCTTAGCTCCGTCAGCCGCAGCCTTGGCGGCGTCGGCTTTGGTCTTGGCTTCGTCGAACTTCTTCTTCGATTCGGCTTGGTCCTTGTCGGCCTTCTCTTTGGCTTCGTTGGCTTTCTTGACGGCCTCGGCTCGTTCCTTGGCGTTTGTCTCGGCGGCTTTTTGAGCGTTCGTCGCGAGCGTCACCATCTGCTTAGAGAGTTCGAATTCCTCGTTCGCGATCGCTTCGGCTCGCTTCGCCGGAAGCAGGCCACGAAGTTCTGCGATCATCTGTTGGTTTTCGAACTTCCAAAGCTTCGCGCTGTTGTTGGCGCTGCCCGAGGCGATCACTTTTCCGTCGGCTCGTACGGCGACCGAAGTGATCGGAGCTCCGTGTCCCATCGTCTTCACGGCGTTGCCGCTGGTGATGTCGATGACTCGCACGTTGCCGTCCGCGCATCCAGAAACGATTTGAGGTCCGGCTGGCATCATCGTCGCCAGAGCCGTGATTGGTCCGTTATGTCCGGCGATCTCTTTGACCACCATTTCGGGCTTGCCAGCTTCACCGGCGGCGACGTTCCAGACTCGAATCTTCGAGTCCTCATGTCCCGTCACAATTTGCTTGCCGTCACCACTGAGGCACAGCGACTTGATCGGCGACGGAGTTTCGAACTGTCGTACAACTTGCCCGTTATCGACCTGCCAAATGCGGACCGTCTTGTCGTCCGATCCTGAGACCACCTGGGCTCCGTCTGCCAAGATTGCGACGCCATTTACTGCGGCAGTGTGACCGTCGACCTTCTTGATCTGAGCGCCGTCCTTGAGCGACTGAACGAGCACCGAGTTTTGCTTTGTCCCGAAGACGGCGATGCCTTTCTCGGCATGAATGGCGACCGTTGCTGGGACTGCTCCCAAGGCGAGCTTGCCGGTTTGCACGTTGGCGGGTTGCTCCCACAACTTAACGACGCGGAACCCACCGGACGCGATCATGCGGCCATTCGGATGGAAGGCGAGCGAATGCACGAAGTCTCGCTCGGCGGCTCCCCCCGGATACATCGGCTGACCATTGAACTGCACCGAGTTAAGGCTCGGGTCAATGAGCCGAACTTCCTCGCCGGTTGCCAGTGTGATTACATGGATTTGGTTGGCACGACTGGCTGCAACGGTCTCGCCCCAAGGAGACATCGCGAGCGCGTAGCTGGCTTTCATGCCCTTCGGGATGGGCTGCCAATTGATGTTGGCGCTGCTGGATTCGCCACTGGTCTTGGCTCCTTCAAGGATCCACTGACGAAGCAGACCCAGCTCTTTCGGAGTGAGTGACTTGGCTTCGACTTTGTTGGGCAGAGGCGGCATGTGCGGCGCCTTCTTCCGAGCGGCCGCGAGGTACAGCAAGCTCTCGTCGGGCTTACCTGGAACGATCGACGCTCCTCGTTTGCCACCCTTGATCATGGCGTCGACGGATTCAAGGTTGAGCTTGCCTTCTGCGGTACCGACGTTGTGACAGGCGACGCAGTTGAAGTCGAAAATGTCTCGAATGTCTTGCTCGTAGCTAACCGGGCGACCGAGATTAACCGCTGCCGGTTCGATGCCTTTATCGGCTGGCTTTTCTTGAGCACTCGCTGTTGCTGCGAAGAAGGCGGCGATGGCGAACGATGTTGAGAAACGTTTCATGAAAGACCTCATTGGAGAATGAATGTCGTCGGTAGGTATAGCGTTAATTACTGAAAGGCTCCGGCTTGATGGAGCACTCCAGGAGTTATTTCTGCACATTGATTGTGACTGGTTGATCGCTTGCGGCGGGGCCTTCGAAGTCGGCGTTTGCACGCACGACCAAGTTAGCGATCGCTCCATCGGGTGCGTCGGCCGTTGTCGTGATGACGAGCGTCCCTTCATTCTTATCTGCTGGGACTTCGACTGGTTCGGCCGAGACACCGTTGAGATTAGGAATCGCTGGCAGCGTCAACTTCACAGGGCCGGTGTAACCGTTAATACGCGTGACGGTGACCTTCACTTCGACCTTCTCACCCTTCTTGACGTTACCACCGTTGGCTGGAGCTGTCGCAAGTGTGAACGGTGCCTTCTTCACGGTGATGACGATTGGGCTTGATGGTGGGAAGACCTGCGGAGCGCCGTTGTTAAGCGACTTGGTGTAAGTGTCTGCTGCTTTGACTTCGTTGTCGGCTGCCGTCTTGCGAGCGTTGGCGGCCTTGAGTGCTTCGTCAGCAGCGACTTTTGCGGCATCGGCGGCCTTCTTGGCTTCTGTAGTTTTCGCTACCTCAGCGGTGGTTGCAGCAAGTACTGCTTCGGCAGCAGTGGCCCCATCGGTCGCTGTCTTCAGAGCGGCCTTGGCTTCGTCGGTCTTTTGCTCATCAGCAGTTTTGGTGGCGTCAGCGACTTTCTTCTTAGCTGCGTCGAGTTCCGTCTGAGATTTCTTCTGAGCTTCAGCCGCAGTTGCCATCGCTTTGCCGGCGGCATCAACATCGGCAACAGCTTTCTTCTGGCCCTCGGTCGCGGCGGCAATGGCTGCGACGGCGGCTTCTACTTCAGCTTTGGCTCGGTTCAAGCGACCAACATTCTTGAGGTATGGGACTTGAGCAGCGCCTTCGAGATACAGCGTGTAGGTGTCTTCCTTCACGTTGTTCGGCACGAAGATTCGGAGCACACCTTCAGCCTTACCCTTTTCAATGGTCAATGGCTGTACCTGCAAGTTTTGGGGAATGGCTTGCGCGGTAAGAACGACGTTGTTGTCGAACCCGTTTCGCTTTGCGAGCTTCACAGGGACGAGAATTTGACGGTTGTGATTGGTGACTTCGCGCACCGGGTCGGCAACCACCTGCAGTGGTGCGACTTCATCAACAACGCTGAGAGTTAGAGTCTGAGCCAATCGTGACTGTGAGGGAGTTTGTTGATTGCCACTCCAAACAATGGTCGATGGCCGTGCCTCGTGAGAGACATCTTTCGCAGCGGCATCTCGAGCTTGCTTGGTTTGAGCGACAGCAGCTTGCAGCTTGGCGAGGTCCTCGGGGGTCGTCTTCTTGTCGGCTTCTGCTTTCTTCAAAGCAGCCACAGCGGCATCGTGAGCAGCGACAGTCGCAACGGTTTCGATCCGAGCCTTACCCACAATTCGAATGAGCTGAGCGATGGGCTTCGCGTCTTCAGCAACGGCAAAGACGAGCGAGCAACTGTTGAGACCCGCTCCAATCACGGCTGGAAGACATGTTACACCAGCGGGCAGATTTTCGGCGGAGACTTCAATGATTCCAGCAAAGCCGTGACGCCGCAGTCCGGCGATCATGACGTCCATGTTCTCGCCACGCCGCAAAACCAATTCGCCAGTGACGTAGCCTTGTTGTTGGCGTTGTGCAGTGGCTTGTGGGAACGGCATCGCGATGACCAGTCGGAAGTCCGGAGACTCGTCGCGGATCGAGAGCTGATATTGAAGGTTTGCCGCACCGCGCGCTTCGAAATACCTGTCACGGAGATTGACGCGATAAACGCCGTCCGCTGGAGCAACAAAGCGGAATGAAACATCGTCGTGATTGGTATCGAAGATCTTGGCGTCGACGGCGTTGACCGTGGAGTCGTCTTGAGCCGTCAAACGTTGCAGCGTCTCTTCGCCTTTCTCGTTCTTGTTGACCTTATCGCTGGTCATGAACGGGTCTGCGGGACTTCCGATTCGCTGGGCGAAAGCCTCGATCCAAAGGACCTGTTGAGCCTTCGCTTCGAATTCGAAGATGTCGACATCACCCTTGGCTTGGAACGAACCTCCGATTTCAGCAGGCACGGCAATCTTCTGAGCCGTGGCCTTGTCGTTGTTTGGTTCAACTTCCCCAGCGAGAGGCTTGGGAGCGAACGCGATCGGCACCGAGTTCGATGATCCATTCGGACCCTTGAACGAGTACGCGAAGGCATCGCCATGTGCTTCGCGAGGAGAGTTCGACGTGCTCGCATCGATCTTGTCTGGAGAGTTCGGCACCGCAATTTGCACTTGGAGTTGTTCGAGCTTCTGGGTGCCAATCGTCATGGTGCTGGGTTGGGAGCCCGGCAGATTGCGACCGTAGATCGTGAAGGTTCCGGTTGTCCCCGGCACGCCTGCTGGCGGACTCACGAAGTCGATGTACGGGCCACTGTGGATCTTGAGTCGGTAAGGATATTCGGTGCTGGTGCCGTAAACGGCATCTGCGACTCGGAGCAGGTACTCACCATCGGCGGGCAAGGTGACATCGAGGATCGGATCTTTACCGCTGGCCGCTGCCGCTGAAGCGAGTTGCTTACCGGTCGCTCCCGAAAGACGCAGCGTTCCTTGAAACCGCGAGTCAGCCTTGAGTGCTTCGCATTCGATGAGGACTCGTTGTCCCGCTTTGCCCGTGAGCTTGTAGAAGTCCACATCCGGTCCGCCGTTGGACTGCCCGTTAACGACCGACCCGATAGTTACCGGAGTCGCCGTCTCTTTTGTGTTATTGGGTTCGACTTCGCGTGTTTCCGGCAAAGCGCCCACGACAAAGCTACGAGGATTGCTGGCTCCGAAAAGTCCTCGGACTCGTGCTTCATAAACTCCGGTCGGCACATCCGCTCCGACCGTGACGACGAAGACGTTGGTCGCTCCATCCTTCTTCTTGGCTTGAATGCCTGGATGGTTGAAGAGCATCTCGGTGACGTCATCGAGATCCGCACCATTGGCGATCGTGACCTCTGTTGCCTCACCAGTCTTTCCACCGATGGGGAACAACGCCGTGATGCGTGTTTGAGGCAATTGTGCCGAGGCATGAGTTGCAGCAGCTCCAAGGATTCCAGCTGCCAGAACAAAGCGAACAAGTTTCATGCGGGCTCTCCCAAAGAGGAGTGGTAGCTAAGTCGGTTGTGTACCGATTGGCTCGCACTGAGAGGGAGTAATTCCCAAACAAGTTGCCGAGGCCAATGGGTCTCAAACTGTGGAGTGAAAACGATGGCCAATGAACTAGGCGGTTCGAGCAACTTCAACTCGCGACCGAGTCGCAAGTGACACGAGTCCGGTTGATGGGCCGAACTAGGAATCGCGTTTCATTCGGTTGGCTGTCGTACAAAAGGCGGGGAGATTGGGGGGACAATTAGAACGAGTCGGACGGTTGGTTGAATCGACTCGGACGATCGAGCACATGCTCCAGTGCCGTGACCATCTTCAGCTCCGCATCCCTGCGCTCAGACCCACTTCATCCTTGGCGGGTCGCGACTCCATCATCGCCTGCAATTTGAATTGATGAATGACTCGATAGCTGTGTTCGCAAAATCCAAAGACGAAACTTAGTACCGTCATGTCATCGCGTAGGAAACATTACACAAAGGAAGAGGCTTGCCTAAGTGACACTTAGGCAAGCCCCTTAACTCTTAGTGATTGAACAAGAACTCCTTCGTGTTGATCAGAGCCCAGACGATGTCTTCGTAGGCCGTCTTCGGATTGGCTTCGTGCTTCTGCAGGTGAGCCAAGGCGATCTTCAACTCGTCAGCACTCGGCTCTCGCGAGTAGACCCAACGATAGAGCTCCTTGATTTTCTCTTCGTGAGCCCGAGCTTTGTCGTTCGCGAGCAAAGTTGCGCGACCACTGCCGCTGCCAATCTTGTTTTGAACTTCGGCGCTATTGAGCAAGTGCAAGCTCTGCGCGAGGTTCGCTTCCTGAGATCGTTCGCATTCGCAAGCGGTGTCCGCTTGAGGCTGACCGAAGACCTTCAAGAAGTACGGGCCGACCGAGGGATCAGGTAGTTGCAGAGCCTTAGTACCGCTTGGCAAGCCGTTGAAGTTTTCGCCCGTTGAAGTGACTTGATGGAAGGCGTCGTAGAGTACTTCTGCCTGCAGCCGCTTCGGGTAGTAGCGGGAGAAGTTCTGCTTGTCCTTGAGATTGTAGTCGTTCGGCAGAGCACTCAGTTGATAGGTCTTCGAGGTCGTGATCGTGCGAACGAGCCACTTCAAGCTGTAGCCATTGGCGACGAAGTTCTTCGCGAGGTTATCGAGCAGTTCTGGGTTCGACGGCGGATTGGTTTCGCGCATGTCGTCTTCAGGTTCGACAATGCCTCGATCAAAGAAGTGCTTCCAGTAACGATTGACGAGTGCTTTCGCGAAGAACGGGTTGTCAGGGCGACCGAGCCAATCAGCGAGTTGAATACGTGGGTCACGATCAGCCGGGATCTCCAGTGCCGGGCTTCCGAGTCCAGTCGGCTTGAGATTTTGCTTGGTCTTGGGGTTTTGAGATTGAGCGACCATCTCATTGTGGAAGATGCGCTTATCTCGTTGCTGACCTTGAGCCCCAGGAATGTTCTTCTGACCGACGGTGCTGAAGAACGCTGCGAAGCCGTAGTAGTCGTCCTGGCTCCACTTCTCGAACGGGTGATGGTGACAACGAGCACATTGAATGCGGAGCCCCAAGAAGAGCTGCGCGGTGTCTTCGACTTGCTCGTTGATCTCGTTGACTTCGCGGTACCAAACGACGGCAGGATTGAAGCTCTTTTCGCCCGATGCCGTGACGATGTCTCGAACGAATTGGTCGTAGGGCTTGTTCTCGTTCAGGCTATCCCAAATCCAGCGATAGAAGCCGTAAGTGCCAGAGGTCTCGTCGGGCTGGCGCTTCTTATTGCGGAGCACCATGTTCCACTTGTTCGCGAAGTAGTCCGCGTAGGCGTCGCTATCGAGCAGTCGATCAACGAGCTTTTCTCGCTTGTCCGGCGAAGCGTCTACGAGGAACTCACGAACTTGTTGCTCAGAGGGAACAGTTCCCGTGATGTCGATGTGAACTCGACGCAAGAAAGTCGCGTCATCTGAGAGATCTGATGGTGGGATGCCGAGCAGCTTCAACTTGCTGAAGACAGCTGCGTCGACGAAGTTCGACGGTGCGGGGATCTTTGACGTGTCAGCGCCGAGAGGCACTGTCGCACGGAACGTGGAGACTTGTCCTTGGTAGCGTGCCATGATGGCCACTTCACCAGACAGATCGAGGGTCTTCACGAGTCCCGTCGCAGTGGCTTCCGCCATTTCGGGATCATTAGCTTCGAACAACGCAGTCCGAGTTACGTCTTCCGTTGTGCCGTCGCTGTACTTGGCGAGAACCGTGATTTGCTGGTTCGACCCGCGATCCATGATGCGCTGCTTCGGCAGGCATTCGATTCCGGTTACGACCGGATCTTTGTCTGTTCCGTATGGCATACCTTGCTCGATCCAACGAGCCATCATGCGGTACTCGTAGCTGTTAGCATCCATTCGCTTGCCGCCGCCGTGTGGCGACTTACCGATGGCCTTCAGTAGCAAGAGGCTGTCGTTCGGGGCGGATGGAAACAGTCGACGTCCACGTGTCTCACGAACGAGGTACTCATAGTCCTCGTCAGGATAAAAGCCGAGCAGTGACAGCTTGAATCCGTTTTGCCCGCTTGCCTTGCCGTGGCATCCGCCACCGTTGCAACCAAGCTTCGTGAAGATTGGGACGATCTGATTTTTGAAATTGATCGGGTGAGGATTGGCGACACCTTCGACATGCATGGGCACGGAAGTCGTCTTGCCATTTAGTTCGGCCTTGATTGTCGCATCGCCATCTTTGAGCGGCGTGACCAAGCCGTCTGCACCAACTTCGACGATTCCTGTGGGTTCGACGGAGTATTTGGCTCCGTGAGTGTGATCTCTGAATTGGCCCGATGAATAAGCCCCAGTCACAACGATCTGCTGGCGGGCATCGCGGCCTCGGATGACGACCTTGTTGCCTGCAAATTCGGGTTCGATCTTCAGGCCATTCAGGACACCGGGATCACCGAGTCCCTTGGGCTTCGCGGGTTCCGCGTGAAGCGGAAGGGTCATGACGCCGGTCAGCGTCACGGCCAAGAACATGGACCAAAGCGTTTCCATGCGTTTCATCTGGGTACTCCCGGAAGAAGAAGGCGGCCTAAGAGGGAAGGCTGTCTGGCCTGAAGGATTAGGTGGGACTCAGGGGTGGTCGCGCGGCCGAGGAAATCAGCTTGCGACGAGGTGGGATGCCCGCAGAAGTCTCTTTTGTGAGGTTGAGTTAGACGCTGAAATCACGCGCCGAAACAGCCAAAAAAGAGCCAAGTCGAGCTTGGGCAACATATCAGTGGGCACTTGCTTGTCAAGACGCGGTTGCGACACCCTTGGGGTTGGTTCCGCAACACGTGACGGATTGTCCGGCTCTTTCCCGTGGTCGTACTCGGCTCGAATTCTCAATGAGTCGGGCTACAGTGCGAGTGACCTTTAGGCCCAATCTACTGCCAAAAAGCATTGCACGGAGACTGCCGCATGAAGATTGATCGGATCGAACTGTTTCATGTCGCGATGCCGTTGATCTACCCGTGGCGAACGGCCTACGGAGAGGACGCTGCGATTCATTCGGTTCTTTGCCGAATGACAAGCGGGTCGGTTGAGGCCTGGGGTGAGAGCACGCCGCTCGCTGCTCCGTGCTACAGCCCAGAATGGGGCGGTGGAATTTTTGCGACAGCGCGAGATTGGTTGGCTCCATCACTAATTGGCAAAAACATCCAGAGCGGCGAGCAGCTTCAATCCGAACTCTCGTTGTTTAAGGGCAACTTCTTTGCGAAGGCCATTCTGGATAACACTTGGTGGGCGCTTCAGTCTCGGATTCAGAATGTGCCGCTGCATCGACTAATTGGCGCGACTCGGGATGTTATTCCGGTGGGGGCTGACTTCGGTGTGATGGATTCAGTCGACGATTTGTTGACCGCAGTTTGGCAAGCGGTTGAGTCGGGATTTCCTCGAGTGAAGCTCAAGTTCCGTCCTGGCTGGGACGTCGCGATGCTTGACGCCGTTCGAAAGCAACATCCCGATCATCCGATTCATATCGACTGCAACAGCGGCTACCGCATTTCGGACGTGAAGTTGTTTCAAGACATTGATCGCTTCAACTTGGCGATGATCGAGCAACCTTTGCAGCACGATGACCTTGTGGACCACGCTGAATTACAGCGACTCATTAAGACGCCTGTTTGTCTCGACGAGAGTATGACATCGATTCGCAGGGCCGAGCAGGCCGCTGCTTTGAAGAGTTGCCGGTACGTCAACATTAAGCCTGCCAGAGTTGGCGGTCTGACGAACGCCGTTGCCATTCATAATGTGTGTAAGTCGAATGGAATCCCTTGCTGGGTGGGGGGCATGCTGGAAAGTGCGACGGGCGTCAGCATTTGCATCGCTTTAGGGATGCTCGACAATTTCACCTATCCGGCAGACATCTTCCCGAGCACTCGCTTTTATCACGAAGACCTAGCTGGTCCTCCGATTGAACTTCATCGCGATTCGAATGGAACCCCATCGGTTCGAGCATTCGACCGACTGCCTGACCCAGTACCGGATCGACTTTCGAAGCTCTGCATTAATCGGGCTGTTCTTCAGGCTTAATGGTTAGAGGTGGTATCCGCGGTCTCTTCATTGGGAACTTTGAGCAGTGGTTCGGGGTGTGTTTTTGAGGTCAGCCCGCTGGTGATTCGAGTTTGCCTGGGAAGGTTTGGGCATTACTGAGACTGGTTTGGCTAGGATCGAGGTTGTGGCTTGCCTGCGCTTCCGGTTGCGTTCATCGGCGAGTCTCCATAACGTATCGCGAGTTTTCGACCATTCGGCGACCGGCGTTGGGCTGTTTCGCCTATGTTTCAAGAGCTTTTTCAATTCTGAGTTCGACTGAGGACGTCGTCTGTAGCTCCCGAATTGAACGAGTGATGAAACGTTTTCCGACCTCAAAATTCGAGGAGTCGGGTTCCAATGGCAGAGATCAAATAGGTTTGAAAGGAGCGTTTTTGTGGTAAAGCTGAGGTTACGAGACGGGGAGCGGATTCAAGACGCGGTCAAGCGGTTCCGAAAGCTGGTTGAGCACGCGGGAATCAAGAAGGAAATGCGTCGCCGTGAGTTCTATGAGAAGCCGAGCGACTGCGACCGCCGCAACCGCCGTCGAGCTGAACGCCGAGCGCGAATGGCTCGACTCCATCAGTCGTAATTTCAGGCAGCCGCTAACGCTGTGATGAAATAATGAAGGCCGCCCTCAATTTGGGGCGGCCTTTTTTGTTTTCTGGCCGGACCTCTGTGGTCTCGTGCCGCTTGGTCTTCGGCATCTGTACGTCATTGGTGACCAAGTAATCGCTACCGGTCCGAATTAGGTTTTGGCTTTGCGGTAAGGAAGCGCTTTTAGATCGCTTGTGCACGGTCCAGCGGTAGAGACCGTGTAGGTCACTTTTGTGATCGGATCGTAGGCTCGTCGATGGGCTACTGCTGCTTTGACGGCGATGACCGAACACTCTTGCGGTTCGATGCCTTGGCTTCGCAATTGTCCCAGGTCGAATGGCGGCGTTTTGTTGGATGTCAGTAAGACTCGAATACCTCCGATTGCCAATAACGCGCAGGATCCCATGTCGATGTGGTTGCCACACATGGACGCCAAGTGGCTTTGAGGATCTTCCAGTGTGAAGCACCCGTCGCTCAATGACAGCACCGTCGCTTCGGCTTCGATGGACTGACAAAAAGAATCTCGCGATTTACCGCCGATGCGGAAGCGTCTTGTTCCACCGACTCCCAAATCTTTTGCTTGCTGGGCTGCATAGGGGTCATTGATGACAGCCACTGAGCCGTCGACCTTGAAGTCGAGAAATGATCTCAGAATATCGGTGGTATCTCCTGGGGCTCCTCCTCCGATGTTGTCTGCGGGCTCGACGAGAATCACCGGGGTTTCGCCGTTTGAGATGTGCTCAAGGACTTTCGGAATCACGCTCCCTAACGACGGCGGAACGACGTTGCCCAGTTCCCGATGCGCGATTGACCATTCGACAAGTCGTTCAAGATGTCGTTCTGCTGCTGATCGCTCGCCGAAGGTTGTTATCGCAAAACTCACTCCGGTGTCGGCCGTGTCGGCAAATGAGAATCCGGCCATGACGTTGACGCAGGCGATGTTTGGGTCACTCACTTCGATTTCACGTGCCATAGCCTCAAGGCTTCTCATTGGATCGTCGTCGGTGGCGACACCGGTTGGCGGCCAGATGATTCCCGGCTGAGCCCAGAGGCAAGTTGGCCATTGCCTCGATTCAAGGATTTCATCCAGGAGCTTTGCGCCTTGGATCGCTGCGTCTTTGGCATCCGTGTGAGGATTGCAACGGTAGGCAACAAGTCCTTGAGAAAGTTCGATGGTTTGCTGGGAAATGTTTCCGTGTAGGTCGAGGACTCCACAGATCGGGACATTTTGGGATCCAGGCAGCGCTCGAATTCTTGAAATCAGCTCACCTTCGACATCGTCGAGAGATTGGCTGACCATCGCGCCGTGCAATACGAGAAAGATGCCATCGACTTCGTCACGGGCGAGCAGTGGTGACGCGACTCGTTCAAATTCAGACCAGAGGAGATCGACAACTTCATCGGCCACGATTCCGCCGGGAGTGGCCCTCAAGTCAATCACGGGAATGACGCTCCAGGCAGACTCGTCGGCAACTTGCAGAGCTCCGGCCAAGGGGGAGCTATCCCCTCGCGCTGAAAAAAGTTCGTGGCCGACGAGCTGCTGAAAATCCTGAAGTCTCGTCACTTGATCGAGGAAGGTATGCGTCTCGTGAAACAGTCCGGCAATTAGCACTCGCTTCTTCATTTACGGATTCCTTCAACCATCAATGTTGCCGCGGTTCGCTTCCATTTTCCTTTTGAGTTCTGACCTCGTCGCTGTATGTGAGCTTGTGCTGATTAGACGGAATTTTCGAGCTACATCGCGATGGAGTTGGTCGCAGTTGCTGGCAAACTGAGAGTCGCATCGTAGCTGGCATCGAGCGTGCTTCGGCGTTGCTATCGCGAAGAGAAGCTCAAGAGAGATGTGTCAGAGCTGGTCTGAGGCGCGACATCACGGTCCAACATTTGGCACACATCGAGTTTCTTCCGCGCGCCCTCCTCTTTGAATTCTCGCCATCCTTATCCCAGTCCACCTCCCGCCTTTGGATCGTGCCATGTTTCGCCTTTCGCAGAATTTCAAGTCGTGGTGTTTGGCGTTCTCACTGGGGCTGTCAGTTTTTTCCCCAGCCACACAAGCCGACGAAAAAGGCGACTTCTTCGAAACACGTATTCGACCGGTGCTCGCTAAGCAGTGTGCCGAGTGCCACGCCGGTAAGACTCCTGAAGGCAATTTTCGAATTGAAAAGCTGTCAGATCTGCTCAAAGGAGGCATGAAGGGACCGGGGTTGATTGTTGGTAAACCCGAAGTCGGCGAGTTGATTAAGCGGCTTGAGACGAAGAACGAAGACCTTCTGATGCCGCCGGAGAAACCGCTGCCGCAGGAGGTCATTGCAGACTTCAAGCGATGGATCAAAGACGGCGCTGTATGGCCTGAGTCAGACGTTGCTTGGAAGCCGGGTGAGCACAGTGGCGCAGACGAAATGCACTGGTCTTTTCGGCCGTTGGCTAAGGTGACGGTGCCTCCGGCGGACGGTTCGAATTGGGCTCGAACTGACATTGATCGCTTCATCAAACAGAAGCTTGATGAGCAGAAGCTCAAACCAGTCGCGTTTGCTTCTCGAGGCGCGTTGTTGCGACGAGCAACTCTTGATTTGACTGGGCTACCACCATCTCCTGCAGATGTTTCGAGCTTTGTTAACGACGAGTCACCAAACGCTTTCGAGAAGGTGATTGATCGCTTGTTGGCCTCACCGGCATACGGCGAACGCTGGGGGCGACATTGGCTCGATCTCGCTCGGTATGCAGACACCAGCGGTGACGGCACAGACATGCCGATTCCCGAGGCTCGCTACTACCGTGACTACGTCATCGATGCCTTCAATCGCGACATGCCTTACGACCAGTTTTTGATCGAGCAAATTGCCGGTGACATCTTGGCGAAGGAGACGCCCGATGATTCTCGCAATCACGAGAAGATCATCGCGACGGGCTACATCGCTTTGTCGCGGCGGTATGGGAACTCGCGAAACGCCGAATACGAACTGATCTTGGATGACTCGATCGACACTATCGGCCGCTCTGTAATGGGCCTTACACTTGGATGCGCCCGATGCCACCATCACAAGTTCGACCCGGTTACGATGGAGGATTACTACGGGCTTTACGGCTATTTCAACAGCACTCTCTATCCGCATGCTGGCACCGAGCATCAAAAGGAACGCGCTGACTTTGTCCCGATCTCAGTGAGTGATGACCTCAAAGCCAGATTTGACTCGCCGCTTGCCTGGGCCGTTCAAGACAAGAAGGACAAGGAAGTCGGCGATACCCATGTATTGCTTGGAGGGGATCGCTGGAAAAAGGGCGCTTTCGTAAAGCGCGGCTTTCTTAGCGTCTTTACGCCCGATCCTGCTCAGATTCCGAGCGGACAAAGTGGGCGATTGCAGTTCGCTCGTTGGTTGGTTTCAAACTCCAATCCACTGACGCCCCGTGTGCTTGTGAATCGCCTTTGGGCGTATCACTTCGGCTGTGGACTTGTGCCAACAACCAGCAGTTTCGGCAAACAGGCTCCGCCGCCATCGCATCCCGAGTTACTCGATTGGCTCGCGACTGACTTCGTCACGAATGGCTGGTCGATCAAACATATGCACAAGCAGATGTTGTTGTCGGCGACTTATCAGCTCAGCAGTGATCGCGAACCGAAAAACGCTGAAATCGACGAGGCCAACATCTATCGCTGGCGCTTCGAACGACAACGATTGGATGCCGAGACACTGCGAGACTCAATTTTGTCTGTCACAGGGACACTCGAAGCAGGCTCTGGTGGACGGCATCCTTTCCGACCAAACGACAAGTTGAACTACACGCAAAGCACGCCGTTCACAGAAGTCTTCGATCATAACCGTCGGTCGGTTTATCTGATGACAGGTCGGCTTGCGAAGCATCCCTTTATCGCCCTTTACGACGGACCTGATCCCAACAAGTCCACGGAGTCGCGGGCGACTTCGACTGTTGCTTTGCAGGCGCTCTCGATGATGAATAGCCCGTTTATTTGCGAGAAATCGACCGCCCTTGCTAAGCGACTGTTGGCAACCGATCCCGACAACAAACGCCGAGTCGTATTCGCTCATGAGTTGGCATTCGGTCGCGCTCCGACTGAGGCTGAGCTTGCTGACGTCCTCGAATACTTGAGCAACTTGATCGCCGTGCTTCAGAGCGAAGGGCGATCAACAGACGAAGCAGTGGCCATTGCTTGGACCAGTTTTGCGCGGACTCTGCTGAGCAGCAACGAGTTCGTTTACGTGGACTGAATCGGGTTCGAAACGACACCTACTACAAGCATTGCAAATCGGACTAAAGAATCAGATCAGGTGGCGAATTCGCAATTCATAAATGCGGCTATTTGATTATGTCTATACAAAAACTCTGTCACTAAGGCAGCACGATGAATCAAGTCACTCGGAGAGATGCGCTACGAACAACCTCTCGTACTTTGCTTGGACTCTCGGCGTTTAGTGGATTGCCAAATGTGATCAACGCTGCGGGAGTAAATCCATTGGCGGATAAGCCGTCGCAATTTAAGGCTAAAGCGAAGCGTGCAATCCTCTTCTTTTTGCCAGGTGGCGTTTCCGCCTGTGACACATTTGATCCAAAGCCAGCATTAAGGCGCGATCATGGTAAAGAAGTCGGCAAAGATCGGATTCTGGCTGCCAGTCGCTGGGCTTCACGCCCCTACGGAGACAGCGGCCTCGAGTTAACAGATTTGTTCCCGCACCTAGGCTCCTGCGCCGACGAATTGTGTTTGATTCGCTCCATGCATGGCGACAAAGGCGACCATTTCGAAGCGACACTCAGCATGCATTCTGGAGCAAAGGCTGGGACCTTGCCGGGTATTGGTGCCTGGATCAGTTACGGGCTCGGCACCGAGAATCCGAGTTTGCCATCGCATGTGGTCTTCTGCGAAAAGCTGCCCTACGCTGGATCTCAAGCGTGGGATTCAAACTTTTTGCCAGCTTACCACCAAGGTACACGCGTCATTCCAGCCAGCGAGCCGATTCCAAATCTGACGCCAGATGGAAGCTTAGTGAAGCATCAGTTTGACGAACTCGAACTCTTGAGGCGAATGAACTCCCGACATCGAGATGCACGTCAGGGAGATTCAATTCTTGACGCTCGAATGTACTCGTTCCAGGCGGCCAATAGTCTGCAGCACACGGCTCCACAGGTCTTCGATTTGAGCAGCGAATCCGACGAGACGCTCGATCTCTACGGCGTAAAGCGAAATGGGCCAAAAAACTTTGGTTGGCAATGCTTAATGGCTCGCCGCATGAGTGAGCGTGGCGTTCGGTTCATCGAGTTAATTGACACAGGGGCGGCCGGCAATTGGGACGCTCATAGCAACATGAAGTCCTATGAGAAGCTCTCTGCCAACATTGATCGACCTATGGCTGGTCTAATCAAAGACCTAAAGCAGCGAGGACTTCTTGAAGAAACGCTCATAATCTGCTGCACCGAGTTTGGAAGAACTCCAAGCGCGCCCAAGACTCAGCCTGATGGAAGAGATCATTACAAAGACGCATTTACGTGTTGGCTTGCTGGCGGGGGCTCAAAACCGGGAACCGCCTACGGAGCAACCGACGAACACGGAGTAAGGATTGTCCAAGACACAGTCCACATCCATGACTTCCACGCCACCTTAATGCACCTTTTGGGCATGGATCACACCAAAGTTACTTACTTCTTTAGCGGCAGGGACTTCCGTCTCACAGGGCTGGCTGGCAACGTAATACCCGGCCTAATCACGTGAGTTTGAGGACAAAACTAATCAAACGCCAAAGCCTCAAGATTCAGAACGTTCAAAATGAAAACCGAAAATGCAGCAGTCGAATAGAGCTATGAACATAGAAGCCTCTACACAAAGTAAGTGAAGCGGAAATTCTGCTGATCCACTCAGAAAACACCAACTTCGACCTGGTGCCGACGAACTAGACAACGACGCGAAAACCCATAGACTCCCCAAACAACGGGCGCATAGCTCAGTTGGTTAGAGCGCAGCTCTGATAAAGCTGAGGTCCGTGGTTCGACTCCACGTGCGCCCAGTGACTACAGTGAACTGCAACGGGGATGTAGCTCAATTGGGAGAGCGCTGGCTTTGCAAGCCAGAGGTTGTCGGTTCGAAGCCGATCATCTCCAGTGCGGTCGCTTAGTCGGCAGAGTCGCTTGACGATACGGTAGGCGGCGAATAGAACCCGCACCGCGTTAAGCGTGATCTTTGAAAATAAAAGACAAACGAGAGTTCAGCGAAAGCTGAGCTAGCAATGGCAATTTTGA
>OMIV01000085.1 GCA_900299185.1 Planctomycetaceae bacterium
CTTGCCACCGTACTCCCCGGATCTGAACCCGATTGAGCTGGCCTTTGCGAAGCTGAAGAAACTGCTCCGCGACGGAGCCGCTCGTACCGTCGACAAGCTCTGGGAGCTCTGCGCGAAAGTGCTCGACGAGTTCTTCGAAGCCGAATGCCGCAACTACTTAAAACACTGCGGATACCGCCACACTTAAAACTCAACCGCCCTAGCCACTCCGCGAGGTCCGGCTCATGCCCTTTTGACGCGACTCTTCGAGTCGCCGCATATTGTCATTCAATCCGAAGCCTTGCTGACGGAACTGGCGCGTGTCCTGCGGTATCCCCGCTTGCGAGCACTTCATCGTTTGGACGATCAGGACATTGATGTTTTCTTGAATGCCGTTCGACAAGCATCTGAAATGATCGAACTGGATGTCGTCCCGTCTGTCGTGCCACACGATTCGGACGATGACAGCGTTGTCGCAACAGCCGTGTTCGGCGAGGCCGACGTGCTCTTCACTTTGGACCGGCACTTGTTCGCCGTGGACTTGCTGGAGTATCTGCATGCCAACGGGATTCGAGTGCTCCACGACACCGATTTGTTGCGAGAACTCGCAGACTGAGCCGCACGACTCAATCACTCATTGCGGCACTGCGGTGTCGACCAATTCTTGCCACTCGGAAAGAGAGTGGTTCTCGGGTTGGCGACCGTGGAAGGCTCCGCTGTGCATAGCTTGAGTCCAGCCGAGACGCACGTTGAGGCCACGTTGCGTCAGTTGCCATAGGGTTGCTTTCGCTCCCTCGTCGCCGGTTGGTTCGCAGTCGAAGAGCAGTGTCACTTTGCCGTTCCCAAGTTGCTGAGACCAGCATGCGATCTTTCCGACTTGCGACTGAGTGATGCGGTTCGAGCAAATCGCGACCGCTGGAATACCGAGGTTGATCACGTCGTTGTAGCCCTCGACCACGATGATGCCGTTCTTGGCGATCGCCTCGCGATAGCCGGGTTCTTTAAGGCGACTGGCGTGCTGACCGAAGAGCTCTTGGCCGCGATGAAAACCCTTCGGAACATTGTGCTTCATGGGCGGAATCTTGTCGCCGCGAAGCTCGGGGCGAATCGAGTCGTACTCGGCGAGCTTCTGCTCGTAGGCAGGATCGCGACCGATCCATGCGAGGACTTTGCCGTCCTCAGAGAGCATTGGGTCGACGATGTGACCGCGTAGGCTCCAACCGCGTTTGTCACCGCCACCGTCATTGGGCAATCGGTGACGAACGCATGCCGGAAGCAATAAGCGACCGTGCCCTTGGGAAGTTCCAGCTTCACACGCAATCGTCGAAAACGAATTCGGATCGCATTGCGAATCCAAGCTTCCCCACGAAGGTTTCGAAAGATCGGCCCTTCGGGATACTTGGTAACGAGCTCTCGGCATAGCTCAATCATCACAGGTGTGAGATAAATCGTTCGTGGCCGACCGATCTTCTTGGCGATCTTGAGTTGCTGCATGATCCAGACACCAGCTTCGAGATTCACATCCGTAGCTGTCACCGCAGCGATCTCGACGGGACGAGCACCCGTTTGTGACATAGCGGTGAGGAATTGTTTGAAGGCTCGGTCGCGAACGGCGTCCATGATTTGTTGTCGCGGCTCTGGCGTGACAACGACTTCTCGGCGCTTCGCAACTGGCTTCTTCATCGTTCGAAGAGGATTCTCTTTGATGAGTCCTTCTTCGACAGCCCAATTGAAGGCACGCTTCAGAACCCCAATCGCTTTGTTCTTCGTCGTGTCGTTCCAAGTCTTCTTCAGCATCCAATTCGTGACGCTGAATGGCTTCAAATCGCCGACATTGATCGTGCCGCAAACGCGGCAGAAGCTGGATAAGAAATTGCGATACCACTCGAAGTTCTAAGCGCTTTGATTCGCCTTGGAGTGTTCCAAGAATAGGTCGAGCAACTCGGCCACCGAGTGCTGACTCACGGGCTCTGCCGTTTGGCCAGTCTCTTCAAGAACGAGCTGGCGGAGCGAACGAACGCAGCCTCGCGATCTCGCCCAAGCGAGACCTGACGCTTGCCCAATTGACCGTACCAAGCGTTTTTGGACGCGCGGAAAAATGGTCTCGGAAAACGCATGGAGCACCTTCTTTCAGTCAATCAACCAGCGGACTGAAAGGCTCGCGATCATTCGTCGGATGACCGTCCAACGAATGGCATGTTTTCCAGAAATCTCATCGTATCTATGCCCCAACTCTGCCCTTTGAGGGCAGACCGGGGTGTCGATGGGCATCTTAAAGACCGCCGCAACCCATTGCAATTTCAAGAGTTACAGCAAGTCGGGATGACAGGATTCGAACCTGCGACCTCTTGGTCCCGAACCAAGCGCTCTAGCCAAGCTGAGCTACATCCCGTGTGATTAGCGAGTCTAACTTTGTAATCCAAATGGTCAACGCCGGGAGTTGGCTGATTGATGCCTCGTTTGGGAGTTCATCACAAACATGGCTTGGTCTGTGATTGCTCTTATGAGAGTGCTGATGAGTCGGCTGGATCGGATAGTTATGTGGATCAGCGAGACAGGAATTGCGTCGTGAGGATTCGAGCCGAAACTCGCTTTGGCTTCCTCGGAGTCTATCCGAGTAGGCTGTGGGATGGGCTTTCAACCTGTCAGAATTGTTGCAGGTCCAATTACCTAAGCGGTCAAGCAAGATGCCGATATCGCTTCTCAGACAGGCTCTTGGATGATGGGAATTGAAGGCTACTTCTTGCCGAACTTCGATCGGATAAGCGGGGCGAGGTACTTGGCTGTTTCATCACCGATGACGTGGTAGCCAGCAAGGTTGGGGTGGCGGTCGCTGTACCAGCCGGGCATGTGGCCGAAGTGAGCGTCGAGTCGATTATCCAAGACTTCGACGGTTGGCTTCGCGCCGGGAACAACGAACGGCTTCACGAACTCGCGTCGGTTCTCTGGGATCTTTTCTAGTGGGAAGCGGCGATAATTGAGCATATCCGGGCCTCGCTTGAGTTCAGCTGCGTAGCGGGGATAGATGTCGAACAACGGCAGACCTTCTGCCTTCGCGACTTGCTCGTTGAGAGTGTTGAGCTTCAACGACACCTCTTCGCTTCCGTATGGGATGACCGTCATCACGATGATACTTGCTTGCGGATGGTCGGACTTAATCCGCGTGATGAGTTCGTGATAGTCCTTCGGAAAGTTCTCGCTGAGATTCTCTCGATAGGCATTGTCGTTCAGACCGTAGCGGATCAGGACATAGTCGAGCCCTGGTAACTTTGACGCCGCCTTTTCGTAGCGTCCTGAGTCGAGCAGCCGTCGGATGTATTCGCCGCTGAGTCCCAGGTTGATGACGTTCGTGGGCGGAAGGTCCTTTTCTTCTGCTAACAGTTCTCGAATCACGTCTTCGAGATGGGGCCCTTTGGGAAGATGTCGTCGAGGCACGCTGCCTTCGGTCGTGCTGTCTCCCAACAACAAGATTTGCACTTTCCCTTCGTGTTCGGCGAGGGCCAGTTGCGAGCTAAGGCCGCCAACAAAAATGACTGTGAGTAGAGCTGCCCAGTAATGGAATCTCATGGTTGTCTCGATGATGTTGGCAGTGGAGTGGGTAAGCCGAATTCTCAGAAGGACTCACGGTGATGACGTTAACGTCGCCCGAGCTGGTACTGAGGTCGGCTTTTGCGTTGTACTTCAACTTACAGATATGGCGCCGCTATCCGTGACTAGGCAATCCAATCCTTGACGACTTTGCCGGCGACGTCAGTCAGTCGGAAGTCTCGGCCTTGGTTGCGATGAGTTAACTTCAAGTGATCGAGTCCAAAGAGATGTAGCAAGGTGGCATGGAAGTCATTCATGTGAACCGGATCGCGAGCGACTCCCCAACCAATCTCATCTGACTCGCCATAGATCAATCCGCCTTTGGTTCCGCCGCCAGCCATCCACAATGAGAACGAGAAGGGGTGATGATCACGGCCAGTGTTGGGATCGCGACCATTGCGGTTCTCGCCTAGCGGAGTGCGTCCAAATTCAGCTCCCCACACAACCAAGGTGCTGTCGAATAGACCTCTCTGCTTTAGATCTTTGATCAAGGCTGCAATTGGCTGATCGACGACCCAGGAGTTGTAGCGCAGGTCGGCTTCGAGGCTGCTGTGTTGGTCCCAGGCTTCATAGATGATGTTCACGAAGCGGACGCCGCGTTCGACCATCCGTCGAGCCAACAGGCAATTCCTCGCGAACGAAAGATGAGCGTTCGCGACGTTGCCGCGTCCGGTTGCTTGTGGATGCTGTGTACGATTTACTCCATACGCATCCTGAGTCGCAGACGTTTCACCATTGAGATCAATCAACTCAGGAGCCGCCGACTGCATGCGGAAGGCGAGTTCATAGCTTGCGATACGGCTGGCGATTTCAGGGTCTTGCATCTCACCCAAGCGTTGTTCATTGAGCGACTTCAGTGTGTCGAGTCCTCGACGTTGTATCTCAGGCGGAAGACCGTCGGGGTTGGTCAGGTTCAGTACCGGTTCTCCCTGATTGCGGAAGAGCACTCCGGCATAGTGCGATGGCAGGAAGCCGCTCGACCACAACGACGCACCGCCGCTTGATCCTCGACCACTCGTCAGCACGACATAGCCCGGCAGGTTCTGAGACTCGGTACCCAGGCCATACGTCAGCCAACTTCCGATAGTGGGTAGCCCGAAGGAAGCGCGGCCACAGCTCAGGAGCAATTGGCCGGGATGGTGATTGAACTGCTCTGAGTGCATCGAGCGGATCATCAACATGTCGTCGGCGCATGTTGCGAGGTTGGGCAAGAAGTCTGAGAAGTCCATGCCGCACTGGCCGTGTTTGGACCACTTACGCGGCGAACCTAACAAGACCGCCGAATCCTTCTTGATGAACGCAAACCGAACCTTCTCAAGCATCTCTTTGGGGAGTGGTTGGCCATCCAACTCGTTGAGCTTGGGCTTTGGATTGTAGAGGTCCAAATGCGATGGCGCTCCGGCTTGCAGAAGGAAGATGCAGCTCTTGGCCTTTGGTGCGAAGTGCGGCATGCGATTCACAACGGCTTGCTTCACGGCATCAGCAGCCGATGTTGTCGAAGGCGCGAGTAAGCCATCCTGAGTCATCAAATTGCCAAGTGCCGCGAGACCCAAACCGCTGGCGGTGCTCGTCAGAAAGTCGCGTCTGGTGCGAGTGACGAAGTCGATTGCAGGATACATGCGGCAAACCTTTCTGACTCTCGGCAAGACGATGACTTAAGCTGGGCGAACGGACGGATGGGTTTCAGATGGCGTTGGTCAACTTATCGAATGCTCGCAAGACGAGGCAGCGAGAATCCTCCAGGAGACTGCTCTTGGCGTGTGGCCAGGTGTAAGTCGCAATGCTCCCAAGCCACTACGACCATGCTGATCGGCAAACTCCAATCGAGGTGCCGAGGCAAGAACCTCAGTGAAGGCTCGTGGCGTAGTCTCGTCACTCCTTCGCGTGAAACCGTTCTAGAGTTCACTCGCAGCACCCTCAGATGTGTGTACCCGCTCGTGCTGTTGATGGTTGTCGCGTATCGAAGTTGGCCTCCGAAAGCTTTGAGTGGTTCAAAGCAGCCTATAGGCAAAAGGAATGTGGTGATGTCGCAATCGAATGCATTACTGACTCGACTGCTGACATCGCCGAAGTTGCCTTCGGTCCCGGCGGTCGCGGTGCGGCTCTTGGAGTTAGCCCGCGATCCCGAATGTTCGACGAAGGCCATTGCGGATGTCATCAAAGCTGACCCGGCGTTGGCTGTGAAGGTTTTGAAGTCCGCGAACTCATCGTTCTTCAGCTTTCGCTCGGAGATCAAGACGCTCGAACAAGCCATTCCCATGATTGGGCGTGCGTCCGTTTCTTCATTGGTCCTGAGCTTCTCTTTGACCAATGAAGCCATCACGGACGAGCGGCTCGCGCGTCACTATCGCCGATATTGGTTGCAGTCGATCGTGCAGGCATCGGCTGGTGAGTTGCTTGCCAAGTGGATTGGAGCGACTCAACCGAGTGAACTTTTTATGACATGCTTGCTGCTCGACTTGGGGCAACTGGCGTTGTTGAAGGTGTTGCGAACCGAGTACGTCCCATTTCTCGAACAAGCCGAGAACTTCAACGAACCGTTGCACTCGGTCGAGGCACGGACACTGGGCTTTACTCATGTTGATGTCGGCGCAAGTTTGTTGGAGCAATGGAAGCTCCCAACCGCGATGTCGCAGGCGATTCGTCATCACCATCTTGATGACGGCTCGGAACTCGATCCGCTGTCGAAAGTCGCCATTATGGCTGCGGCTGTCGGCGATTACTTCTGTGGAAAGAATTGCGGAGAGGCGTTGTTGCGTCTGAGGCAGTTGGCCAAGAGTTTGTTCAATGTCGATCAACATGCGCTGACGGGGTTCTTGGAGTTGGCCGAGGCTCGCACGAAACAAGCCGGAGAGCTGCTCTCAACGACGACTGATGACCTGCCATCTGCATCGGACTTGATGTCTGATGCTTGTGAGCAACTTGCTCAGATTTCGATTCGCCGCGAACAAGAACGACGTGAGGCCGAGTCTCGGCAACAAGCCGTCGAAATGGAGAAGCAACTCCTCATCAATCAGAACGCACAGCTGCGCGAGCAGGTTTTCCGTGACCCTTTGACTGGCGTCTACAACCGTCGTTTTTTTGATGAGACGCTAACAAATGATGTTCGCCGAAGTGCTCGCAATGGATCGCCGATCGCTCTGGTCTTCATTGACGTTGATCACTTCAAGAAGATCAATGATCGCTACGGCCACAAGTTTGGTGACGATGTCCTGAATCGGCTGGCGACCATCCTGCAAGCGAATTGTCGCACGAGCGATATTGTTGCTCGTTACGGAGGCGAGGAGTTCGTCATCATCGCCTTGGAGACTAATGAAGCCGGGTTGCGCATTTTTGCGGAACGCATTCGCTCTTCTGTCGAACAGGAGAGCTTTAATCATGTAGGCGAACGCGTCTCGGTTACTGTCAGTGTTGGTGCGGCCTTGATGATTCCTGAGCGAGGTGATGGTGATCTTGAAACACGATTGATCGAGTCTGCTGATGCCGCGATGTACGAGTCCAAACGGCGCGGGCGGAATCGCGCGACCGTGCAATATCTGACATCGGAATTTGAGCGACGTCTGACTTCGTTAGCCGCAGTCTTCCGATTCAGTAATTGGCTTGTCGATCGGCGGGTCATCGATGTGGCGCTGATGCTCGATCTCACTCAACGAGCACGTCCGAAGTCGACGCACCTCGGTGAATTAGCCATCGCGAAGAAGTGGCTCAATTTGTCGGGACTGAAGCAAACACTCGAAGTTCAAGAAGCATCAGGAGAACGTTTTGGTGGCGTGGCCTTTCGCTTGGGCTTGCTCTCGATGACGCAACTGGCATCGCTATTGGCCGAACAAGCCGAAGACTCGAGTCTTGTAGCCGAGCACTTAGTCAAGCTCGGCGTCATTGATGAATCCGAAGCCGCGTCCTTACTTGAAGCGTTCCGCAACGATGTCGATCGCAATTTCGTCAGCGAGAAGCCCGTTGAATCGGCCGCGCTGAGTGCCGTTTAGTTTCGCACTTCGAAGTCGTTGCAAGTGGTCCGACCTGGAGTGCCCGGGCTCGACGGAGCCCTCCAACTCAGCGGCCTGTGAGACTCGTTACAGATGAAGAGTAGCCGCCGCGATTGTCCGAAATTCAGTTCTCTGGAAGAGTTCTGACCATCCAGAGGTTGCAAGTTACAACCGCAGTCAGCAGAAGCTTTCCGCCGGCGGGACGCCACAATTTGCGACACGCCAGTCCGTTATCCCCCCAAAACGGACTGCGTTCCTCAAAAGGACTGCCGAACTGAACGATGCTTAGTTCAGACTCACTTCTGACAAACTCGTAGGTCGACTCGCCGCGATGGCCTGTCCCGGACATGTGAGGTTTGATTACCACGAGAAGTCTCTAACCCTTTTGCGGTCAAACTGCTCGCGGTCGGCATCGGCCAGGTCAGTCTGCAAAAAGTCCAATTTGCTCGTAACAAACTTCTGCTTCGCGAGACCAACCTTGTGGTTCAAACAGACTGGAGCGGCCTCGCGAATGAATGACTCGCAATCACTCTTTCTGGAGTTGTTGGATCGACATTACGGTCGATGGAGAGCGATTGCGCGGGCCTATGCGAAGGACGACGCCGATGATCTCTTTCAGGAGATCATTCTTCAGATCTGGCAGTCGTTGCCGACGTTTCGCGGAGATTCACAGAGCGGGACGTGGTGTTATCGAGTTGCCCTAAACACCGCGATGACTTGGCGCCGTGATTTGGAGACTCGCCGCAAACGGCTGCCAATTGCCGTCGCCATTGAGGAAATTGCGTCGCGAACGTCAGACACAAAGAACGATGGAGCTGCCATGTTGCAGTCGCTGATGGCGAAGCTGTCTCCGGCAGATCGAGGCATCTTGATGATGACCTTGGACGAACTAACCTACGCCGAAATGGCTGCAGTGGTTGGTTGCTCGGAAGGTGCTTTGCGCGTGCGAGTCCATCGCATCAAACAGCAACTCGCTGACTTCGCAAAGGAGGTTCGCGATGACGTTTGAAGACCTACAACGCTCTTGGAAAGCCGACATTGATCGACCGCCACCTGCCATAGATCGTGATGCCTTGCTTCGCGAATTGACTCAGCGATGTGCCCGGTCCGAGCATCTCACTCGCCGTCGCGATTGGAGAGAATACGCGGCAGTTGTCGCTGTTGCGGTTGGCTTCGCCGTCTTATGGCCACGCATTCGGACGTCTTGGATTTCAACCATTGGCGTGATCTGGGTTGCAGCGTGGTTAGTGCTGGTTGTTATCACTTTGGCAAAGTCGGGACGCGTTAAACCGTTGTCTTCCGATTCTTCAACGAACGACTTCGTGCGGCAAAAAATTGAGTGGTGCGATCGACAGATTCGCCTCTTGCACAACGTCGTGTGGTGGTATGTGCTTCCGGCCTTCGTTGGCATTCTGTTGATCGCAGGAGGCAAGATGCTGCCTCACCAGAGGACTGCCTTTGGTTCGTATGCGGCCGTCGTGTTCGTTTTGTGTGGCGGTATTGTTTGGCTCAACCGTCGAGCTGCGAGGCTGCATTTCAAGCCGTTGCGAGATGACTTGGTGAGACTCTCAGAGGAACTCTGAGTTCCGCGCATCGAGACCCGGTTAGTTTCAAAGACAGGTCAGATCATGCGAGCGTGGGTCGTCGACCAAGCAGCCGCTGTGGAGTTGGCCATTCATCGCAGCCGGACGCCATAAGCCGGGTGCGTCGAAAATGTCGCTGCCGATTTGGAAGTCAGTCACGAGCACACCGGCTTGATGTTGCTTGAGTTGGCCGACGATCGCACCGTCGGGGCGAACTGCAAAGCTCGGCCAGCAGGATGGCTTTGCAGTGCTGTTATTCGCGCTGATCCAGAAATGGTTTTCGGCCGCTCGGCAACACATCGTCGCAGGCACGATGGTCTTCCAGATGTTGTAGCCGTCATCAGCAACGACGGTCTTTCGCGCGTTATGAAACGACTGGAAGATTACTTGCACATCGTGTTGCTTGAGGTCGCGATACAGCTCGGGAAAGCGATAGTCGTAACAAATCAACGCGCCGCAAGTGACGCCCTTGATCTTGAAGACGCAGGCTCGATTGCCGGGTGAGTAGTACTTCAAATCGAGCGTCGGCTTGGAGCCTGAACTGCCCGTGCAGAAGCGTTTGTCGTAGCGAGTGACGATCTGCCCGCGCGAATCGATGACATAGATCGAATTGTGTGGCTTGTGATTATCGGACAAGCGATGTGTCGAACCGAGCAAGACCCACAGCTTGAGTTCTCGTGCTGCCTGCTGAATATCGCGAGTGGCCGCGACTAGCTCGTCCCAGTTGATCGCTTCGATGTTGGGAATGTCGACTCCGGCGTATCCAGATAATGCTGCTTCTGAAAAGTGAATGACCTCAGCGTGTTGTTCGGCAGCGGTTTGCATCAGTCGCAAAATGGCCGCGCGGTTCTTCGAGATCTGACCTTCGACGGAAAACTGAGCAGTGCCCACACGCAATGTTTTGGTCTTCATAGCAGCCGATGACAAAGTGAGAGGACGCGGGCAAGAAGTAACCAGTCATTGCCACGACAAGACCAAGGCGACAGCGATGGCTGGCGATAAGGCCATCAAGAGGTCTCGTTGCGGTGCAGATCGATCTGCCTTCACGACTAGGTCAGCAAGTCATGCACGACGTGGCCGTGAATGTCGGTCAGACGGAAGTCGCGACCGCTGTAACGGAACGTCAGCCGTTCGTGGTCGAGTCCCAAGGCGTGCAACATCGTGGCGTGCAGGTCGTGCATGTGAACTTTGTCGACGACTGCCATGTGGCCGTACTCGTCGGTCTCGCCATAGGCAAAGCCAGGTTTTACTCCACCACCTGCTAGCCACACCGTGAATCCGCCCGTGTTGTGATCGCGGCCCGTGCCATTTCCCTGAGCATACGGCGTGCGTCCGAACTCACCGCCCCACCAGACCAAGGTGTCTTCGAGCAAACCGCGTTGCTCCAAATCGGCCAATAAGCCTGCAACGGGACGATCGACCGCTCGCGCGTGATCGCCGTGCTTGGGCATGTTGGAGTGCTGGTCCCAAGCCGGGTTAGCACTGTTGTCGCCATAGGTCACTTGGATGTATCGCACGCCGGCTTCGCACATGCGACGAGCCATCAAGCACTGACGCCCGAAGTTGTCAGTCACTTTGTCGCCAATGCCGTACATGGCTTGAGTGGCTTCGGATTCGTGCGACAAATCCAACACCTCGGGAGCATTCATCTGCATTCGCCACGCCAGCTCATACGAGTTAACAACAGCCTCGAGTTCCGCATCTCCGGGAGCTTGCTTGAGTTGTTCGGCATTGAGCTGTCGTAACAGATCGAACTGATCTCGTTGAGCCGTGGCTGAGAGTCCGCTGTTAGTCAGATTGCGAATCGTGGCTTCTTTGGCCGGACCGCCAGCACGTCCCAAGGCGGTGCCTTGATAGACCGCTGGCAGGAACGCGTTGCCGTAGTTGCGAGGACCACCGTTACCCACGGACGGAGAGATCGACACAAAGCCCGGCAGGTTTTCGTTTTCGCTGCCCAAGCCATACAGCAACCACGAACCCATCGACGGACGAATGAAGCTCGTTGAACCACAGTGTAAGAAAAGTGTCGCAGGTCCGTGCGCGATCCCTTCGGTCTTCATGGAATGCACGAAGCACATCTTGTCGACGTGTTGGTTCATCTCTGGAGACAGATCAGAGGCCCATCGACCGCATTCGCCGTACTGACGATAGGGCCACAGAGACTTCATGACGCGCTGAGCTGATTCTTTGCGTGCTCCCGAGTTTGCGATCATGCGGGCGTCGTGAAACGGCATTTGCTTGCCGTCTTCAGAGGCCAGTCGCGGCTTATAATCGTACGAGTCAACGTGCGAGACTCCTCCTTGCATAAACAGGAAGATCATGCGTTTGGCACGTGCCGGATGATGCAAGTTCTTGGTCGGTTGAGCACTCGCGGCCAATGCGTTCTGTCGAGCACACATGGCCGACAACGCCAATGATCCAAAGCCGCAACCTGCCGACCGCAACCAATCTCTTCGAGAATAAGAAGTTGTCATCTCGTGCTTTCCACTGTCAGGCAAAATGTCATCGTCACTCGGCGTTCATCAGGCCTAGCGAGTGGGCGATTGTGGCCAGCGACACTAGGCCGCACAATGCCTCGAACGGTCGTGAACGACCGGCAAATCTTTATCGGCTCTAGCCTCAAAGAAGCCTCATGCGAGCGTCACTCTCTCGAACATTCGTCACTGTGCGGTCATTGTCGAGCCTCGCATTAACGCTCGTCGCAATGCTGTTGTTGGCGAGTCCCGAGCAAGCCGCAGCGCAACCTCCAAGCATCAAACGATTGGCTGAATGGTTGAGTCCCGAGATTCAGGATCTCTTGTGGGAACAGCAGTCATTTCAAGTTCGTCTGGGCAGCCTGCCGGAATACGTCGCTCAGTCTTATGTCCGAGCGGGCTTTCAAAGTGAATTCGCTCTTAAGGAACTCGACCCGCAGTGGGTGCAGATTGATCTGGGGCACGTGACTGAGATTGAGTCGATCGTGCTCGTGCCCGTCAGCCGCGTGCAGGAGAGCGTGCTGCAGAATGGGTTCGCGTTTCCAGTTCGCTTCCGAGTGCAGGTCGCGGTTGACCCGCTGTTTCAGCAGTCAGCCATCGTTGCCGACAACACGGCTGCGGACTTTCCCAACCCTGGCAAGTACCCCGTGCAGTTCACCGGGCTCAATGTCAGCGGTCGGTTTGTGCGAGTGACCTCGACGAAGCTGGCGACGCCGCATGCTCGACCATGCTTCGCGCTCGGAGAGTTAATCGTACTTTCGAACGATCGGAACGTGGCGGTCTGGCGTCCCGTAACAAGTTCGGGAGCCACGGAAGCCGAGTCTGTTTGGTCGAAGGAGTACCTCGTTGACGAGCAATCGATTCTGCCTTTGATGCATGGTTTGGGATCGAGTCGCACGAACGGGTATCAGTCGCTGCCGTCGGAGAGTCCGATTTGCGACAAGTGGATCGAACTGGATCTGAAGGAGAACTTCACGATCGACGAGATCCGGCTGATTCCGGCGAGACCGATTGATCGCGCTGACATACCTGGTTGGGGCATGCCCGAACGATTCCGCATTGATCTGGCGACGAAGCCGGATTTCTCGGATGCCATTCCGTTTTGCGATTTCAGTGAAGTTGATGTTCGCCATGGCGCGAATCACGCCTTCGTGTTGCCCAGCGAACTGCGAGAGGATTTCTCGCGTGGCGATACGCCCCCATCTGCGGGCATTCGCAAGCATTTTCCGTCGGCTCCGGTATCAGGACGGTATGTCCGACTAGTGGCGAACAAGTTGGACTCGCGCGTGCAGCCCACTTATCTGGCGATGGCTGAGATGCAGGTATGGTCCAACGGTGCCAACGTGGCATTGAAGTCGGACGTCAAAGCGTCCGATGCGGTCGGCCCCGAATACACGCGTTGGTCGCCAGCGTTTCTTGTCGACAACTTCTCTAGCCGCCGCCAGTTGTTGCCCATTGTAGAGTGGCTCTCGCAGATCGAGCGTCGACGTATCGTGGAAGAGCGACAAGCAGAAGTTGGAGTGCGACTGCAACAGGCTCTTGAAGAATTTTGGGTGCATGTGCAGATCGCCGTTGCAGCGTTTGGCTCGAGCATCGTGTTGATGGTGTCGGCGTTCGCCTGGCGACAGCACCGACGTCATCGGCAGCAGACCGCCCTGCTCCGAAACCAAATCGCGAGCGACCTGCACGATGACATCGGGAGCAACTTGGGCACGATCGCGTTGCTCTGTCAGACGATTACGCCAGAGTCCAGTAGCAGCTCGGTACTCGATGAAGGCTTGCGCGAGATTCGCACGATCGCCCTCGAAACGGGCGATGCCATGCGCGACATCCTGTGGCTGATGAAGGAATCATCGACAGGGCTCGACGAGTTTGTCGGACGCATGCGGACCATCACGAATCGGATGACTCAAGGTTTCGAAGTGCTCTTCGAATCGCCGGATACTTTGCCACATCACACCATCGGTCTGGTTTGGCGTCGCAATTTGTTTCTGTCGTTCAAAGAGACGCTCTACAACGCCGTGCGTCATAGCCGTGCGACATCATTGAAGATCAAAGTCCGCATCGACGGGCCGCAGTTCGAAGTTCAAGTCGTCGACAACGGACGAGGGCTTGCTGAGAGTTCAAGCGGCGGTCTGGGGTTTGGACGAGGCAACATCAAGCGACGCATGGAAATGCTAAATGGCACGGTGACCTTCGAATCCTCCAGTGGAACGGGCACCACGGTGACGTTGCGAGCCACACTCCCGAAACCACGTGATGCGTGACGCGACTTAGTTGATAGCCTGCCTGTAAAGTGAGTTACTCAAACTGCCGTTCGACAAAGCCACTTGGCTGGAATTGTTCTGTCACTGCGAACTCTCAGCGTCTCGCTTCTTGGAAGGATTACATCATGTTGCCCAATGACATCGTTCGAGTCTGGTTGATCGAAGACAACGAACGACTTCGCGCGACGCTGGCCCGAGCGATCAATCAAATCCCTGGCCTGCATTGCGATGCAGACTTCTGCGCTGTCGAACCGGCATTGGCGCAGCTCGCTGGGGGAAACGCTCCCCATGTCGTGCTGCTGGATATTGGCCTGCCGGGAATTGATGGCATCACCGGACTGCCCAAGCTGAAGACAGCGGCACCGCAGATGAAGGTCATCATCCTGACGGTGTTCGACGACCATGACCGAGTCTTCCGAGCCGTATGTGCTGGAGCCGACGGTTATCTGCTGAAGACCTCACCGATGGACCGCATTGGGGAAGCGTTGCGAGAAGTCTCGCGCGGCGGAGCGTCGATGAATCCCGAGATCGCTCGCAAGGTGCTGGATCTCTTCAACAACCAGAAGCCGCAGAAGACTCAGGGCGACCAAGGACTCACTGAACGAGAACTCGAAGTTCTCAAGCTGATTGTTGCGGGGCTTACCAAGAAGGAAGTGGCTGCTCGCATGCAGCTCAGTCAGCACACCGTCGACACTCATCTCCGCAACATCTATCAGAAGCTGCACGTCAATAATCGAGCCGGAGCCGTCGCCACGGCGATTCGCGAACGACTCGTGTGACGAATTGCCATGCGTCATAACGAAGAAGCCGAGTTGCGATGCACTCAGCTTCTTTGCTTTACGGCGGCAATGCGCGACGGTTTTCGATCGCGTGAAACCCAACGCTCCGAAATTAGTCGGCCAGGTGGATGAATCACCGACAGTCGCGCGAGCTATTGCTCTTCGGCACTCGGCACCATCGCGGGCTGCTGCTGAGAAACCGGAGTGTACGAGGCACCGTTTGGAACCGGGCTCGTCACTAATGCTTCAGGCACGCCCATCGCTCCGCCATTGGCGTTGGCTTTGAGAGTCGCGGTCTCGATCACTTGCGAGATCTCGTAAGCCACAAATCGTTGGAAGGTCTGCGGCGAATCAAGGATGCGATCGTCGCCGAAGAGGCTGTCAGGGAAGTTCAAATTCTGACCGGCATAATGTCGGGCTCGCGCGAGCGTTCCGGCTTCGCGCATATCCCAAAGACCATCGACGGCGGCAATTACTACAGCTTCAGCCGGGCTGACCAACAACATCGATAGCCCTAGCTGCGGCGGATTAAAGCCCGAGTACTGAGTGATCTGCACGAAGAGCACCCCCTGAGCCTGATATCGATGCTTCACATGCAAGAGTTGTTCTTCGTCGAATCTGCCGGATGCGAAGACCTCTTCGGTTCGCGGATCCTGTGAGTCATTGCGACCAAGGACGACTTCGAACCGTCCTGACTTTTGCAGCTCGGCAACCAGCGCTTGCTGCACTTGAGCGGCGGCGGCGGGAACGTTCGAACGATTGGCCAATGGCATCAAGACGATGCGTTGGACTTCATCCCACTCGAATTCTCTCGTCGAGTAGCTCGTCAACTTCGGCGGTTCAGGAACGAACTCCTTGCTCTTGCAACCAACGCCGCAGAGCCCGAGTCCGATCAACGCCAAGACACATAGAATTCTCATGGGCAAATCCTTTTGCCGCCGATTCGACAAACTGCATGAAGACGAACTGCACATCATCGCCTAGCGACCGCCGCGCTTCGGCTCGCCCTTTGTCTTCGATTGGTCGAGCAGTTTTTCAAGGTCGAGCGGTTCGCGCGAGCGTTCCTTCATGTCAGATTCGACCTGTAAGAATTGCTGCAGCAGTTGAATGATGGTTTGCATCGTCGCGAGGTTGTCTGCTTCCGCACTGCGAATCTTCTCTCGCAGTTCGTTCATGTTTTGTGACCAGCCTTCGAGCTGCGACTTCACTGCGACCAACTCTTGTCGTGTGGCATTCATCTCGCGAATGGCTTCAACGAGGCGACCGTTCTTCTGCTCGATCTCTTTCTCAAGCCCAACAATGCGTTTCTTGTACTCGTCCTCGCGTTGCTTGTAGTCATCGAGTTCTTGCTGTTGATCGAGCGCTCGCTGCGTCGCCGTCTCTCCGGGCTTCAGTCCCAACTTCGTGCCGACAACATATGGGCCTTTGTTGAGAAACGCCGTCGAGCTGACTGCCGGCTGTTGAGAAGCGAACGACAGCATGGCGGGATCGCTTGGCATCGATGTCGAGCCGCCCGTTCCTGAAACCGGACTAGGTGGCATGGTGTGACTGGCAGGCGTCACTGCCGAATCCACGACGCGATCGCGGGAAGGGTAACTGAGCTTAAGCGTTGGCAATTCCATCGCGGAAACCGCGACTCCAGCGGCACAAGCCACGCCAGTAAACACGACCGTTGATTGCTTCATGATGGACTCGCTGAAATGACCAAGCCGAAGTTGAGCGGGGAATGAACTACGCAAGCCGCTGCGCGATGAGGGATCTCTGAGGTATCGCTGGCTGCTCCGAGGCAGCCCGTTGCAAAACCAATGGCGCGCAAACTACGTCAGGAATGACGACTTCAAGAGTCGTAGACGCAGCGAATGCGAGTGCGTTGGCCGCAATTGCAAATGACGTCAATCGCCTGAATGCGATCCCCCAAGCGAATCAATTCAACCTTGGGTTCGGGCTGATCGTCGCCCACAGTCCCTGCATCTTCACAAGGACGACCGACTCGAATGACGTCGTTCGATAAAGCAACAGCGCGGCCCGGAACGACAGCTCGTTCCGAAGAAGTCAGCTTCAGTGCCATCTGATTGTTCTCCCCTCACAGACTCTCTCTGCTGGCACCGTCAACCCGCAGGCATCTTGCCTAGGAGCCTGTCCGAGAATTCTGCCGGAGATTGGCGAAGTGGGCTTGGCAGCGGGGGTAAGATTTCCTCCAATCATTCGCCCGTGAGGGACGTGAGTCTTCGAGGATGTCGCCGCAGC
>OMIV01000086.1 GCA_900299185.1 Planctomycetaceae bacterium
ACGAGATTCCTCTACGTCTCGTGGGCTCGGAGATGTGTATAAGAGACAGCTTGATGAGCGAACCGATCACCGACGCCGAGCGTAAACTTTTCGAGAGTCTTCATGTGCTGCTACTTGTTGAGGAATGATGAATGTGGGACTCGATGAGTCGCGATGTTTCGAAGACGAATTGGGAAGGCTAGCCCTTTCCGAAGGGCGGGGACTCTAACCGCTCGTTCGATGACTTCGAATGCAGGCTCATCCGGCGTTTCGAAGAAGACATGAATCGAGCCACTGATGAAACACCGATTACAGAGCCGTAATGACTTCCCGATTTGTTTTGGGTGGCACGCTCTGACAAACGGGAAGGGCGTAGTCGCGCTATGTGAGCACACGCCCTTCGAGTACTCAGGGCGTGCCACCCACTTCGGGATGTTATTGCGGCCTCGTTCGTAAACACCGATGGGGAATGACGGTGACTTGGCCGCAGCGCTGACGGTGTGGTCGCAACCGTTCTTGGTGGTCACGGAGTTATTCGCGTTCCATTTCATTCGCGCGGCATCCGTTCGTCTCCAGCATGCTGGTTGGTTTGATCCAACCAAGCAGGGCCGCGCGAATGCAATGGAGCGCGAATATCAGGCAGCAAGGCCATGATTGCTCGAAGCGGAAGTCGCCGTTACGTTCGCTCGCCTGCTGTTTCATCCCACCGCCGATCACTCGGCCTTCATCCTGCCGTTGAATTGAATCTCTCATGTTGCCCATGTCGCGCTTCAACTCCTGGCGCCGGTTGCTCGCGGTTTTGAGTGCCGGTTTCCTGTGCTCGACCCCGCTGGCGGTCGCTCAAACGCCTTCGCCGGAATTCGCCAAAGTCGACTCGTTCATCAAGCAGCACTGCTTGTCGTGTCATGGTGAGAAAGATCCGAAGGCCGGACTCTCACTGCATAAGTTCACGGACGAAGCCTCGGTCATTAAGGGCCGCAAGGTATGGGAAAACGTGGTGCAGATGGTTGAGGCCGGTGAGATGCCGCCCAAGGACAAGCCTCGGCCAGATGCGTCCAAGTTCGAAGAATTCTTGAAGTCGGTCGAAGCGATCTATGAACGAGCCGACCGGACCAATCCGCCTGATCCGGGCGCAGTCACGATTCGGCGTCTGAATCGCGTTGAGTACGCGAATACCATGCGTGACTTGGTGGGCGTCGACTTCAATCCCGCCGAAGACTTTCCGGCGGACGATGTCGGACATGGCTTCGACAACATCGGCGACGTGCTGACGGTCTCGCCCGTGTTGATGGAGCGATATCTCGCTGCGGCAGAGAACGTCATGAATCGAGCGATCATGCCGAACCCACCGAAGCCACCGAATCGCTATCAGTCGGCTCAATACACCGAGCCATCATCACCCAAGTTGCCGATGGAAGGTCGCTTCCGCATTGTGTCGACCGACATGCCGGACTCAGCCGTGCATTCCGGTCCGGTGCATACTCCTTATCGAGTCGAACCCGATGGCGAGTACGTCTTCCGCGCCAATGTCTACAAGCAACGCGAAGGGGACATGCCAGTGAAGGTCGCGGTGCTCGCGTGCGGCAAGGGCATCACCAACGGTGTGTCCGATGATGAAGCGAAGCAACTCTTCGGAGCCGCGCTGCCCGGACTACGCCCCTTCGTCATCGTCGGTACGGTGGATGTCACTGCGACGGACCCGAAGAAGCAGCAGCAGATCAAAGTCAATGTTCCGCCAATGGCTGGTGTCGAACGCTATGCCCTCGCGCTCTTCAAACCCGAAGACGGCTCGCCCGCTCCCAAGCTCTTTATCGAGCACCTCGCACTCGAAGGTCCGCTTGATCCGCGACCGGCGTCGCATCGGCGTTTGCTCGCGCCGGCCAACGATGCTTCTGCCGATCAAAAGATCGCGGCCGTGTTGCGTCCTTTCATGACGAAAGCATTCCGTCGCCCGGTCACTGACGAAGAAGTCGCGCGGTATTCCAAGCCAGCTCAAGCGATGTTGGCGGAAGGCAAGTCGTTCGAGTTGGCCATGCAACTAGCGATGCAACCTGTGCTGTGCTCGCCGAAGTTCCTCTTCCGAGTGGAACTCGATCACCGCCCCGATAGCGATGCCGCGCATCCCATCGGTGAATTCGAACTGGCATCGCGGCTGTCGTACTTCCTCTGGAGTTCCATGCCCGATGACGAACTCTTCGCGTTAGCAGCCAAAGGCGAACTGTCGAAGAACCTCGAACCGCAAGTGCGACGCATGCTGAAAGACCCGAAGTCGACAGCGCTCGTCACGAACTTCGCGACGCAGTGGTTGCAGATCCGTCGCATCCAATTGTTTCAAGCCGATCAAAAACTCTTCCCGCAATTCAACGATCGGCTGCGAGCATCCATGCTCAAAGAGACCGAGCTATTCGTCGGTGCAATCGTGCAAGAAGACCGCTCGATCTTGGAACTGCTCGATGCCGACTTCACGTTCTTGAATGAGCCGTTGGCTCGGCTGTACGGCATCCAAGACACCGCCGGTAATCGTTGGAGCCAGAAGACCAAGTTGCCTGGAGGTCAGCCGTTTCGAGGCGATCAATTCCATCGCGTGGCGCTGCAAGACAAAGATCGCGGCGGCTTGTTGACTCAAGCCAGCATCCTGGCGGTGACTTCCAATCCGACTCGCACATCGCCAGTGAAACGCGGCAAATGGCTGCTCGAACAAATCCTCGGAGCACCGCCACCACCGCCACCGCCAAACGTCCCCACGTTGGAGCAAGGCGATAAAACGGTCTCGACCGGCACGCTGCGGCAACGCATGGAGAAGCATCGAGAAAACCCGGCCTGCGCGAACTGCCATGCCAAGATGGACCCGCTGGGCTTCGCCTTCGAGAACTACGATGCGATCGGAGCTTTCCGCACGAAGGACGGCGAACTTCCCGTCGATGCATCCGGTGTGCTGCCCGATGGCCGCACCATTCAAGGCCCTGCCGAACTGAAAGCCATCTTGAAAGAGAAGAAGAATCAGTTCGCGTTGTGCCTCACCGAGAAGCTGATGATCTACGCGATCGGTCGTGGGCTAGAGTACTACGACAAACCAGCTGTAAAGCAGATCTCAGCCAACATCGCGACGAGCGACTACAAGTTTTCGAGCTTGGTCGCCGAGATCGCCAAGAGCACGCCCTTCAGCCAACGTCGCGGCAAGAAGTCTGCCGCCAACCAGTGATGTCAGAAAAACAACAGGCTGTCATCACAGACCATCGCTTGCTTCTGTTCCATGCCACATAAAGACGGGTGGAATAGAAGGGAGCGGAGAGAACTGAGATCGGAAAACAGCGAAGACATCGGGGCGAGTTTTGAAGGGACCTGACTCGGTTGAGAATCGTTTCGACTGACGATGCCTCTCGCTTCAGAATGCTGCGATTCGTCTAAAGCTTTCGAGTGGTACTCCGCTCCTTCGATCAAGATCGTCAGCTGCGATTTCAGAGGCTCTCGTCAACTGGAACGAGTACAGATTAAGAACAACGCACTCGCCGACGCTCTTTGAAGGTGACCTGCTCATTATCTTTGCCCCACGGGGCAGGTCGGGTTCTCAGGATGCTAGGCCGAAGGGCATTCAATCCGGCGGAAGTTGGAGTTTTTGAGGAGTTTTAAGGGAACTCAAGGATGTGTTTCGCGTGCCACGCCGGCATGAACGGACCGATGCTCAATAAAGTCAGATCAAAGGCCTGTAACCCGGCAAGCAAGGTGATCCAGGGGCACGGCGGCTGACAATCGCCTACTCGTGGATGCGGTGTTCTATGTGCTGAATACCGGCATTCCGTGTGAAAGCCTTCCGCCTCGATACGGGAAATCGAACTCGGTCTGGATGCGGTTTGATCGTTGGTGTGCCAATCGCGTCTGGAAACGGATCGCTCGTTCCCAGTGAGAGCCAGACATGGGTGAAGTGCAATTAGACTCGACGAGTATCAAGGCTCATCCGCTGGCTTCGGCCGACCGTCGCTGCGCCGATGACAAATGAAGAAGCCGATCTCTGAAGTTGTCTGGAACCCAGTCGCGGATGCCTGAAGCAAGAATTACATGTGGCCGTGGATCGACGAGGCCGTCTGCTGAAACTGATTGTGACTGCGAGACAGTGTGGCGACGCTCCGCGGGCACAGGGCTTGAGGGAGGAACTGAAGCCAGGCACGGTGAAGCACGTACTCGCAGACGCAGCGTTGCCATACGCCAACGTGAGCGACGCTTAAAGGCATGAGCCTGTATGCGGCCCAATCCGACTCGAAGGACAAAGAAGAGAAACCACAAAAGTCGGTACAAAAACCGGAACGTCATCGAGCGGTTCTTCAACCGCATCAAACGCTAGCGGAGAGTGGCGATCCATTTCGAGAAACTGCCCGCCAACTTCACCAGTTTCATCTGGCTCGCCGAATTACTCAATCAAGCTCTTTGAATGTTGATAACTCTTAGTTCAATTGGGCCTACGCCAAATACGACGAACTCATTGAAGTTGCCTTGGAGTCTTGCCGTGAAGCTGCCTCAGACAGGAACTCATCAGATCCGTCTATGCCAAACCCTACAGCTCAACACGCAACAGATTCCTATAATCCGTATTACTCTTTGAAATGAGAACACTGAGAGAGGGAATGTGAAACGTTCTAAATCAGCTCAGGCAGCGGCTGGTAAACATGGTCGACCAAGTACTGAGGCCGACCAGTGACGTCGGGCAACGTGATCGATTCAGCGTCCAATCCCATGTTGTGATACAGGGTCGCAAAAATATCCTGGAAATGGACGGGGCGATCCTTGGGGAATTCCGCATATTTATTGGTCGAACCGATGACCTGCCCAGTCCTCATGCCGCCGCCAGCCAACATTGCACAAGCGACTTGGGGCCAGTGATCTCGGCCGCCGTTTTTGTTGATTCGTGGCGTGCGACCAAATTCTCCCCAAACAAGGACGGTCGTGTCTCGCTCCATCCCACGTTCCCTCAAATCGTCAAGAAGGGCAGAGAGCCCCTGATCGAAGATTGGGAAATGGTCTCTCGCATTTTCGAAGTTCGTGCCATGCGGGCGTCCGTGCCAGTCCCATCGGCCATAGGCAACCGTGACCACCCGAGCCCCAGCCTCAACAAGTCGGCGCGCCGCAAGGAAGTAGTCGTTATTGATCGGACCCGCATCACCGTAACCAGCGTTTTCATTCGTTCCGCGCCCGTATCGATCCCGTATCCGTGGGTCTTCTTTTTCAAGGTCCAGCGCATCCATCAGTTGATTCGAGGTCAAAATCCCGAATGCTGCTTGGTATTGGGCATCGAACGCATCGAGCGCACGATCGAATTCGGCAGTCTGCTTAAGTCTGTCCATCGACTTCCGCAATGACTGACGGTTGTAAAGGCTACTTACGCTGATGCCATTTAGCCCTAAACGTGCCTGCTCGTAATTCGGAGCGAAGGGCGCATGTGCTTGCCCAGCAAAGCCTGCTTGTCCGGGGTCGCCCCAACCTCCCCCCTTCATCTTGGGAGTAAGGCTAACGAATGGCAGCGTGCCTGATTCGACAGGCCCTTGAAGCTTGGAAATTGCTGATCCAAACGATGGCCAGCCGCCTGGAGGCTGCCCCAGAACCATGTGACCCGTGTTGCATTGAAAGGCGGCATGTCGACCTTCCGAACCAACCAACGATCGAATAATCGCCAGCCGATCGGCACGTTGAGCCAGCAGCGGTAGATGCTCGCAGATCTCGATACCGGGCACGTTCGTGTTGATCGGGTTGAACTCACCACGAATCTCGACCGGCGCTTCCGTTTTCAAATCCACCATGTCCTGATGCGGTGGTCCTCCGCTCAAAAACACCATGATGGTTGACTTGTGAGATTTACGGCCCGACGCAGACTCCGCTGCCAGCAATTGCGGCAGCGAAAGCCCGCCTATTGCTAACGCTCCAATCTTCAGCATCGAGCGACGTGAAATCCCGTCACAGAAGCTAGACGGCGTGTTTCGATTGAAAGCCATGACAGATCTCCGGTGAGAGATTTCAGACGGTCTCAACAAATCGCACAAACGATAAGTCATGCGTGATAAGCAAGTCTATCGGCGGCTCTGGGTGGGCTTTGAAATCGAAATGAACAAGGCAAACATCGGTCGTTCCGTTTGCCGCTAACGAGTCTAGGTCCGAGAAGCCCATTGAGATCAGGATCTCTCGAAGAAACTCCAAACCAACACCCGAGACTCAACGATTCGACTTCCGACGACGACGCTTCTCTCTCATCCTTCGATGTCAGCGAGACTTCGGGACTCGTGCGAAATGTCGGATGCTCTGACTACACTCACTCGATGCCTAAGACACAGAGACGACCACGCGTTCGTCTCGTGATTGTTGCTCACCTCAAAGCTGAGACTGCCATGCCCGCTATTCAGACTGCTCAACAAATCCTCGATCAAGTCTTCCTCGACATGCGAGCCAAGCTCTTGGAAGTGGCCGCATCACTCGATCGGCTCGACCGCGCGCCGGGAGCCGAAGCCGTCGCGAATGATCAACGACGGCAACGCATTCAAAAGACGCTCGAAATTCTGGCGTCCCAATCCGGAAACCGTGCCGAACAACTGCAACTGCTCTTCAGCGACACCTACGACGAGAAATGGCAACGCCCCGGAGTTCGCGCATAGTTCGTTAGCGCGACTCGTGTAAGACCACTGGCAACATTGCCCGCTCTTCATCGACATCCTTCCCACCGAGCCAACTTCATGTACTACATCGACCCCCACATCCACATGGTCTCTCGCACCACCGACGACTACGAACGCATGGCCCGCATGGGCTGTGTGGCGATGAGCGAGCCTGCTTTCTGGGCCGGCTTTGATCGCGGCAGCGTCGAGAGCTTTCGCGATTACTTTCGACAGCTCACGGAATTCGAACCCAAGCGTGCGGCCGCTGTCGGCATTCAGCACTTCACATGGCTTTGCATCAACGCCAAAGAAGCAGAGAACGTGTCTCTGTCGCGTGAAGTGATCGCGATGATTCCAGAGTTCCTCGACAAACCCAATGTCTTGGGCATTGGAGAAATTGGACTCAACAAGAACACCAAGAACGAGGCGCAGATTTTCTGGGAGCACATGGAATTGGCCCTGAAGACAGACGAGCTGATTCTGATTCACACGCCGCACTTGGCCGACAAGTACAAGGGCACTCGCATGATCGTCGACATGCTCCTAGACGATCCGCGCATCAAGCCCGAACGAGTACTGATCGACCACGTTGAAGAGCACACCGTCAAGGTCGCTCGCGATCACGGCTTCTGGTGCGCGATGACTCTTTATCCTGTTACGAAATGCACGCCATCCCGCGCCGTCGACATCATCGAGATGGTGGGCGACGACAAGATCATGGTGAACTCCGCCGGCGACTGGGGACCATCGAATCCGACCGCAGTTCCAGATCTCGTCCAAGAGATGCGGCGGCGAGGCTACTCAGAGGCCAAGATCAAGAAAGTCGTCTACGACAACCCGCTGGAATTCTTCCGACAGAGCAAGCGGTTCAAGTTCAAAGATCCTGCCTAGTTTTCAGCAGGCAGCATTGATGTCGAAGCATTAGGCTCAACGAGAAGATCCCAAATTGATCGGGTTCAGAGGAGCGAAACATCACATGACCACCGCCGTTAGCTCTCCGATCTACGACGAACTTGTGGATCTTCTCGCGGAAGATGTAGCGCCGTCACGAATCTTGAATTTTCAACTTTCGCCGTCGCGACAAATGAAACTCGACAGTCTTCTCGACAAGAACCGGTCCGGGACATTGACGTCTGAAGAAGCTGAAGAGTTAGACGCCTTCGCTCATTTCGAGCACGTCGTGCGGATGCTTAAGGCTCGCGCGCTACAAGCGAAGCAACGATGAGTGTCCGAATTCCCGCCGAACTCCGTCGTCAAGTCGTCGATCGAGCTGAAGGCTACTGCGAATACTGCGGCATCCACCAAGCAGTCGTTTTGTCTTCACATCAGATCGACCATGTCATTGCAGAAAAGCATCAAGGACAAACGACGTTCGAGAATCTCGCGCTGTCCTGCATGACTTGTAATCTTCGTAAAGCCAGTGATATCGCGTCGTTTGATCCAGAGACTGGCGTCTTGAGTCTACTCTTCAATCCGCGAACTCAATCTTGGATCGAGCACTTCGCGATCGATGGTCCGAAGCTTGTAGGTCTCACAACTGCAGGACGAACGACAATTGAGTTTCTTCAACTCAACTCATTTGAGCGGTTGGCCGAACGCGTCGAACTTATGAAAGTCGGTGCCTATCGCTGGTCAACAATTCGTTGATTGAACCAGCACATCACAGCATCAACGCCCCACGGCTTTCATTCGCTCGGGGGCGCGAGTCAGCGTGGGACCGATGGAGTTTTCAGGGACTCCCAGTTCGGAACTGATCTCTCGATATGAGCGGCCTCGCAGGTGGTATTCGCGAACGATGTCCGCGTCGCGCGGCGGCAAACCGTCAAGCATGCGTTGCACTTGCTCGCGATCCTCAATTCGTTGCACGTCCCAATTGGCCGTGGCTTGTGCTTGATCGAGCGACGATTGGTGAGCCGTCACATGGCCTAAAGCTTCGGCCATTTTTCGACGTGAGATTTCTCGAACGACGACGCGGCGCGCGATGACCGTGAGATAGGTCATCAATGAGCAATTGCCATTGAAGCGTCGCAATGCTCCGTAGTTGTTGGCGAGCAGCGCGACGAAGATTTCAGCACAGAGGTCATCGATGTCGTCGCCGTTGATCGACACGCTCCGAGCGTGAGCCGTGTGATTGATGACGTGAATAAACAGCCCGACGAAGCGATCAACAAAGTCCTTCCACGCATCTGGCTCTTCAGCCATGCAGCGTTGCAGGAGATTGCGATCAAATTCCGTGAGAGCCACGTCAACACCACGCCCCAAAAGCGACAAAGAATTCGGCAGCCTCCGACAAGGGACTGCCACCACATAGACAACATAACGCAGCCGTCACTCTAACCCTGCCTTCAAATTTCAGGCAATACGTGTCCCGGCTGATGTGCATGCTTCCGAAACGACGCCGGTCATCGCCGCCGATTACTCACCGGTCTTCTCGGTGTGCGCCGAAGACTGTTATGTTCCCGCCGCCCCAACGGGAACGCATCGGTCCAACATCACAGTGAGGAGTTTTGAATGAGCGGGTTTGCAGACAGTTTTCAGTTGAAGTGGCACGGGCAAGTCGTCGTCGTGACTCCGGCGGCAGACGTAGAGTCCATGCGTTGGGACTTGATTGACCAAGCTGCTCAAATCGTGATGGAACCGATCGCACAACAATCCGTCCCGATGGTGATTTTCGATCTCAGCGAAGTGAACTACTTCGGCTCGGTGTTCTTGGCTCTGCTGTTGCGATGCCACAAATTGGCCAAGAGCCGAGGCGGCGAGTTGGTGCTTAGTGGAGCCAGCAAGATGGCGACAGAACTCCTGCGGATCACAGCCCTCGACACGCTATGGGCGATGTATGACACCAAGGCCGAGGCACTTGCTGCTCTCGATGGCTAACGCGAAAGGCTGCCTCAGCATTTCGCTCACACCGCCGACTGACATCTTCATCGAAGGCTGATCATGGACGATCAAAGCTCGGACTCACTCGAAAGCATCTCCGAGGTCGGGCACTTCATTCGTCGCCCTCAGACTCAAGACGAGTTGCTCGACGAGATGCGCGAGACAATCGACAAGCTGCAAGCCGACGACGCTTCACGCGGCGACTTGAAAGTGCTTAGTCGCGCATTGAAGGAGTTGCGGTATTCGTTCCGAGTCTTCTCGAAGTACCACTCCAATCGCAAAGTGACGGTGTTTGGTTCCGCGCGAACAAACCCCGATCACCCGGCCTATCAGCAGACTGTGAAGTTCGGTCGGAGAATGGCCGAAGCCGGGTGGATGGTGGTAACCGGAGCAGGCGGCGGCATCATGGAAGCCGCGCACGTCGGAGCCGGACGATCAATGTCGATCGGCGTCAACATCATGCTGCCGTTCGAGCAATCGGCGAACCCCGTCATCGCGGGTGACGAGAAGCTCATCAACCTCAAATACTTCTTCACTCGCAAGCTGCTGTTCGTCAAAGAAGTCCATGCCATCGTTTTGTTTCCGGGCGGCTTCGGCACGATGGATGAAGGTTTCGAAACTCTCACGCTCGTGCAAACGGGCAAGCGAGACATGCTGCCGATCGTCTGCGTTGATGAACCCGGCGGGCAGTATTGGGAGCGATTCAGAGACTTCGTCCAATCGCAGTTACTGGGAGAAGGACTGATCTCACCCGAAGACATGTCGCTCTTCAAATTGACCGACAACATCGACGAAGCCTTCGATGAAGTCATGAACTTCTACCGAGTCTTCGACAGCATGCGTTACATCCGCGACGCGCTCGTTCTGCGACTGCGAAGCGATCCATCAGACGAGTATCTCGCGCAGCTCAATGAGCAATACAAGGACGTGATCGTCTCGGGGCGCATCGAGAAAGTCGGAGTCCATCCCTTCGAGAGCGATGAAGAACATCTCTCTCATCTGACCCGACTACGGATGAAGTTCAATCGCCGCGCGATCGGTCGACTTCGGCAAATGATCGACCAGTTGAATCGCGACTTAGAGCCGATGATGTAGCCACGACTTCGGACTCGCATGTCAGAGTCGCTACATCAACTTCCAACGTTTGCGCAAAGACCACTCCACGACCAACAAGCTCACAATGATGAGCAGCATGCGACTGGTATCCCACAACGGAACCGGTTTGCCTTGCATGGAGATTGTCTGCTGGCGGTCAGGAATCGCGGCAGCCAGTTCATCCATCGAACTTGGCGCGAAGTATCTTCCGCCGGACACGGCAGCCAGCTCTTCCAAGAGTGGTCGGTCCTGCCAAGTTCGCTCTGATTCAACGCTGGGCGGCGAGACCGAAAACGACGCTTCGACACGCGGTGCTCCTGCCGCAGCTTCATCCGCGAAGTTCACTTTCAACGCATGTCGCCCGGTATGCTGAGCCGTCAGCGCGGACTCATAACGACCAGGCTGATTAGCAATTGGCCGCAAGACGATCGGTTGAGCGGCTTGCCCTTCGACTTGCAGCACGGCCGCGACTTCTGGCTGTTCGAGTGGCTTGAAGGTCGCATCCATCAACCGAGCGATGACGGTGATGCGGTCGCCGACTTCATAACGAGTGCGATCCGTTTCAATGGATCCACGACGTTTGCCTTCGAGAGCACGGCCTTCAATGAGGTACCTCGCCGTCTGCAACCAAAAGCGATTGAAGTAATCGGCATTGCGGCCCACTTGTCGCCATCTCCAAGTCCCTTCAAACCCCATCAACAACGTGCGACCGGTACCGAATTGCCCAGCCAACATCAGAGGCCGCGGACCGGCGGCTTGCATCTGAGATGGATCGGCATGAGTCAGCAACGTCGTGGCAGCGGGCCCCGCATCTTTGATCGGCAAGCTCCACATGATCCCCGGCAACAAACGCCAAGTTTCCAGCGAGCGTTGAGTCTCTTGATGAAACCTCAACACGGGATGATCCGCATTCGCATCGACGATGTTGATCGGCCATTCGCGATCACCCGCTTCCAGTAACGCTTCCACGCTGGTCGCCGCGACGTCTCCCAACCGAGCCGGCAGCAAGGCTTTGATCTCACCCGTGCGAGCACTTGCGAGGAACTGACTCGTGAACGTCGGCCCGGCCATATAGAGCATGCCGCCCGCATGCTCGCCGACGAACTCTGTCAGTAACTTGATCCACGCTTCGTCGAACTCGCGCGGGTCGGGATCAAAGAGCAACACGACGTCGTACTCAAACAACTCTTCTTTGGTACGCGGCAGACTTCGAATGATCTTGTCGCCCTCTTGAGCTCGATTCTCATCCAACGTCTGCAACCAACACGACAAGTCGATCGACTTTTCTCGCTCCAAAATCTGTCGCACGAAGCGGTAGTCCCACGTCGGCTTGCCCGCGACCAGCAGCACACGAGCTTTATCTTCAATGACCTTAACTTGAGTTGATGCCAGCGACTGATTGTCGTCGACCGTGGATTCGCCCGGCAGCGGCTCAATGCGAATCGAATACCCGAAGCGACCTGCTTGCTGCGGTGTATGAGCAAACGACAGCCGAACTTGTCCGCCATCTTGAGGCAGCGTGACATCACGAACTTCGAGCGTCTGGGGATCACCAGCCTTGCCTTCGTCGTCGTATGGAAACTCCAACAACGTGACCTTCACGGGATCGCTCGCGCCAACACCTTCAGTTCGTAGAGTGGCTTGCAGTTCAAACGGATCATCCTTCCAAACTTGAGCGTCGGCATAGACCTCTGAGGCTTGCACGTTGCGCGGACGTTGAGGATCTCCGAATCCGACGACCAACAGTGGCGCGTCCTTCAGCTTTGCCTGTTTCGCAACAGCCAGCAGATCATCTCGCGACGTCGCTCGATCGGTGTGCTGCCCATCGGTCAGCACGATCACGGCGGCCGTCAGTCGTTCGGACAACGCTTCCTGAAGGGCTCGATGCAAATTGGTGCCGGGGCCAGCGGGTTTGAGCGGGATGTAACTTTCCGGCGCGGATGGTGTGCTGGGGTCTGATTCTTTCGGGGGCTCTTGCGACTTCTGATCCTGCGCAGGAACACTGACGGGAGTCACCGACTCGGCGAAGTCGAGCATTCGCAACTGACCGCGTTTTCCAAGCTGAGTAAGCAGTGCTCCGTCTTGCCGACGAAACAGATCGTTGACGATGTCCGCTCGACTGGGCGGCTGCGCGTTGAATGAGGACTCGATTCGCCCCGTCGCTTGAGCCAATGCAACTGCGTCTTTGCCCGGTAGGTATCGGTCCGCAGTCGCCATCGACAACGAGCTATCTCGCAGCACGACGACAACCGGCTTCAGGATTCGATATTGAGTAAACGCCAACGACGGACCGAGCGCAGCCAACAACAGCAGCGCGATCGCAGCGAGTCGCAGTCCCGTCAAGATCTGGCGTTGTCGCGCAGTCAATCGAGCGGCATCGCGGCGATAAATCCACAACGCCGAGTACAGCAAGCCAGCCGCTACAAACAAAGCTACGAAGACTCGCCATGACGACGGCAAGTTGGTCCAACCCAATCGGACTTCGGCATCAAACGGAATGCCATCACCGTCGATGCCCAAGAGCCATTGAATGAATTGGCCAATAAACACGATGAGCAGCCTTATTGGATTTAGGAACGAGGACTCAATGACGATTGCGGCAGAACAGAGGACTCAACTCTTGGCTGATCATCAGAAAGCGATACGCATCCGACTGGCCTGATTCCCCTCGCCCGTCGGAGGAGAGGGGAGCTGGTTTGCGAAGATCGAATTGAAGAACAAAGACAACGATGCCGGTGGCGTTGTCATTACACCTCTCATCTCACTTCATCTTGGCAACGAGATCTTTAACGAACGCTCGCAGTGCTTCAGCTTGAGCCTTGCGAACATCCGCGGTGGCGAATGCTGAATACGGCAACTCGGTATTGATCGTCGTGCGCAGCAATTGCGAACTCCGAACGCGAATGGATGTGACATCCGAATCCAGCAAATCAGCCAGCACGAGCAAAGCATCCGCGTTCCGCGCATCGACCTTTAACAGTTGCTCGGCGGCCAAGAGCCGAACGGACGGCACGTCATCCATCAAGAGCTTCTTCAAGTCTGGTGCGGCATCGGCTCTCAACACTTTGCTCAGCGTCACAATGGCTGCAGATCTCGTCGTGACGTCTTTTGATTCCAAGAGCTTTCGGAGCTTGGCGGCATCTTCCGGTGTCGCGGTCACTTCGAGTGCTCGATTCAAAGCCTGTTTCAAATGGTCGCTCAAACAAACAGGAGCACAGCCCAGAATCTCGTCGGTCAGCCCCGTCATCTTCTGGTTGTGAATGACGACCAAGGCTGCATACAGCAGGTCTTGCTTAGGCTTATTGGTTTGTTCGAGCACCACCTTGATGCGCCATCGCACTTCGGGATCGTCGCTCTTGAGCGCAGCTTCCAACGGTGAGTTATCCCGTTGAGGCATCCGCAACAGTTGGAGCATCGCCGACTCACGAACAAAGAAGTCATCGTCGCCGAGACTCTTGATCAATTTGGCCAGCGCATCGCCATCGCCGACTTTGGGATGGTTCTGCTTTAGAAACATCGCGATGTCTTCTTTGGTCGAACTGATGCCGGCATTCTTCAGCGCGGTCGCGTACTGGCTGGCAAATGGATTTTCTTGAGCACTCGCCATCAACGGCAGCAGACCAAAGACGACAACCCCCAGCCAACACACGAGCCGCATGTGAATGCGATGTTCTCCCCTCGCCCCCCTGGGGAGAGCGGGCGGGGGTGAGGGGCACCCGCAATCCGAGTCGCTTAGATAAACTCGCTTGCTCCCTGCCTCTCTCTCCCATGCATCGCATCGCCAAGCCTGTTCGCTCATTTCTTGTCCTCCTTCGGAACCAACGCCATCACCACGCCGGGACCGGACACGATGATTCGTTTGCCATCAGTCGAAAGATTGCCAACCGGAAGCCCGTCGAGAGATGGGACGACGCTTTCGCCGCGAACCTCGCCCGACTTTCCATCCAATCGCAAGATTGTGTTCCTGAGCGGGACATACACCGAATCGCCCAACAGCATGCCACGCCCGCTGGCCACAGGATGTATTGCTTCCCACACCACGCGTCCGCCTTTGAGGTCATACGCGCGAGTCAACTGAGTACCGCCAAGAACGATTCGCTCGCTCGTCACACCCAGGACTTCGCGACAGCTATGAGCCAAGTCCAGACCGAGCGGCGCTTCCCACTTCAATGATCCATTGCGGCGATCAAACGCCAGCAACTGATCCGAGTCCGATGCCAACATCAGGACGACATCGAGTTGCGGCGAGATGAAGTTCGCTAGCGGCAAGTTCAAATTCGTGGGCTCAAAGTCGACCACCGCGCCGTTACGAATTTGAATTCGACGACGAACATCCATCACTTCAATCGTCCTGCGCGGATACGTCGCGGCCCATTGAATGTCACCCGTCGATGCCTGCAACGCGAAGACAGCCCCGCCGCTGGTGGCGACAAATAGAGTTTCGCCATCAGTCGCCAATCCCATCGGTGCCCAAACATCGGCATTTTGCGAAGCACCCTCGAACAGACAGGTTCTCCAGCGAGTCGTCCCGGACAAGCGATCGAGTAAGACAACTTCCAGCTTGTGCTCTGTGTCGGTCACTACGGCGAGCCCATGCGAAGTTTGCAACGGAGGACTAACGGCACCGCTATTCGTATCCTTGTCTTGCTCCGACAAGCTCCGATGCCATCGCAATTTGCCAGTCCGCACGTCGTAGGCACTGAGGAAGTTCGAGCGAGTGGCTGTCGCTTGCTGATTCACACCTAAGACACCCTGCTGTGGTTCGGCGGCGACGTTCTCTGCTGCGGCGGTGTAATCGATCTTCCCTTCGACATTCACAACCAAGTCACCGACGACAGACACCGCGTGAGCGATTCGGTCTCCAAACAGTTCCGCTTCCACGATTCCAGACGGTCGCGATGAAGATTGCTCCGATTGAGTTTCCCAGCCCATGACTGAGTACAGCTGCATTTGCAAAGTCGCCGAATCGAGTGGAAAGGTCGACTTGCGGCCCATCCAAATGACCTTGCCAGTTTCGAGATCACAACACACTAGCCGCTCGTGAGACTTCACCAGCAACCGTGATCCAGCCACGACGGCCTGACTGGCAGGACTCAACCGCTTCTTGAGCCACGCATCAGCCAACTCGCCCCGAGTGATGCTCGGCCACTTCTCCACATCGAGCTTCAATTCAGAGGAGCGACCTCGATCATCAATCTGAACCAGCACCTGCCGACCGTTGACGACCATGAGTCCGAAGCCGCCATTGCCGCCCTTTCGTACCGGAGCCTTCTTCAACGGGAACTCAGGCTGATACGACCACGCCGCGATCAAGTTCGCCTGGCCAGCCAAGTAGTCATGACTTCCTGCTTGATCGGCCAAAGCTGGCGTCGTCGAACGATGTTGATCCAGATCCTCGCGCACTAATTGTCGCACTTGAGGATCGAGCAGATCCGACTTAGCCGCGAAGTGTTCGTCAGCAACGGCAGTCTGGCCGGTACGTCCCAAAGCCACGATCAACCGAGTGACAATCTCGCGTTCGGGCACATCCACATCGGGATGTGACGACAGTTTCAACAACAGCTTCAACGCAGGTTCGAACTTCTGTTGTTCGAGATATCGACACGCCAACTCGAACGCCGCGTTGTCACCAGACGCACTGAGGAAGTACCGCCTCACGACTTCGTTCAACAGTCGTTCGCGTTCGGGCAAGTCTTCGTCAGTAACGTCTTCGGGAGCGACCGTCCCCAACAGCACGCGAGCCTGCGAGTTCGCTTGCAGTCGATACGCCTTTAGAGCCGCTGGTCCCGCAGCAACGATGCGACTTTCGATCTCGTCTTTGAAGGGTCGATACGGCTGATAGACATGAAACGTCGTCTCGCGCAGTCCGCTGCGATGAGCTGCCAGAATCGATCCACTCTCCTCCAGCACCTTCTGCCACAACGCCGGAGCAAGGTCCGGCCGCCCCGCAGTCACCAGCTTGTCGGCTTGATCGAGCAACCGTTCGAACTCCTCACTGGAATTCAAGATCGCGGTCGGCCTGCGTTTCTCCGGCAGTCCATCTTCATCAGTTGGAACGACGCGTCCATTCCGCGCAGGTAACGGTTCTTCCACAACGACATCGATTCCGAAACCCGGCAACGCCAAGGCTGGTTGAGCCGCACGTCGAGCCGGACCGAACACGCCATCAACGGCCTTCTTGATGATGTTCTCACCGAGCTTCTTGTCTTCCGCAGCGACCTTGGGTTTGGCTCGATCAATATCCCTGTCTCTTATACACATCTCCGAGCCCACGAGACGTAGAGGAA
>OMIV01000087.1 GCA_900299185.1 Planctomycetaceae bacterium
AAGCAGAAGACGGCATACGAGATTCCTCTACGTCTCGTGGGCTCGGAGATGTGTATAAGAGACAGCGCCTACGTAGCTCAGTCGCTCTGCGACTGAGATGAGCGTCACGAAGAACTTGCTTTGTAGACGCGTTAAGGCCGAACGGGACGCTTCAGCAAGATCTCGGCTTCTTTGACCAATCGTGGCTCGGTCTCGCGCAACTTGGCGATCACGACTTTGGCTTCTTCGACATGCGGCAGTTTTTCTTCGGGCTTCTTACCGGAGTCGATCGAGATCAACAGATATGCCACTCCAGCGCGGCGGACGTGTTCGTCAGAGGACGACGTCAGCATCGAGATGATGCGCGGCTGCGCTTTCCAATCACTCCAGCGAGACAGATCGCTGATGACGTCGGTCACGAGTTCTTTGCGATCCAAAAGCAGCCGCAGCGCACTCCGCAGTCGATCTTTCGGGAAACGCGTTGGCTCGTAGGACCACAAGAACGACAGCGCCGTGCGGACCGTCAAGAGGTCGACCGTCGGGGCTTTAGGATTCGACAAGTACAGCTCTTCGATCTTCTGCAGGCCACGTTCGCCGGTCAGTAAGAGATAGCCGGCGATCGCTCCGTCTTTGCCTAACGGGAACTCATCTTTGGGAGTGTAAGTCAGCAGGCTTTCGAGCAACTTTTCATCGGAGGCATCGCCGCAATGGCCCAGCATCATGCAATACAGGCCGCTGCGAACTTTGACGGGAGTTGCTGTTGCCGATTGAGCGTTGCGAATCCACTGTCGCAGCTTCTCGCGTGGGAAGTGTTCCTTGACGGCGACAACGTCTTCATAAGGGGCAGTCGCGAACTCGCCATAAGCATCGTTAGAGATCGTGACGTCGGCGACTTCGAGAAACTTCAAGAAGTACTTCATCCGCTCGGCACCGCTGGCCTCTTTGTTCGGAGCTTGTTGCACGTACCGAAAAGCAACCTCGCTGACTTCCTTCGGCGACAGCCACTCGACGGACGCGGCTTTGTTGAGCTTCTCATCGCCCGACTTCGACGGCTTGTGCTTTCCGGTCAGCAAATACAAATCGCCGGGCTGTCCGAACTCGAAGCGATCGAGCTGAATGCGTTTCTCTTTCCACTCGCCCTTCATGGTCTCCAGCGTTTGATAGACCACGCCGCTAGCTTCCGAGTCCGGCGTCTTGCGAATGGCTTCGACGAACTGAGTGAGCACAACAATGTCCGCTTCGGACACGGCTTCCGACAGCGTTTGACCTGGCGATAAGCAAAGCGGGCAACTGATCGCTGGTCGCAACGGGCTCAAGCAAAGAGCCAAGGCACATACGCACGCGAGTAAGCGGGATGAGAAACGTTTCATGTTCGGACTCCGTTATGCCAGCGGCTCGCGTACAGTCGTAGTGAGTCGTTCCATGACTCACTTCGCAATCAGATCGCACCAAAGAGGCTGATGGTGTTTGTTGAGCCAGCCTCGTGAGTTCGCGGACATGTTTTCGGTTGCCGAGAGACCGTGGCTGAAATCTGAGCTTGCGCGACGGAATATCTTAAAGTTGGACTTGGACTCGCTGTCGTGCCGCAGGCTTATCGAACCAACTGAAACTCGGGCAACATCGCGACGCTACACAGCACGTCTTCGATGCCTTGCGGAGTGAGTATGTCACCCAGTTCTGCCGTCAATACAGCCAGTTCTTCGGCTGAGGGATCGCGCGAGACCGCGAAGCGGAACAACCAATTCACGAACTCGCTGGGCGATGACCATTCATGCTGCGACAGCTTCTGAGCACCTCGATTCAGTGTGGTTGCCAAGATCTGGCCGTTCGAAAGATCGATGGCCTCTAAGGTCGAGAGTTCGGTCGGTCGGACGGTGACGATCTGATCGCGGTTGGGGCGTCCGAGGGCCTTCATCAGGAAGTCGTTCTTCACGAGCGACGCACGCACCATCAACCCGCTCGATTGAGCGGCAACGTCAATCATCGCCATCAGCTTGTCTCGGAAATCGCTGCCCCAAATCGTTTGCTGGGCGCAGGCTTCTGCGGCTTTCCAATCGTCGGGTTCTTGGTCTTTGGCATAGCGACCGTTGCCCCCTGGAATCTTCATGGACCATTGCCAGGTGTCGTCGGTGCTAATTGTCTCCACCTTGCCAGCGGCGTCTTGCAACTTTGCGGTGAAGATCAGTCCGGCAGCGTTAGGGCCACTTCCGCCGTTCTTGCCGACGATCAAGATCTCGTTCTTGCCGGCTTTCAGATTGGATGTGAGCGACACAACTTCTGGATCCTGCCACGAGTCGCTGGCATGCAATCGCTGACCATTCACGTAGAGCACGAAGCTGTTGTCACACGACAGAGCCGCGACACACAGCGCTGGCGCTGCTTTCAAGTCGAGCTGTTTGCGGAAGGCAACCGTCTCGCCAGCAGGAATACGGTCGACATTCTGTGTCGTCCAAATCCACTTGGCCGTGGCGGTCTCTGTGGGAGCAGCCGTCGTGGTCTCTTTCAGAGTGACCGGCTTGCCGCGCACGAGCTGCGCATCGGGACGCGATGGAGCTGCTCCGGTCAGTTGCCACAGAGCATCGACGAATTGCTCGGCGGTAAGTCGCTTGGCTCGCGGTCCCGCATAGACATAGCTCTTCTCGTCCGCATCTTGGCCGATGACCTGCACGCGGCTTTGATAAGCCTGCGATGTCGCGATCAATTCCAGAGTTTGTTTCAGGTCGTACTTCGCGTCCGACAGGTGCACGGCGAGTTGATCAAGCAAGTCAGCATTCCACGGCTCGGTCTGCATGGCATCGGTGGGATGGACGATGCCGCGTCCCATGAGCCGATGCCAAAACCGATTGACGATCGTGCGAGTGAAGCGTCCATTCTCGGGATGCGTCATCAATGCGGCGAGCTGCTTGAGTCGTTCCGGCTGCGGTGCCTTGGGATCGACTTCGCCTAACTCGGGAAAGAGCCACGCCGCTTGAGCCTGCTTGCCGATCGGCTTATCGCAGCGATGAATCTCCAACGGGCGGTTCGAGTAGATCGCGGCCAGTCCGTAAGACTCATCGAGCTTCCAGCGATCAATGAAGCTGTCATGGCAGGACGCGCACTTCAGGTTGATGCCCAAGAAGGACTGGCCCACGCTTTGAGCAAACTGAATCTCGACGGTTTGACCTGCACTCACGTCGCCGCGCCAACGAATGCCGTCAGCGAAGCCGGCACTATCGGCGGTCGGCGGTGCGATCAGCTCGCGAGCCATCTGATCGTAAGGCGTGTTCGTGACGAGCGCTCGATACAGCCACTTCGAGATTTGCTTGCGACCGCCGGTAATGAAGCCGGTGCCGGTGTAATCGTTGCGGAGCAGATCATTCCAAAAGGTGAGCCAGTGCTCGGCGTACTCAACATCTCGATCCAGCAAATTGCGGACGAGCTTGGCTCGCTTGTCCGGCGATGTATCGCGTTGGAAGGCCGCGAGTTCATCTGGTTCTGGCAGTAGGCCGATGAGGTCGCAGTACACCCGCCGCGCGAACGTGGCGTCGTCAATCGGCTGAGGACGCGGCGCACTTCGCTTGGCGAGATCGGCGTCCAAGATGCGATCAATTTGATTCGAGCGACCGTCGACCACGGGCGGAAGCTCGGGCCGCCGCGGTCGGAGCGGCGGTTCGTAGTTGCGTTTGCCGAACGTGAAGCCGTCTTCCCAAGCCAAGCCGGTGTCGACCCACTTCTTCAAGATCGCCACTTGCTCGGCGGGGACTCGCGCACCTTCCGGCGGCATCTGAAGATCTTTGTCGGTCGTGGTCAGTCGCTTGAGAATGTCGCTGTCAGAACTCTTACCGACGACGACAGCTTTGCCGGACTCGCCACCACTCAGCAGTGCTTCGCGTGTGTTGATTGAGAAGCCGCCCTTCTTCTGGTCCCCCGTGTGACACTTCCCGCAGTGCTGCTTCAGGATCGGCGCGACATCATGGGCAAAGTCGATTTCTGCGGCGGGCAAAGCGGCCGCGCTGGTCAGCAAGCAAGCGGTCAGAACGATCGGCTTCACGGAATAACTCCTCGGCAGACGGTCGTAGTCGTGGGGGCAAGTTCTAAGTTCGACGGTGGTCGTGTTGTTGGCACGACGTTGCTGCGGATCGTAGCGAGAGTCCGATGAGTCGCGACTTAACGGTCGTCCGGGCATCTCTCGGTCGTAACGATTCTGCGAGCGGTTCCGGTCACGCGACTTAGGCGTACTGTGCTCGCAGGGCATCTGTCGGTCAGAGAAGACTTACCGCTTTTGACCTCGGGCAGAGCGACCTAGGATTGCTCGTCATGACTGAGTTCCCGTTGGTGTGGAGTCTCGCTGATGTTTCCGATTTGCAACGCTCATCACTCGCCACTCGCTCCGCTGGTGCGGATCGCTTGTTGTTGCGCGGTGTGGCTGGCGTGCTTGTTGGGAGTGGTTGGTGCTCAAGACTCTAAGCCGACGGAATCCGGTGACTCGAAAAAGGCGGCTACGAAGAACGCGGACGTGCTCGCCCCTGAAGATGCCGACTTGGTGCGCCTCATCGGAGAAGACGGCAAGCTGCATGTGCTCCGAGCGGGGCAGACTCTGAAACGCATTCTGGAGTTGATGGACCGCAGTGAGAAAACGCCGCCGACGGTGCCGGACTATTACATCGCGTCTTGTGTGCTCGATGGACAAGTCGATGCCGATCGCGATCGAGCGACGCTGAATGCCACCTTTGAAGTGCAGCTTCAGCCCGGCAAGTCGGCTGTCCGTGTTCCGTTGAAGATGCCCGAAGCCGTGATCTTGTCGCGCGGTTATGAAGGGCCGGGGGCTCCGCAGTTTGAAGACTTCGAAAAGAATGCGGGCTATGTCTGCTTGCTCTCGGGAGAAGGCAAGCACGTGGTCAAGTTGAAGTTGGCTGTTGCGCTGCGTCGAGTTGGCTCGACTCAACGCCTGCAGTTGAATTTGCCGTCGTCGGTGCAGACGAGGTTGGTGCTCGACGTGCCACAGTCGCAGTTGACCGTGAAGGCGACCGATACCGCTAAACCCAATGACTCACTGGATCTGCAAACTGAAGTTATCGACGCCAAGCATTCGCGAATCATCGGTCAGGGCTTTGGCTCTGTACTCGATCTGACATGGCAAGGAGTACGCGATGCGACGCCCGCCAAACGCGAGCTGCAAGTTCGCACGATGATGCAGGCCGAGATCTTGCCAGACGACGTGGTGTTGCAAGTCGGCCAAACAGTGCGGGCTCTGCAAGGTACGTTTCGAGCGGTGACGATCAGCATTCCGGCGGGCTTCAAAGTTGATGGAGTCACTGATAAGTCGGGGACGCCGCTGTCTTTCAATTTGCCGCAGGTCGGCAAGGCTTTGGTGCCTCTTCCGAGCGAGACCAGCGGACCCGTCGATTTGGTTTGGCAACTGAGATCGACGATCGGCGCGGGGAATCCCAAGGTGAAGCTTGCTCCGCCGATGGTGGATGAAGCTGTGCGGCAAGACGGCATGTTGGGCGTGATATCTCCTGAAGGCTTCTCGTTGCGTGTGATCGACGGTGAGTCACACGGACTCGAACGCATCGGTGCCGCCACGTTTCGACGCTTCGCAGATGCGGTCCTGCGGCAGGGCGATTCGTCCGTATCGCACGCGTTCTCGTTCGAGGGAACGTGCCAGGTCTCGCTGGAGCTGCAGCGCGTGGTCGCGAGCTTCTTGGTGCGACCGAGTTACGAGCTGACGATTGCGGCGGACTATGCCGAGTTCATTGCGACGCTTGATCTGCGAGTCTTCCGTGGAGCTGTCGAGAGTTTGCAGTTCAAGTGGCCGAAGTGGCGCGAAGAAGGCTGGCAGGTTGACGTGGAAGCCGACGTTGGGATCTCGCACGAACCCGGCGCCAGTCCCGATGAGTACGTGTTGAAGTTCAACGAACCGGTCGATCGCCGCGATGCCAACATCGAGATCAAGTTCCGAGGCCGACGTGCCACAACGGCTGGCAAAGGCGAGTTCCCGCTGACGTTGCCGACGGTCATCGCGCCGCGCCGTCCGATCGCGGCGCTGCTCATCAAGAATGCCAACAACGTCGAGAGCAAACTAACTCCTCGCGAAGGCACCGAGCTTCGACTGACTGCCGCTGCTGCGGGTAAATCGGACGCCGACTTGCGAGACACTCCGGCGAATCAGCGGCCCCGTCGCTTTGACCTCTATTCCGATGTAGCAACTTTCACAGCCAGCGTTGAGGTGCATCCGCAGCGCGTCACATGCGCGTCGCGGTCATCGTTGACCGTGCAAGACGATCGCATTCGAGTCACTCAGATCTTCGAGTACGACGTCGCTTATGAGCGACTCGCCGATGTCCGCATCATCGTTCCGAAGTCCTTGGCCGATCGCATCGGAGGACTGCAAGCGTCGTTTTGGTTGGTGCATTCTCCCGACGAAGTCTTGTGGCAGATTGATGGTCCGACGGCGGCTCGTTTCTCGCTGACTCCAGTGCCGACTGGCATTGATGCAGATGGTCGACTCTTGCGATTGGGATTGCCGCAGCCGAGTTGGGGGCGGTTCCGAGTCGTCGCTCAGTTCTCGCTGCCGCTCGATGTCGCTGCTGTCGGGAAAGGCGGCTTGTCCGCACAAGTCCCGCTGATGCATTCGGCGGATGCGGCGGTCGATAAGTCTCAATTGCAGATTCGCGCGCCGGACAATGTGACTGTCAAAGTTCCATCCGAAGATTGGCAGCCGGAAGTGGCTCTCGAACGCTACCCGACTTGGGGAGCTGAGGGACTGCAACGCAGTGTCACGCTCGAACTTCAAGTGCGTCCGACTCAGGCGAGTAACGAATTTTCCATTCGCAAAGCGGCCTTTCGTATTCGCTTCGATCAAGGTGTGGCGCGCACTCAGGCCGTCTATCAGATCGACGGTGACGTTCGCGCGATGTCGCTCGAAATGCCGCCCAAGGTAGCTCGTAATGCGGCTCGCTTCTGGTGGGACGGCATTGAATTGGCGGGCGAGCAGATTCGTCGTTCCGAGAACGGCACGGACATCCGCTTGAACTTGCAGGGCACTTCTGAGCGTCAATGGCATGTCTTCGCGATCGACTATGCCTCGGAAGATTCACCGAACTTCGGGCTGCATAACTTCCTGAAGAGTGCGACGCCGCGGTTCGCGTCCAATGTGTGGCAGGCTGAGTCTCAATGGGAGATCACGGTTCCGTTTGATCAACATCTCTTCGTCTATCCCAACGGTTTGGCTCCGCGCTTCCGCTGGCATCGGCAGGGACTCATTTGGACCAGGCTCACTCGTGAAGCCAAGGCCGAAGTCGTCGATTGGGTGTCAGCTGGCGACGATGCTCCGCTACCCGATGGCAGCAACGTGATGAGTCTCGTGCCGTCATCGTTCCGCTCGGAAGGTTCCGGCAATCGGTACCTCTTCAGTTCTTATGGGCGACTGCAACGCATCGAACTTCAAACCATGAGTCAGCCCGGCATTATCTTGGCGGGTACGGGACTGGCACTGGCGATTGGCTTCTTGTTGCTGCGCATCCCGGCGACGAGGCACGTTCTGACCTTCTTGGTCTTGGGCGTCGCGATGGCACTGCTGGGAATCTGGCACTTCGAGCCTGTGCAGCTCTTATTACAGCCAGCCTTGATCGGCGTGCTGATGGCTGCGATTGCCGCGGTTGTCGAAGCACGCATCAAGCGAACCGAGCAATTTGCTTACGTCACGCTCTCGCCCCCGAGCGACATCATTCTGCCGGGGTCGTCCCGTGAAGAACGCTCGCTGGCGGTTCCGGTCGAGCCAATCATCGGGCAGTAAGACGAGGTTTAGGGAGCAGGCAGAAGATCTCACGCAGAGACGCTGCGGTCGCGGAGAGCGACGAATCACGCAACGACGACTGGGCCATACAAGTCGCGACTGTTTGAGAGACTTGGCGTTGCTTCGCGACTTGATGCTCTACGAATTGGGTTGCCGGGTTTGTTGCCGATTCCAAATCAAGTAGACCGGCCAACCGGCGGCGATCAGGCCGACTCCGATCAGTGCTTCGCCGGGGTTGCCTTTGAAGACGAAGCTCAGGAACACGGCATAAAAGGCGATGTAGGCTGCCGGTAACCACGGGTAGCCCCAAGTGCGATAGGGACGCTCCCACTCGGGATGCTTCTTTCTCAAGACAAAGACCGAAGCGACGGCTCCGACGTAGAAGAGGCTCGCCGAGAAGACGATGTAGTTCGTCAAGATGTCGAACAAGGACTTGTCTTTGAAGTAGCTGACCCAGGCCGTCAGCCCCAGCGACGCGCAGACCAGGACTACCGCCATCAAGCCTTGAACGGCGATGGCAAATGCCGGAGTGCGACAGGTCGCATGCACGGCTCCCAGTTGCGAGAAGAACACGCGGTCTCGTCCCATCGCAAAGGATACTCGGGGGCCATAGAGCAAGTTGCTGTTGATCGCACCCAACGTGCTGAGCATCACGCCGACGGACATCAGGGTTTGACCGATTGGGCCAAACATCTCTTTGAGGGTCAGTGTGGCAACGAGTTGTTGATTCTCTTTGGGCTCAACCATCTGCGGCATCGGAATCACCAAGTGGTAAGACAAGTTCGCCGTGATGTAGAGCAGAGCTAGCACACCAATGCCCACGAACAACGCTCGGGGGACGTTGCGTTGCGGGTCTTTGATTTCTTCGGCGACGGGCGTGATGCCATGCCATCCGTCGTAGGCCCAGCTCACCGCCAACATTGCGGCAGCAAACTGCGTGGCGAAGTTCGGCTGATTCGGTGTAACGCTCGTTCCATAGTTCGACCATTGAGGCTGGTACTTGCCGAGCAGCCACATCAGGCCGGGCAGCAGGATGATCATGATGATGAAGCCCACCTTCAGGACGGTTGTCACGACTTGCATACGTCCGCCCCACGCCACGCCGACGATGTTCACGAACGACAGGCTCAAGATGATGCCAGCGGAAATCATGACTTGGTCGGCAGCGCTGCAATCCCAACCAAGCGCCTTACTGAAGTTGACGACGCACATCACCGACAACGCTCCGGTGGAAGCGGGGCGATGAAAGAGGAACTCGCTCCAGCCAAACAGGAACGCCGTCAGTTTGCCGTAAGCTTCGCGAAGGTAGACGTAGAGCCCGCCGGCTTGAGGCAACATGGCGGCCAGCTCGGCAACGCTCAGTGCTCCCATCAGTGACAGCACGCCACCGACCACCCAGGCGACCATAATGAGTTTGAAGTCGCCCGCTTCCGCCGCGATGCGACCGGGCTTGGCGAAGATCCCCGAGCCAATCACGTTGCCGACCACAACAGCCACTGCCATGCCCAAGCCCATTGCTCGAACAAGCGACGGTTGAGCAACAGGACTCGGAGTGGGTTGGCTCATGAGTTGATCCTTGTGAGGAGAACGTTTTCCGCGTCGCTCTCATGGTAACCGCTCGAATGGAAGTTGCTCGTAGGATGGACGCTCTCGGCCGTCCTGTGTTGGCAAATGCAGACAGCCGAGGGCGGCCATCTTACGGTCCGACAAGCACCCATCCGCCGAACGAATTATCGTTCACAATCACTCGACAGTCGTCAGTGACTGTCCATTGTGAAAATGCCCGATGCGCCCACTCGCGCGAGTGGTGTTGTTAGCCGGTGCTTCTTTGGTAAGGCAATGATCCTGGCATTACGTTAGTAGCTGCTGCGGTATCGTGGATCTTGCCATCGAGCAAGTCGAGAAATGCATAGCCGACATCCCGCAATACTTGGCGATCAATCGGCGTCGTAAACATTCCGCGCTCGATCCCCAAGAGATTCAGTGTTTCACAATCCATCGGAACATCGGATTGATTCAGTGACATCAAGAGCGAGTCGATGGCCGCACGGACAACTTTCTTTCCGTCCGCCGACGAGCAGGCGAATGGCATTTCATGCGGTACGCAACCTTGAAAGTATCCGCGTGACGCCAACAGCCAACGGCTCCGAATCTCATTGGTAGCAACGTTGTCACCTGCGTCCGTCGGCTCAGGCAAATGAAGCGATAGCAAGCGTAGCCACAGCTCAAGCACCGCATCAAACATCCAAAAGCCAGGCTCGTCGCCGGCCTGCCGGTCTGTGATGCATACGAACGATGTTCCCATGGCTCCACTCCGCAGTAAAGGTAACGAGCACGTTGGAAACGTGCTCCACGCTGATCCGTCTTACTCCGGCAGCGGCTTGCCCTTGGTTTCGGGGCCAAACCAAATCAGGACGGCACCGATCAGGTAGATCGCGCTGAGTACTGTTCCGGCTTTGGGAAAGTTATCTCCGAAGGCTTTGATGAGCGTCGCTGTTTGTAGGCCGCCGACCGCTGCGAGAACTCGACCGAAGTTGAAACAGAAGCCTTGGCCGGTGGCTCGCACGGCGGTGGGGAAGAGTTCCGGGAAGTAGAGCGGGAAGAATCCATACATGGCCGCTGTCGATCCGCCTGCGAAGCACACGAAGAACAAGTACTTGTTCGAGTAAGCGTCGTTGAGTTGATAGAGCGCGACGCACGAGAGCAACGAGAGGATGCAGATTCCGCAGTAGGTGGCTCGTCGTCCAAATCGGTCAGCAGCCACAGCCGCCACGATGGTGCCCACGATCGCGCCGATCGACAGCCAGAACTGAGTCCACTCCACCGCGAACTTTGCATCGGCAACTTTGCCGAGATCGCCAGCCCACTTCGGAGCCCATTGCACTGATCCCCATGTGCCGAGCAACGCGACTCCGGCCAGTCCTGCTCCAAACAGCATGCGACGATTGATGGCGGACGATTGCTCGCGACTGATTGAGCCACCGACGATCGCGCGGCTGAGGTACATCTTCACGGGATAGAGATAGCCAAAGAGGGCGATCGTCAATCCCGCCGCGCTGGCGACCAACCGGACGGCGAGGTTTTGGACGTTTGGCGTCCAGACGAAGATCACGAGCATCGCTCCCAAGCATCCGGCCAAGACTCCGAAGAGATCCACGTTGGACCACATGCTCGTCGTGCCCTTGGCTTTCTCTTCTTCCCACTTGTGTGATTCGGGTACGCAGATTCGCACGAAGAACGTCAGGATTGCCGGCAACGCTCCGCTGATCATCAAGAACCGCCAGCCGTTGTTCGACAGCAAGCGTTCGACGAATTCGGGCGACAGTCCAATGGCCTGCATGCCGGAGTTGAGATCCTTCAGCATGGTTTGCATGCCCATGCTGAGCAGAGCGACCAACATGAAGCCGACGTTCGCGGCAGCTCCGATCAAACCTGCGATGAAGGCTCGCGACTTACCGGGCCAAATCTCATTCACCAGAGCCACGCCCAGCGACCATTCGCCGCCCATACCAAGCGATGCCAAGAATCGCAGACCAGCGATCTGCCATGCCTCGGCGGCAAAGCCACACATGCCCGTGAAGATGGCGTAGGCCATGATGCTCAGCGACATCGCGCGGACTCGACCAATGCGATCGCCCAGCCAACCAAACAGCACGCCGCCGGTCGCAGCTCCCACCAGGAACACCGCGATGATGACGCCGAACCAGGCATCGACTTGCCCTTTGATGATGGCATCGGTGACGTCTGGCCCCGTACCTCGCGAGAGAAGTTCTTTGAGGGCTGGCTTGCCGGTCAGCGGAAACAGCCCGATTTCGAAGCCGTCAAACAACCAACCTAACAGAGCCGCGAGTAACGCCATCCATTGGCCGGTGGCTGATTCTTGAGGCTTCGACGCTTGAGGTGCGGTCATCGAGTTCGGTCTCCGATGAGTGACGAGGTGCGATTGGTCGTTCGGTTGCGCGTGGAATGAAGGACCGGTTCTAGAACAACATCGCAGCTTGAGGAGCATCACTCCGAATGCTTCTCAGTCGCGGAGCGGCTGAGCTACGTAGCTGAGTCGCTCCGCGACTCAGTCTTCTTCTTGAACCGGTGCTAAGAACTGTCCGCCATTCGTATTGAAAGGCGTGAACGGCGTCGGAGAGTAGGGCAGCCGAGTCTGCGGTGAAACGAATCGGATGATGTTGAGGACTCGATGAGTTCACGGACTAGAAGTCCGTCGCGCGAGGAGGAGTGAGCCATCCAACGCGACGAGCTGATGTTGTCGCTGCGCACTTCGGCAAGTGGCTAACACAGAAGGCTGGAGTTACTCGCTCGTTGCTTCGTCGAGGCCCTGGCGATTGCGGTGACACTCCATCGCGATGTGAATGGCGTCATACGGAACTTCGCCGTTGAGGCCGTCGAAGATGGGCTTCAGCAAATCCGTGTTGAGCTTGCTGGCGACAGCGCTGACTCGCTCATAGGTCTCCGTGCCGATCCACGGGGCCGCGTCCAGAATGGCTGCCGAGCGAATGTATTCGCAGAGGTAGCTGATCGTGGTTGAGCGCGCTCGACCGATGGCTTCCATGACGTCTTCGATGCTGCTGCCATCGGCAAACATCTGCAGCGCGCGAGCTTTGGCGGGCGGGCCGGAACTGGATGATGAGCGACTGCTGCTGGGTTCCTTGGGAGTTGCCGTACTGCTGCGGCGCGACGTCGGTCGTTCGTTCGGCCAGTTGTCAGGAGTGACTTGGGAGGTCTCGCAGTACTCAACGATGGCCGACAGCATGTGCTCTCCATAGTCCGCCAAGCGTTTCTCGCCGACGCCTTTGATTTGCGACAGACCTTCGAGTGTCGATGGTCGGAAACGCGACATGTCACGCAGCGTTTCGTCAGTGAAGATGACGTAGGCCGGGACATCGTGCTCGACCGATAGTTCGTGCCGCAGGCTGCGCAAGGTGTCGAACAACGCTCGATCGACTCCTTCCCAACTCGCAGCCACTTTCGCCGCGCGGGATTGATTGCGTTCGTCCTTCGTGGTCTCTGATGGTCGAACAAGTTTGGGAGTGATCTCGCCCTTCAGCAGTTGCCAGCCGCGCGGAGTGACTTCAAGCAAGTTGTATTCACCGACTCGGCTCAAGAAGTCTTGTGCGGCGAGCTGTTCGATCCACTCGCGGATGGTGCTTTGCGATTGATCCTTAAGCAGACCCCAAGTGCTAAGCAGGTCATGCTGGTTGCGACGGATGCGTTCGTCCTTGGAGCCTTTCAACACGAGCGCGGTGTACTCGGCACCAAACTTCTGCCCCTGCCTCACCACGCTCGACAGGATCTTCTGACCGACGATCAACGAGTCGTCGACGACATCCATCTCTTGCAGGCATAGGTCGCACGCGCCGCAGTTCTCTTTGTCGTACTCCTGACCGAAGTAGCTCACCAACTTGCGATGTCGGCACACGATGCCCGTGGCATAGTCGGCCATTGCTTGCAGCGACTTCATGGCTGGGCCGCGACTCTCGGCGGCACCTTCTTCGGTCAGCTTCTTCCAACGCATGAACTCGGACATCGAGTAGATCAAGCAGCACTCGGCTTGCAGGCCGTCGCGTCCGCCTCGACCGCTTTCTTGCTGATAGTTTTCGAGCGACTTCGGCATGCCAACATGAATCACGAACCGCACGTTGGACTTATCGATGCCCATGCCGAAGGCGACCGTCGCGACAATGATGTCGACGGACTCATTGATGAACGACTCTTGGTTTTCGCGCCGCGAGTAATCATCCATGCCCGCGTGGTAGGGCAGGGCTCGATAACCCGAAGCATTCAGGATTGCGGCGACGTCTTCGGTCTCTCGTCGCGAAGTGCAATACACGATGCCGGATTCGTTGCGATGTCGGTCGATGATGCTGCGAATCTGCTCGGGGATGTTGTCGCGCCGTTCAACGCGATAGACGAGGTTCGGTCGATCGAAGTTGCCGACGAGCACCTCGGGTTCACGCAGCTTCAATTGCCGAGCGATGTCGCGTCGCACTTGCTCGGTGGCGGTGGCCGTGAAGGCGTGCAGTCCGATCGTCGGAAACTGCTCGCGCAGGATGCTCAGTTGTCGGTATTCGGGCCGGAAGTCATGGCCCCATTCGCTAATGCAGTGAGCTTCGTCGATGGCGATGAAACGAATCTTGGCCTCACGTAGGAACTCGATCGTCTTCTCTTGAACGAGCCGCTCGGGCGAGATGTAAAGCAGCTTCAATCGTCCGGCTCGGACCTCATTCGCCACCGCCAATCGTTGCCCGCCGGTTTGCGTGCTGTTGATGAAGTCGGCGGCCACACCGCACGTTTTAAGCCCGTCAACTTGGTCCTTCATCAGTGCAATCAACGGCGACACGATGACCGCGAGTCCGTCTAAACAGACCGCTGGAACTTGATAGCACAGCGACTTTCCGCCGCCGGTGGGAAGCACCACGACCGAGTCTTTATCGGTCAGGACACAGTGCATGGATTCGGCTTGAAGAGGCCGAAAGGACTCGTAGCCCCAGTAGCGACTGAGGGCTTCAAGGAGTTGCGACTGATGTTCGACGGAAAGTGGCATGTGAGGACTATGACATGACCGCCGCGCCTCGTCGAACGGTTCGATATGAAGACTCGATTACATCAAACCCGCGATCGGTTCACCGAAGTGACCGTAATAGACCGGACGGTTCGTCGGGGTGTAGAGCGGGATGTCGCGGTCGATGCCAAGCTTCTCGTAGATCGTCGAGGCGTAGTCTTCGAAGATGTAAGGCTGAGTCGTCACATAGCCGCCGTCGGCGTCCGTCGCTCCGATAACTTGTCCGCCAGGCACGCCGGCTCCGGCGAAGACCAACGAGAACGCGTGCGTCCAATGGTCGCGGCCACCGTGCTTGTTGATCTTGGGAGTGCGACCGAATTCCGTGACGAAGCAAACGAGCGTCTCGTCGAGCAAGCCGCGTTCGGCCAAGTCTTCGATCAAGGCCGCGAAGGCTTGATCGGTGCTGCCCATCATCACCCAATGTCCGAAGCCGTAACGACCGGCTCCGGCTCCGCTAGCTCCGGGGAGTTCGCAAGTACCGCTGGCATAGATGTGATCGTGATGGTCCCAATTCAAATTGCCGCCGCCTGGCTTACCCGGCATGGATGGCCAGCGTGTGTCGACCGTCACGAAGCGGACTCCTGATTCGATCAGCTTGCGACCAATGAGATAGCACGCGCCGCGATGACCTTCGCCGTATCGCTCGCGAACGGAAGCCGGTTCCGACTGCACATCGAACGCTCTCGTGACGAGCGAGCTGCCCAACATGCTGAAGGCTTGGTCGTAGAAGCGATCCATGCCGCAAGCCGACGGTGCGTTTGGATCTGTGGCGGAGAACGGACTGTCGAACGTGCTGAGCAACGACTTTCGCCCAGCGAGTCGACCGTCGGCGTTCTCTAACCGAGGCATCAGGTCCGAGACCTTCCACTTTGGATCGCTGACGTCGCGGCCTCCGGTCTTGAAGACTTTCAAACCTTCCGGCAGGAAGCCCGTGCGAGTCTCGGCGGCTTGTTCGTGATTGCCCGGCACCATGATGTAGGGCGGCAAGTCTGGGGCGTTCGTCCCCAACAGCTTCGAGACAATGCTGCCGATGTCCGGCATGGTTTGCGGGCTGACGGGATGCGAACCCGACAGCATGTATTGAGTGCCCTGAGGATGCCCGTCGGCTCCGGCTTTCTTGTGGTGAAACGAACGCACGACGGCCAAACGATTCGCGATGCGGGCCGAGTGCTGCATCAGTTCGGTGAACTGCATGCCGGGCACAACTGTGGCCATCGGCTTGTACGGACTGCGATGGTCTGAAACGACATCCGGCTTTGGATCCCATGAGTCTGTATGAGAAACTCCACCTTGCTCCATGATGACCAAGATTTGCTTGGCCTTGGCGTAGGTGTGCTGAGTCGACTTCGCTGCCAACGCCAAACTGTTAGGCAAGGACGCTCCCAAAAGTCCAAACGCTCCGGCTTTCATCCATTCGCGTCGAGTCCACTGGGCGGCTTGCTCGGGAGTGAAATTCATGGGCTGAGTTTCTCGTTAGGTGGGAGGGCGAGAAATGGACTAGCGATGTCCGAGGCGGGGGCGGAATGATGCTCGGGCCAGAGGCTGATCACAAGGTCTTGGTGGTTCTAGGCCCAGGCTTCGTCGACAACTCGTCAGTGACGCTGACAAGATTTGCGTCGTTGATGACCGCCTGGGCTCGCGTTTGAAGACGCTTTCTACGTCATTTCGGCCGTCTGAGATTCATGCAACGAGGATTGTGAGATGTCTCGTCTGTTTGTTGGTTTTCTGGTGCTGCTGATGCTGGTCCCACAAGTCGTTTCTGCGCAGACGACAGGGAAGGGGACTAAGCCCGCTACCAATGGGAAAACAGCGCCAACCGGTGGCGGCCCCAAGGACTACGCGTCTAAGAACTTTGTCTTACACACCGACCTTTCCGAGGATGAAGCCAAGGAGTTGCTGACTCGCTTGGAGAACATGCTGAAGCTGATCTCGACGTATTGGGGACGCCCCAATCGACAGGTCATCGAGTGTTATGTCGTCAAGAATCTGTCGAACTGGCCTGACGGTTCGTTGGACCCGCGCGGATTGCAGAGCATTCAAGATCAAGCCGGAGTGACGTCGACTCGCAAGATTCAGAGCAGCACCGGGGCGTTCGTCGCGAAGTCGATCGTCTATGCCATCGCTGATCGAGGCACTCCTCAGCACGAAGCCGTGCATGCTTACTGCGGTCAGACTTTCGGCACGACCGGCCCGACGTGGTACAGCGAGGGCATGGCCGAAATGGGCCAGTACTGGAAGGAGAATGACGCGAGCGTCAATTGCCATGAGGTCGTTGTGGACTACATCAAGTCGACCGAGCCGAAGACGCTGAATGCGATCGTGAATGGCAACGAGATGACCGGCGACTCGTGGCAGAACTATGCGTGGCGGTGGGCTCTGTGCCATCTGCTGGCGACGAATCCCAATTACTCACCGAAGTTCCGGCCGCTCGGCATTGGGATGCTCAGCGGGCAGAAAGTGTCCTTTGAAAGTGTCTATGGTCCAGCCGCCAAAGAGATTTCCTTCGAGTATCTATTCTTCCTCCAGCACGTCGACATTGGCTTTCGAGCGGACCTCTGTGCGTGGGATTGGAAGACGAAAGCCAAACCTTTGGCCGGCCCGAATCCGCAGGCATCCAAGATCAAAGCCAGGGGCGGTTGGCAGCCCACTGGCTGTGCCGTGAAAGCTGGCACCACTTACGAGTACCTCGCTGAAGGCAAGTGGAAGTTCTCGAAGGACGTTGATGAAGTTTCGGCAGATGGAACTGAAGACGGCAAAGGCAAACTTGTGGGTGTATTGTTCGATCCCGATGAGTACGAACTCGGTCAACCTTTCGATTTGGGAGCATCGGGCGAATGGACTCCCGATGCCGATGGTCAACTCTTTGTGAGATGCCAAGAACCTTGGAAGGACATCAACGACGAGAACGCTGGAACGATCTCGTTAAAGGTCAAACTCAAGGGCAAAGGTACGCCGCTCGTGAATCCTCGCGGGCGATAGGACGTTGAGCACGATTCTATCGTGCTTGCTTACATGGCCGTCGCGAGGCGTTCCCCAATTGCGCGTCGGTCAAAGTAGCCGTCATCGCACCGCGTGATGGGCCTTCCAAAATCGAGTTCGAACAAATGGCGATGGCCGTCGGCAGGTGAAGGCGCCGGGAGGAAGGCTCATCACGCGGAGCGATGATGGCTACGATGTTTTGAGGATCTGCTTCGCTGGAACCTCAGTCGGTGACACATTCAAAATGTGCATTCAACAACACGCTTCTCATCGTTCACCGAACAAGGCCCAGCATGACCAGCAGCGCATCGTCTGCCGCGTTGATGTCGCACGTCGACGACTCTGCCTTTCGAGCACTTGTGGAAGGCTCGCTACAGGGCATCTTGATTCATCGAGATCAAAAGCCGCTGTTCCTCAACGAGGCGTGGGCTCGTATTCATGGCTTGAGTGTCGACGAGGTGCTGCAACTTTCATCGGTGCTTGACGTCATTCACCCCGACGACCGCGAACGCTTGCTCGGATACATGCAGGCTCGGTTTGCGGGGGAACCAGCTCCGGTGCATTACGAGTATCGCGGCATTCATAAAGACGGTTCGACGCTGTGGCTGGAAAACACCGTGCGGCAAGTCGACTGGGGCGGAACTCCGGCGATTCAAGCCGTGATCATTGACGTCACTCAGCGGAAACGTGCTGAGCAAGCATTGCGCGAGAGTGAGGATCGCTTTCGTCGCGGCTTCGAGCATGGCCCAATCGGACTCTTTCTGCTCGACACCACTTTGCGATTCATCAAGGCCAACGTCGCCTTTTGCGAGATGACGGGCTACACGGAAGAAGAGTTACAGCAGCTCCAGATTTTTGATCTGACCTTGTTGGAAGACTAAGTCCAGCCTGACCTCGCTGCGGATATCGCGTTGGGTGAGTTCGAAGATTTCACGATCCGCAAACGCTACCTCAAACGAGACGGCTCGGCGGTGTGGTGTCGCGTGTCTGCTCACTGGGTTCATGACGATGAAGGAAATGCTCAACATCGTCTGACCTTCGTCGAGAACATTTCGGACCGCATGCTGGCTCGCCAACAGCTTGAAGCCAGCGAGCGACGCTTTCGTCAACTGGTTGAAGGCTCGATTCAAGGCATCATCGTCCATCGCGACGACAAGCCGTTGTTCGTCAACGAGAGCTGGGCCAAGTTCCTCGGGTACACGGTCGAAGAAGTGCTCGCGTCGAAATCGACGATGGACTTTCTCGCTCCTCACGAACGCGAACGGCTGACGGCCTTTCGTCGCGCTCGCATGGCCGGTGAGTCGGCGCCTCGGCATTACGAGTATCAGGGCTTGCGCAAAGATGGCTCGTTGATCTGGTTAGAGAACAATGTCCGAGTCGTTGAATGGGACGGCCATCCCGCCATTCAGTCGACCATCATCGACATCTCGCAACGCAAATTGCGCGAGCTGGAGATGCAGTCCTTCAATGAAGAACTCGAACGACGAGTCAGCGAACGCACGCTCGAACTGGGGGCCACGAACGCACAACTCCAACACGAAGTCGGAGTGCGGCAACGGGTGGAGACTCAGTTGCTCGAACAGCGTGCTCTCTATGAATCACTCGTCGAGACCATTCCGTTGTGTGTGGCTCGTAAGGATCTCGATGGCAAGTTCGTCTTTGCCAATCGAGCCTTGCGAACGATGTTCAACAAGTCGTTGGACGAGATCGTTGGTAAAGACGACTTCGCGTTCTCGCTGCCAGAGTTGGCTGCGAAATATCGAGAAGACGACCTGAAGGTGATTCAGACCGGCGAGCAGTTGGAGTTTCAAGAGACCATCAACTTCGGAACGGCCGGCGAGCGGCACATTCATACGTTGAAAGATCCGATCTACGACCCGGAAGGCAAGGTGATCGGCACGCAGCTCATCTTTTGGGACGTCACTGCCGAGGTCGTGGCGGATCGTGCTCGTAAGCAAGCTGAGGACGAGCTGCATTTGAAGAATCGCGATCTGTCCTCGTTGCTGTATGTGATTTCGCACGACCTCAAGGAACCCGTTCGAGCCATTCAGAGTTTCTCGATGTTGGTGGCGGACAAGTACTCGACGGGGCTGGAAGAGAAAGGCCGCAGCTTCCTAACGCGAGTGATCGACGCGTCGCGCCGCATGCAGCAACTGCTCGACGATGTTTTGATGCTGTCCCGAGCCCAACGCACGGTCGAACCGACGGGCACCGTTGATCTGCAATTGCTCGCGCAGGACGTCATCGCTCAAACACAAGCGCGCATCGACGAGACTCAAGCTTCAGTCAGTATCATGGGTTCGTTGCCAGTCATTCGCGGCGACAAGCGTTGGCTGAATCAAGCGTTGTTCAACCTGGTGGTGAATGCGTTGAAGTTCACAACCCCCGGCCAAGCTCCCGACATTGAGATCACCGCCATCGATACCTCAATCGAACCGTCACTGGGTGTTGGTGTGATCGTCAAAGACCGAGGCCCCGGAGTTGAAGAGGCCCATCGCGAGCGGATCTTCGAACTCTTTCAGCGAGCCGTCTCACGCAACATCGAAGGCACGGGAGCCGGACTTGCGATCGTGCGACAAGTCGCCGAACGACACCTCGGCACGGCCTTCGTCCGCGCTCGTGACGGCGGCGGCTCCGAGTTCGTCATGACGTTCGGCACGCCGCCGATTGATCATCAAACGTAGGGCTCACTGCCGATTCTGCGGATGAGCCCAGATTCACGGCAATTAAATGTAAGGTCGACGACACGAAAAAAGCCGCTGGCGAGTACTGTCACGTCGCCAATCTTAGATCTTGAAAACCCAACCGATTGGGTTTAACGTCTGGAATGCCAACCATCATCCGACAACGCGGATTCCAAGTCATGATCTACGTCGACGATCATCTGCCCGCTCACGTTCACGCCTTCCGGGGCGACGACATGGTGGTGATTTATCTGGAGTCGTTGGAGATTCGCGAAGTACGCGGGATGAATCGTCGCGACGTTCGCATGGCGTTGGACATCGTCACCGCCAACCAAACGCTACTGCTTCAAGAATGGAAGAGGTTGCATCCATGACCGACGCCGAGTTCGAACGCCAGTTCCAAGCCGCGACCAAACGCGGCCAGGATGCTCAACAGAATGAACCACAAGCCGTCGCCGTGAAGTACGAAGCTCGCCGGAAGTCCGTAGCGATCTCGCTTACCAACGGTTGCGCGGTCACGATCCCAGTCAGCCTGCTCGAAGGACTCGCCGGAGCCACTGCGAAACAACTTGGCAACGTCCAGACGCTCGGTCATGGCAGCGCCATTCAATGGCCACAACTGGACCAACAATTCGCCGTGAAGTCGCTCATGCAAGGCGTCTTTGGCTTTCCAGCGTGGATGCAAAAAGTTGCCAGCCAAAACACAGCCGCAGCTCAACTGGGACGCCGAGGCGGTTCTGCAACGTCCAGCGCTAAAGCCGCCGCCGCTCGCGCCAACGGCGCGAAAGGCGGCCGTCCCAAAAAGACAAAAGTCGATGTCGCTTAGTCCGTGTCCTCTCCATATCTGGCGGATTGCCTCGTTCCGATCGTTAGTCGTGTGACGGCAACAAACCGAAATATCCCAAACGGCGCGACAGCAATCTTCGCTTGGCCCGCGCGTCGTCCTCTCAGGCTGCTTGATCTCGCGAAGTTCAAAACGGAAATCGGCCAACAAAATACCGAAGTCGGTGGAAGGAGTCTGACATGCTCACGCGACGCCGTGCGTTAGGGGCCATCGGAATCAGTGCGATGCAAGGCGGCCTATTGCTCGCAGCGCCTCCTCAGGTCGCCAAGTCAAATGACGAGTTCTCTGTCGCGACACTGAAGAAGGTCATCGTCAAGTTGAAGCCCGAGTTTGCTCCCTTCGCGGCGACAACATGGAGTCGCAACCATCCTGAAGAGCGAGCTCAAGTGCTGGATGCCTATGTCGGCAGTCAGCCCAATCGTCCGACTGAGGAACGCGACAAGCTCTACATTCAACCGCTTGGAGAGTTGCCCGAGTCTCAGCAATTCGCCGTCGATGCAGCGATCGAACTGCTGAAGCTGACGTTTTTGGTGCCGGTCAAAGTGCTGAAGCCGCTGTCGCTCGAAACGATTCCACCTTCAGCCAGAAGAGTTCATCCCAGTTGGGGTATCGATCAGGTGCTAACAACCTATGTGTTGGACACCGTTTTGAAGCCGCGTCGTCCCAAAGATGCCGTGGCGGTACTGGGTATCACGGCGTCCGATTTGTGGCCGGGCAAAGATTGGAACTTTGTGTTTGGTCAGGCCTCGCTCTCGGAGCGAGTGGGAATCTGGTCGCTGAGTCGCTTTGGTGATCCGACTAAGGGAGAGGATGAGCGGCGACGATTCTTGGTTCGAACATTGAAGTTGGCGGTGCATGAGACCGGCCACATGTTCGGCATTCGTCACTGCGTGCATTTCAAATGCGGGATGAATGGCAGCAACAGCCTCGACGAAACCGACGGCAGCACGTTGGCCTTCTGTCCGGAATGTGTGGCCAAGATTTGCTGGGCTTGCCGAGTCCCTCCGGCGAAGTGGTTTGCTGAGATGGCAAAGTTCGGCAAACGCAACGAACTCGATGAAACCAAACTTTGGGAACGGTGCCGCCAAGTCTTGGAGTGATCTGCTCAGCCATGTGACCTCAGAGGCGATCCCATATCGCAACCTTTGGTCTTCTCTCTGTTGGTCTTCAACTTCGTTGCCTCTGTTTACTTCTGTTCCAAGTCTTCATGAAGACGGTTCGAACAGAAGCAAACCGAGGCAACAAAGAAGATATCAAGCAGAGAACCAACGGCGTCTCGGGCTCGCTGTCAGTTTTATTCCACGGTCTTCACAGGCTGTTCGGCTGCGGCGGGTTCGAACTTGCGGACCTTCAAGAAGCTCGACATGCCGACGATAACCAGTGACAGCAGCACCTATCTCCAGTGTGGTGCGACGCTTCAGGCATTCGATCCCGGTAGGCTGTGCTACAGCAAGTCATTGCAGATGGT
>OMIV01000088.1 GCA_900299185.1 Planctomycetaceae bacterium
CTCTACGTCTCGTGGGCTCGGAGATGTGTATAAGAGACAGTCGATGATCATGGCAGCCGATTTCACAGCCGCTGCCGCATCCAGACGAGCGATGTTCACATTGATGTCGTAGTCGGCTCGGTTTCGTTCGCGACGCAGTTGATTCAAGCGCGAACCTGCAGTCGCTAAGCCACGATGGCCACAATTCTCGAGTCGCCGCCACAAGTAGGCATGGGCTAGTTCGGCGCGTGGCGCTGTGAATCCCATCGATTGCAACGTATCGCGAGCTTCGTGAAAGGCCGCGTAGTAGGCACGGCTGACTGCCGAACGCCAATCTGCTTCTGTTGTCGCAGCCGCCAAATTCTGAGCCAGATCTAGAAAATGAATTCCGCGAATCATGCTCGGGATTCCGTGCTCAGCCGAAACACCGGAGCTAGCGGTGCCGGACAACACAAGAAGAGTTGCTCGTGCCATCTCCACTGGCTGTCGACCAATTCATCCACCGACCCGAGCTGAGTCTCGACGATGATGGCTAAGTGGATCTCGTCAGCGATCTCGGGGTCTTCATCGATTTCGACTCGCCATCGGTCGCCAGGGAAGACCGCTTGAGTCATGGCAATGACTCGCGGGAGTTGAGTCTGGACGCCTAATTGCTGAGCGATCTCCGCAACTTGGGGCGAGATATCAGCGGGGAGTGAGACGGCTTCGATCACGTTTTTCTCCTGTGTTTCTCGCAGTGAAATAACGCGCTTGCCAAAAGCCGGGAAGACATCGTTGAACTCGTTGGCTGCTGATTGACACTGTCGCCCCCAAGACGAGCTTGGGGGCGAGTGTCGCGAATCTTACTTCAGCTCAGCAGGCACGTCGGTCTTAATGTGCAACTCGCGGAGCTGCTTTGCATCGACCGGTGACGGGGCTTCGGTCATGAGGTCCGAGGCCTTCTGCGTCTTCGGGAAGGCGATCACGTCGCGGATGTTGTCGTTCGCGAGGAACAGCATCACCCAACGATCGAGACCCAGTGCGATGCCCGCGTGCGGCGGGGCTCCGTAACGCAAGGCGTTGAGCAAGAAGCCGAACTTCTCTTCGGCGTCTTCCATCTTTAGACCGATGAAGTCGAAGATCTTTTGCTGCACTGCCGGATCGTGAACTCGGACGCTGCCGCTCGCGCATTCGTAGCCGTTGCAAACAAGGTCATACGACTGAGCGCGAATCTTGCCGGGGTCGGTTTCAAAGTAGTGCAGGTCGTCCTTATTGGGATTGCAGAAGGGATGATGCTCGGCTTCCCAACGGTTCTCGTCGGCGTTCCAGCCATAGAGCGGGAAGTCGAGCACCCAGAGTACTTTTACTTCCATCGGGTCGTAGAGCTTCAACTCTTTGCCGAGTCGCACTCGCAGCGCGGCCAATGCGGCTGAAGTCACCTTCGGCTGATCCGCAACGAAGAACAGCAAGTCGCCGTTCTCGCCGCCCATCTTTTGGATGATTGCCGCTTGATGCTCGTCGCTGAAGAACTTCGCGATCGGCGAATCGAGCTTGCCTTCCTTCACGCGGAAGAACGCGAGCCCCTTCGCGCCATACTCGCCGACGAAGGCCGTCAACTCGTCGATCGTCTTGCGGCTGTACTTGTCCGCTGCTTGCTTCGCGTTGATGCCGCGAATGCGACCGCCGTTTTCGAGCGTGCTCTTGAAGACACCGAAGCCGCAGTCCTTCACGATCGAGCCGATGTCGGTCAGCTCCATCCCAAAGCGAATGTCGGGCTTATCGTTGCCGTAACGCTCCATCGCTTCAGCGTGAGTCATGCGCGGCAACGGCAGCGGGTAATCAACTCCTCGCACGTTCTTGACCATGTGCGCGACGAGCCCATCGATCGTCGAGAGAATGTCCTCTTGTCCGACGAAGGACATCTCAACGTCGATCTGAGTGAACTCGGGTTGCCGGTCGGCTCGCAGGTCTTCATCGCGGAAGCAGCGAGCAATCTGAAAGTAGCGGTCCATTCCGCCGACCATCAGCAACTGCTTGTAGAGCTGAGGCGACTGCGGCAGCGCGTAGAACTCACCGGGATGCACGCGGCTCGGCACGAGGTAGTCGCGAGCACCTTCGGGCGTGCTCTTACCGAGCATCGGCGTTTCGACTTCGATGAAGTCCTGCTTGTCGAAGTACTCACGCACCGCCATGCAGAGCTTGTGACGCATGATGAGCGCGCTCTGCAAAGCCGGACGCCGCAGATCGAGGTACCGATGCTTGAGCCGCAGTTCTTCGTTCGGCACGTTGTCGGAAGTCGGTAAGAACGGCGGTTGCTTGCTCTTGTTGAGCACTGCGAGATCGGTCGCGCGGATCTCGATTTCGCCGCTCTTGATCTTCGGGTTGATGAGCCCCGGATCGCGCAGCTTGAGCTTGCCCGTAGCTTGAATGACGTCTTCGCTGCGGAGCGACTGAGCGAGCTTATGAGCTTCAGCGTTTTCGGACGGATCGAAGACGACCTGAATCAAGCCGTAGCGATCGCGGAGGTCAATGAAGAGCAGATTGCCGTGATCGCGATAGCTATCGACCCAGCCGCAGACGGTGACCGCTTGCCCGGCATGATTTGTCGTCAGTTCTCCGCACTTATGAGTCCGCAACACAGTTCGATCCTTAGCTGACAGAGGCGTCGCGGCGAACGATCGACAAGATTGGCACAGTCGAACGATCGCGGCGACTAGAAGCGGGGCAAGGCCAGGCCATCACCCATCATTCCAGCGCTGATGCCATACAGCGGCACAAGCTCATTCGTCCCAGGACGAAGGCGGGCGGAAGGTTAGTCAGAGGCCTGACCGCAACCAAGAGAGACATTTTCGTTGATCTGTCGGTTGTCACTCTACGAGAAGAGCATCTCCAAGCTCGGTGCCGTTTCTGTGTCTCGGACGAGGCTGCGTCCCGCTGCGGCTGGTTTCGAATGCACTCAGGACGGCTGCTTTTGGACCGTCAAGATCGCTCTAACCGTCAAGCCGACAGAGCCTTAGGCAGTGGTCTGCCACGTCCTTAACCCGACCTTGCTGGGGTAGGAGGCCACCGCAATAATCCCGCCCCTTTTCGGGGCCTGTGCTCTTGCTGGTTCGCTCCGCCGCGCGCTGTGGCGTGCGAACCATTCCTGTCGTCGGCCCTGAAGTGGCTCGCTACTCAGTGAGCCGTCGTTGAAATCACCAGTTGTGAGGCCGCAGCAGGCACGTTGAACTCCCCCGAGTTCGGGTCTGTCTGTCCTGAGTTGCCGGTCCACGGACGCCTCTCACTTGTCGCGTTTCCCTAGCAATCAGAGTCCATAATGTCTGAGTCCTCTCCCGTAGATGCTGGTTTCGATCCCTCAGAACTCGACGAATGGTTTGACTCGTTAGATGACTTGCTGCATCGCTTTGGTCGCGAGCGCGTTCAGAAGTTGCTCACGCTCTTGCAAGAGCGGGCTTATCACCGCGGCGTGCATATTCCTTTCACCGCCAATACGCCTTACATCAACTCGATCCCGGTGCCCGATCAGGCGCGCTTTCCCGGCGATCGAGATCTCGAACGACGGATCAAGAGCATCATTCGTTGGAATGCGATGGCGATGGTAGTGCGTGCTAATCGCGACTACGACGGAGTCGGCGGGCATATCTCTACGTTCGCGTCGTGCGCGACGCTGTATGAAGTCGGCTTCAATCACTTCTTTCATGCCCGCTCCGCTGATCACCCCGGCGATATGGTCTACTTTCAGGGGCACTCGTCGCCCGGCGTTTATTCGCGAGCGTTCGTGGAAGGCCGACTCACTGAAGACAACCTTTTGCACTTCCGCCGCGAGCTGCCGCGCGGGGTCGGTTTATCGTCGTACCCGCATCCGTGGCTGATGCCCGACTTTTGGCAGTTCCCGACCGTCTCGATGGGACTGGGGCCGATCACCGCGATCTATCACGCGCGGTTCTTGCGGTATCTGCATAACCGCAATCTCGTTGATACCAGCAAGTCCCGAGTTTGGGCTTATCTGGGTGACGGTGAGATCGACGAACCCGAGTCGCTCGGTGCGCTGACGCTCGCGTCGCGCGAGTCGCTCGACAATCTGACCTTCATCGTGAACTGCAACTTGCAGCGGCTGGACGGTCCTGTGCGAGGCAACGGCAAGATCATTCAGGAACTCGAAGCGGCGTTTCGAGGAGCTGGATGGAATGTCATCAAGGTTGTATGGGGCGGTGACTGGGACGCGCTGCTGGAAAAGGATGAAGACGGCGAACTCGTGCGGCGCATGGGTGAAGTCGTAGATGGCCAGTATCAGAAATACTCGGTCGAGAGCGGGGCTTATATCCGTGAGCACTTCTTCAATTCGCCGAAGCTCAAGGCGATGGTCGAGCATCTGTCGGATACTCAGTTGCAACGGCTCAATCGCGGCGGGCATGACCCGGAGAAAGTCTTCGCGGCCTATCACGCGGCGGTGAATCACAAAGGCTCGCCAACCGTCATCCTCGCGAAGACGATCAAGGGTTATGGACTCGGCGAAGCGGGCGAAGGACGCAACGTTGCTCACAACACCAAGAAGGTGAATGAGCAAGAGATGTTCGAGTTCCGCAATCGCTTCGGCATCCCGGTCAGCGACGATGCCGTCGAGGAAATCGACTTCTACCGGCCGTCAGAAGACAGCGCGGAAATGAAGTATCTGCAAACGCAACGAGCGAAGCTTGGTGGGTATGTGCCAGCTCGTAAGCCGACGAACGAGCGGTTGGAAATTCCGCAGTTGAGTGCCTTCAGCAAGTTGCTAACGAACTTGGTCGACAAAGAAGTCTCGACGACGTTTGCGTTCGGAGCGTTCATCTCCGAGTTGCTGAAGGACAAGAACATTGGCTCGCGGGTGGTGCCAATTATCCCCGACGAAGCACGCACCTTTGGTATGGAAGGTCTCTTCCGTCAGTGCGGCATCTACGCCAGCAATGGTCAGCTTTACGAGCCCGTCGATCGCAAGCAGGTGATGTATTACCGCGAAGCAAAGGACGGTCAGATCCTCGAAGAAGGTATCAACGAAGCCGGCGCGATGTCGTCGTTCGTCGCGGCGGGGACGGCCTACTCGAACCTCGGGATCAACATGATCCCGTTCTACATCTACTACTCGATGTTCGGGTTCCAACGCATCGGCGATTTGATTTGGTTGGCGGCTGACTCGCGAGTGAAAGGCTTCCTTGTTGGTGGAACGTCGGGCCGAACCACGCTGAACGGCGAAGGTTTGCAGCACGAAGATGGTCATAGCCAACTGATGGCGACAACGGTTCCGACCATCGTCGCCTACGACCCAGCTTTTGCTTACGAGCTAATCACGATCATTCAAGACGGCATGCGTCGCATGTATCAAAACGACGAATGCCTGATGTATTACTTAAGCGTCTACAACGAGAACTATGCGATGCCCGCAATGCCTGCCGGTTGCGAAGAAGGCATTCTCAAGGGGCTCTATAAATACAAAGCCGGGGTGGATCAGAAGGCCAAAGTCCGGCCACAACTCTTTGGTAGTGGCACGATCTTCAACGAGGTCTTGCGGGCTCAAGAGATTCTGCAAACGAAGTACGGCGTGAGCGCCGACGTGTGGAGCGTGACGAGTTACTCCGAACTCGGTCGCGATGCTCGAACGGTCGAACGCTGGAACCGATTGCATCCCACCGATACTCCACAGAAGAGTTACCTGGAGAAGACCCTCGAAGGCGTGACTGGTCCGTTCATCGCATCCAGTGACAACGTGCGACTGGTGCCCGATCAGATCCGCCAATGGATGCCGGGTGAGTTCGTCGTACTCGGAACCGATGGTTTCGGTCGCAGCGATACTCGACCAGCACTGCGACGACACTTCGAAATCGACGCCGAGCATGTGGCCTACACGACCTTGGTCGCACTGGCCAAGCAAGGTGCCTTCGACAAGAAGCGTCTCGCCAAGGTGCAAAAGGAATTGGAGATCGACCCAGAGAAGGTGAATCCGCAGTATGCGTAACGATCGCTTCAAAAGTTCGATACGAGAGGTGAGCCATGATCGAATCAGATTTGATGCGTCGAATTACCATCAATCCGGCGATTTTTGGCGGTAAGCCGATCATTCGCGGACGGCGACTGGCGGTCGAACATGTCTTAGGCATGTTGTCTGTTGGTGATTCGCCAGAAACGATCTTGGAGGGCTATCCGTGGCTTGAGCTGGAAGACATCCAAGCGTGCCTCGTTTATGCCCGACGGCATGTTGGTCATGAGCGAATTGAACCGCTTGAAATGGTCGCAGAGGTAGCATCATGAAAGTGATGCTCGACTCCTGTGTCTGGGGCGGAGCAAAGACAAGTTTGGAGGCAGCCGGGCATGATGTCATTTGGATTGGTGATAGAGACGAAGATCCCGGCGATACAAAGATCTTGGAAGAAGCTCATGCTGACGAGCGAGTGCTTGTGACGATCGACAAAGACTTTGGTGACCTCGCAATTCTATGGGGCATGGAGCATCACGGAATTGTTCGGTTGGTAAATGCACCTGCCCGTCAGCAAGGGCCGACAGTCGTCAAAGTGCTTGCTCAATATGGTCAATTACTTTTTGCCGGTGCGATTGCGACCGTTGAAGCCACTCGAATTCGAATCAGACCCGCAGACGACTAAGTTGTCGAGTTGAAGACTTCGGTAGCAAAGTCTGAAGAAGAAAACGATTAGTTCATCGAAGAGACCAATATGGCCAAAGAATTCACGATTCCCGCTGTTTCTGAAGGTGTGAAGTCCGTCGATATCGCGACGATCTTGGTGAAGGAAGGCGACGTGATCGCCGCTGGCACACGAGTCGCCGAGGTCGAGACAGACAAGGCCGCTACAGACCTCGAAGTCGACTTCGGGGGTAAGGTCGTGAAGATTCATGCAAAGCCTGGCGACACTCTGCTGATCGGGGCTGCGTTGTTGACGATCGAAGAAGGCTCGGCGGCTGGTGCGTCGGCAACGCCCGCTCCGGCACCAGTTCCTGCGAAGGCGGCAGCAGCGACAGCAGCACCGGTTGCTCAGCCCGTTGCAGCAGCGACACCTGTAGCGGCTCCTACAGTAGCACCTGCCGCGAAGGCGGTTGCCGCGACAGCGAGCGAAGGTCGTGCTCCCGCTCCTGCAGGGCCGGCGACACGGCGGTTGGCTCGGGAACTCGGAGTCGATCTCTATCAAGTTGTCGGCTCGGCGGCTGGCGGTCGCATCACTCAAGACGATGTCAAGAACTTCGTGAAGGGTCAGCTCAGCGGCGGCTCGGTTCCTGTCGCTGCAGCGGTTGTCAGTGGTGGCTCGGGTGGCGGTTATGCGCCTCCTCCGCTGCCGGACTTCAGCAAGTTCGGCCCGACGGAGCGGCAAGCACTCAACAAAATCGCGAAGGTCTCGGCAGCGAACCTCAGCATGTGCTGGAACGTGATTCCGCACGTCACTCAGCATGACCTCGTTGATATCACCGATCTCGAAGCCGCGCGCAAGCGACACGGTGAAGGCGCGGGCAAGTCCGGCGAGCCGAAGATCACGATGACCGCGATTGCGATGAAGGCCGTGTCGATCGCGCTGAAAGAGTTTCCGAAGTTCAACTCGAGTCTCGATCCGCAGACAAACGAGTTGGTGTTGAAGCGGTACTACAACCTCGGTTGCGCGGTCGATACGCCGAATGGCTTGCTCGTGCCGGTCATCAAGAACGCGGATCAAAAGAGTGTGTCGCAGATCGCCGCCGAACTGGGTGACATCGCCGCCCGAGCTCGCGACAACAAGCTGAAGCTCGACGAGATGCAAGGCGCGACTTTCACGATCACGAACCTCGGCGGCATTGGCGGCACGGCCTTCACGCCGATCGTCAACTATCCCGAAGTCGCTATCCTCGGCATGAGCCGCAGTCGGACAGAGCTACGTTTGAACGATGGCCAGATCGAAGAACGCCTCATGCTGCCGTTGTCGTTGTCTTACGACCATCGAGTTGTGAACGGAGCCGACGCCGCACGCTTCATCGTGCGTTTGGGGCAATTGCTTAGCGACTACTTTCACTTGGTGGCCCACGCTTAGTGCCGGTCCAAAAATAGGACCGAGTCGCGGAGCGACTCGGCTACGTAGCTCAGTCGCTCCGCGACTGAGAGGCACCAGCACAGAGCATTGAGTCGTTGATGTGCTCGGCATTCAGGCCGTTAAACAACTCTCGCTTTGCTACGAGACGGGTCGCTTCATCGGATCGCGATCGTTCCGTGAGAGAGCGGCTCTTACTTGATTGTTCGGTGAGCATGACTGGTCCTCTTGATGATTCCGTTGCTCGTGATGCTCGGGTTCGAGCCGCGTTTGATCCCAACAACTTGCAGGCTCTTGGGCATCGGCTCGTCGAACGACTGACGAGTCATTTGCAGGGCGTGCAGGCTTCGTCGGGCAGGGTGCTGAATTGGGGCGAACCCACCGAGTTCATCGCTGCAGCTCATGCTATTTTGGACGCAGCGCCGCAATCTCTGAGTCCCTCTTCGTTGCCCGAATTAGAAACGCGGTTTGAGTCTCTGGTCACGGAGATGTTGGGGCACGGGCACAACCTGCACGACCCGCATTACATCGGTCATCAAGTCCCCGCGCCGGTGCCGGTTGCCGGGTGGTTTGACGCGATTGGTTCGGTGACCAACCAGGTCATGGCCATCTATGAAATGGGACCGTGGGCTACTGCGGTTGAACGCGCTTTGATTGAGCGTCTGGGCGAACAAGCGGGATGGCAGCGCGGGCAGTTCGCGGGGCTGGTGACTCATGGTGGTTCGTTGGCCAACTTGACGGGGTTATTGACCGCGCGGAACGTGACCTTGGGACGAGTCTGGGAAGACGGATTCCAGTCCGGCGCTGCGCCTGTCTTGGTTGCTCAACAAGATGCTCACTACAGCGTGGCTCGCTCTGCGGGAATCTTGGGTTTGGGGACGAGCAACGTCGTTCGCGCTGCACTCAACGCGCGTCGGCAGATGGATCCTCAAAAACTCGATGAGCAACTTGCGGCACTCAAGGCTGCGGGACGACCCGTGATCGCCGTTTCGGCTTGTGCGTGCGCGACTCCGATTGGAGCTTTCGATCCACTGGCCGACATCGCTGCTGTTTGTCGAAAGCATGAAGTTTGGCTGCACGTTGATGCGGCTCATGGTGGAGCCGCTTGTTTCAGTCGCAAGTATCGGCACTTGTTGCGCGGAGTCGATGAAGTCGATTCGCTGGTGTGGGACGCTCACAAAATGATGTTCGTCCCAGCGTTGTGCGCCTTCGTGCTGTATCGCAACCGGGCTCATCGCTTTGAAGCGTTTCGCCAGGACGCGCCGTATCTCTTCGATCCGTCAGCACCGGGCATGGCCGAGTACGACAGCGGAATGCTGACGGCTGAATGCACAAAGCGAGCGGCGACGTATGCGTTGTGGGGAACATGGTCGCTCTTTGGGCAACGCCTGTTTGAAGACTTGGTCGATGTCACGTTCGATCGTGCGCGAGAGTTCTACGAGTTGCTCAACGAGTCGCCGGACTTCGAAACGTTGCACGAGCCTGAATGCAACATCGTGGCGTTTCGGTATGTGCCGGACTCTCTGCGGCAAGCGCCTGAGGAAGTCATCTCAAACTTCATGCTCAATCTGCGTCGAGATCTCATTCGGTCCGGCGAGTTCTACATCGTCCAAACGAAGCTCAATGGTCAGCAGGCTCTGCGCGTGACAGTGATGAATCCGCTGACGTCGCGTGAAGACTTGATCGCCTTAATGGATGCGATTCGACGATTCGGTGCGAAGTTGTTGTGAGCTTATTGCTGTCGAGCCAACAACTGACGTGACGCTGCTGGCGAATTGAGAAACACTGACCGCCCTTCTGGTCGGTCGCTTCTCACTGGCTCCGTAGTGACGAGGCGGCTTGCTTCGCGGTCTCGAAAAGGCATCTCATGTTCGGGCAGCTTCTCTCTTCAGCATGGCCAGCGATGGTTCGCGGACGACGCGGATTGATGGCGGTGCTGTTGATTGGACTGCTGTTGCGAGTCGCGATGGTGACTTATCGCTTCGACCAACTGCGGGTCGACACCGACGCTTATCTCGCGATCGCCGAACGCTTGGTGGCGGGACACGGCTTCTGTTCGGTGCGAGGCTTTCCGACGGCGTATCGACCGCCGCTATTTCCATTACTCGTGGCTGTGAGCACGAGTTGTTGCAGCACGCTCGGCTTGGCAGTCATGCAAGTCGGCTTGGGGCTGGGAACGATCTTCGGGACGTGGTGGCTGGCGAGGCGAGTGCTGGGGAATGAAGGCACGCAGATGGTGCTTTCTGTAACCGATCCTGTCCTTTGTTGCCCCTCATCCCCGACCCCTCTCCCCGTAGGGGCGAGGGGGGAAAGAGCTTACGAGCAAGCTCGTGAGGATGTGGCAGGCGATCGCCGAGCACTCATCGCGGCATTGCTAGTCGCGGTTGATCCGCTGCTGCTGCTTTACTCCAGCCAAGCCATGACCGAAGTCTTAATGGCGGCTTTGACGATTGGCTTCAGCGCGGCGCTGTGGCTGAAGCCGGGACGTCAGCGAGCCATCGTTGCCGGTGCGATGTTTGGATTGCTGGCGTTATGCCGTCCCTCCATTTGGCCCTTCGCAGCTTTGGCTGGAGCATGGTCGTTATGGGTTGCTCGACGAGAGGACCGCTGGCCGTGGAGCGAACGCGGGCTCTTCGTGCTTGTCGCAACCGTGATGTTGCTGCCGTGGTGCGTGAGAAACGCGATGGTCTTCGGGCGGCCAATCCTGACGACAACTCATGGCGGTTATACGGCCATCTTAGGGAACAATGATTCGTTCGATCGCTCGGTGGTGAGCCAGCGGTTTGGTGCGAGCTGGAGTAAAGACGCTTTCGATGCGTGGCAGGACGAGGTTGAAGGCTCGCTCACCGAACGTGGATTAGAGCGAACGGACGAAGTGGGCCGAGACGCTGCCATGAAAGAGATGGCTTGGGTTTGGATTCAGTTTCATCCCGATCGTTTCATACGAGCGGCGATCTATCGAGTTCTCAATTTGTGGAGCCCTGTGCCGATGCAACCCGGTTCCACTAAGGGCTGGCTGATTGCGATCGTGGGGGCGGGGTATGTCGCGCTGGCAACGCTGGCCGTTGTTGGTGGTTGGTGCGGGTTGCTTGATCGTCACTTCCGTCGATTGACGTTGCTGATGCTGTTGAGTCTGACTGCGCTGCATTGCGTCTTTTGGGCGAACGCTCGGATGCGTGCTCCCACTCAACCACTCATTGCGATCTTGGCTGCTGCTGGCGCGGAACGATTGTGTTCGCGATCGCTGACTAATCGGCGTGAGAATCTTGGTGTCGCGTTGAAGACCGAAGATTGAACCTAAGCCGCAAGTTGCTTGATGGCCTATCGCCACTGAATCGAGAGAGCCCTGTGGCTATTCAACTCACGGCTGAGGCTTGATCGCGGAAATCAACGATCGCAGTCAAGCTCGTTGAGAGCTCGGCTTCGGTGATGGTCCATTGACGGTCGGTGAGACAAACTCGCCAGCGGGGCAACGGAATGATGTTGGACTACGCTCGTTCGACGGACCATGCCGCCGCGAGTTGCACCAACACGTCGGTCGCTCGTTGCAGTTCTTCGCGACTGGTCCATTCAAGTGGCGAGTGCGGATTGTGTTCGCCGGTCGAAAGATTGGGAGTCGGCAAGCCCATCTCGGTCAGCAACGAACCGTCCGTGCCACCGCGCACGATCGTGAGTTTCGGCTCGATGCCGGTGGCTCGCATGGCTTCGACAGCCTTCGAGACGGCACGAGGCTCCAATTTCAAACCGTCACCCAAGTTGCGGTACTGCTTGCGAATGTCGATGGTGATTTTTGCGAGCGGATGTTGGGCTCGTAGATCAGCCGCGATGGACTCCAGCAAGGTCGCGTACTCGGCCAGCTTTGGAGTATCGAAGTCGCGCAGGATGATGCGCGCCGTCGACAACGCGACTCCACCTTCGATGGAATACGGGTGTAAGAATCCTTCCCGATTCGCGGTGGTCTCGGGACTGAGATGATCTGCCGGCAGTCTTGCCAAGAATTGAGACAAGATGCGAATGGAGTTGACCATCTTGCCTTTGCCTTCGGACGGATGAGTGTTGATGCCTTCAACCGTCACGGTGGCTCCATCGGCAGAGAACGTTTCGCAGTCGATCATGCCGTGGCCATCGCCATCGAGCGTGTAGGCGCAGACGGAATTGAGCGCGGCGATGTCGAGCTTGTGGGTACCGCGTCCAATTTCCTCATCGCACGTAAAGCACAGCCGCACTGGCCCGCGCGGGATCTCGGGGTGAGCCATCAAGTACTCAGCCGCTGCCATGATCGCCGCGACGCCGGCTTTGTCGTCCGCACCCAGCAAGGTCGTTCCGTCCGTGGTGACGATGGTGGCTCCGATCAAGCCCTTCAGCGCCGGATTGGAAGCGACTCGAATGACCTTGTTGGGATCACCCGGCAGCACGATGTCTCGGCCGTCGTAGTTTTCATGCAAGATCGGATTGACGTTGGTGCCAGATGTCTCCGGAGACGTGTCGACATGTGCGACCCAGGCAATGGCCGGAGCTTGATGAGCGACGTTCGCTGGCACCGTTGCCATCACGACTCCGAACTCGCTGAGGCTGACGTCAACTAGTCCGAGAGCACGGCATTCGTCCGCGAGCAATCGCGAGAGATCGAGCTGCTTCTCGGTGCTGGGGTACGAGTTGTTGTTCTCGTTGGATTGGGTATCGATGCGAACGTAACGCAGGAAGCGATCAAGAACGGACGACATGCAATGCTCTCTGAATGGAACGATTGAAGGTGAGAAGAAGCGAGACGGCCAAGCGGGAGTTTGATAGTTCCTCGGCGCGATTTGCGAAATCGGCGACCTGCTCAGGAACGAGCGAACTGCGACGCTCTCAATTGGAGACAAAGAAGAGTGCTGAACTCCTCAGAAATGAAACATTTCCCAGATGAGTCATGTCTTGCCTTGGTCAAAGTAGTCGTCATCGCTTCGCGTGACGTGCCTTCCAAATGTGAGTTCGAACCAGTGGCGATCTCCGTTGGCAGTTGAAGACGCTGGGAGGAAGGCTCATCACGCGGAGCGATGATGGATACTTTGGTCCGAGACACAGCTTCGCCGACATATGATGTGACTCAATGCCCGGCTCGACGCCAACGTCTGAGGACCAGCCATGCACCGAGCGACCAACTGAGTCCACAGGCCCAACCTGCTATGACGTCAGTTGGGTAATGCACTCCCATCATGACTCGGCTGATGCCAACGGCGACGGCGACGGTTATCGGAGCGACGATGAGGAACGCTTTCACGCGGCGACGACTGGAGAGCTCGGACAGCATCAACGCTAGCGTCAGATACACGATGGTCGACATTGTCGAATGGCCGCTGGGAAAGCTCTGTTTGCCGATGTGATCAACGTGCGCGAGATGCGGGACGATGTCTGGTCGAGGCCGGCTAATCAGGCCCTTCAACAGCATGCTCATGAGATACCCGCTGATCACGACCACTATCGCAAAGCGTGCTCGTTGGTGTCGTCCCTCTAATCTGAGGAACGCCCAGACGAGGAATGTCAGAGTCATCAACACCGCGTAGCCGCCGAGTGCGGTGTAGTCTCGGGCGACTTCCTGAAACCAAGCTGGCCAGCGAGGTCCGAGTGCTTCGTCGTCTGTTCTCAAGGCGCGGATTACGGCTTCATCAATTGATTGAATCAGCGGGCTGCCAATCGCACATGCCAATGCGACGAAGACGACAATCCCCGCAATGACGACTCCCAGAACAATTCGATCCGTCAAAGGCCAACGCATTCCTACTCCCTGAAGTCGGTCGACAGTCGGTAGTCCGCACTGTGCGGCCCCCCTAGAATCCCTCGCCCTTCCGGCGGCCAACCCATTTCCCTTCGGACTATTTTTCAACAACGCCCATGATCGCAACCAACATTTCGCCGCGTTCTTCGCATCTCTCCTATGACTGGAACGACCTCGCGGATCGAGTCCTCTCCGGGCATGTGCTGACGAAAGAAGAAGGACTCTCCATTCTGAATGCCAGCGACGACGAACTGCTCGCGTTGCTCGACGCGGCATATCGAGTTCGTCGCCAATACTTTGGCAATCAAGTGCAGCTCTACATGCTCAAGAATGCCAAGAGCGGCCTGTGTCCTGAAGACTGCGGCTACTGCTCGCAGAACGTGAATTCCGAAGCTCCGATTCCGCGCTACTCGCTGCTTAACGAAGCGAAGCTGATGGACGGTGCGAAGCAAGCCTTCGAGAACAAAGCTCGAACATATTGCATCGTGACGAGCGGTCGCGGACCGACGAATGGCGAAGTCGAACGTGTCGGCCAGATCGTGAAGAAGATTAAGTCCGAGTACGGTCTTCATATCTGCTGTTGCCTCGGTCTGCTGTCGCCCGACCAAGCTCAAACGCTGGCCGATGCCGGGGTTGATCGCATCAATCACAACCTCAACACCAGTCGCGAGTACTACGAAAAGATCTGCACCACGCACACCTTCGAAGACCGCCTTGAGACTTTGAATGTCGTGCGGAAGGCTGGCATGGAGCTGTGCTCGGGAGTCATCGCTGGCATGGGCGAAAAGTACGAAGACCTGGTTGAGGTCGCGTTGCAGTTGCGCGGGCTGAAAGTCGAATCGCTGCCGGTCAACTTCTTGAACTCGATCGAAGGTACGCAACTGGAGCGAGTTCACGAACTCAATCCGCGATTCTGCTTGAAGGTCTTGTGCCTGTTCCGCTTTGCGAATCCGTCGACGGAGATTCGAGTGGCTGGTGGTCGCGAAGTGAATCTGCGATCGATGCAGGCCATGAGCATGTACCCCGGCAACTCGTTGTTTGTCAGCGACTATCTCACGACCAAGGGGCAAGCTCCTTCTGACGACTTTGCCATGATCGAAGACCTGGGCTTCGAGGTCGTGCGTCGGGGGTTCGAGAACGACGTTGATGCACCTGGTGCCACAACGCACCAGCCTGCCGCTGCGACTGCGGCTCTGCCCGTCATGAGCTGCGGCGGTGGTTCTTGCTGCGGTTCATAGATGCGGTTCACTTTTCATGGCGTCGGTCATTGAGGGCAGACGCTCAGCACTTCAGGAGGAAGCATGCTTGACTCAGTGGCTGGCGGCGCGTGTCGATGGTTCAAGGCGTTGGTCTTGGGAACGTTGGTGCTGACCGGCTGCGGTCAGCAGGCTGTGTTCGCTCAAGGTTCATCGAAGTCTGACAACGCTGGGGAATGGGCGTCGTTCCTGGGGCCGAAACGCAATGGCCTGTCGACAGAGACGGGACTTCTGAAGGCGTGGCCGGAAGGCGGGCCGAAGGTCTTGTGGCGAGTGCCGGGCGGCGTCGGCATGTCCGGTATCTCGATCAGTCGAGGAGTCGCCGTCACGTTGGTGCAACGCGAAGGTCAACAATGGCTCGTCGCGTTAGACGCTGCGACGGGCCAGCAAAAGTGGCAACAGAAACTCGCACCGGCTTATCAGAACCCGATGGGCAACGGTCCGCGAGCAACTCCGGCGATCTCGGGCGATTCGGTCTATGCCTTTACGGGTGAAGGCATCTTGGCCGCGTTCGACTTCGGCAACGGTAAGCCGTTGTGGTCGCGTCGTGTCGTAAAAGACTTGGGCGGGAAAGAGGCCGAGTATGGGGTGGCTTCGTCTCCGTTGGTTGTCGGAGATCGAGTCGTGGTGACGGCAGGCGCTGCGAAGGGCACCGTCGTCGCGTTTGATTTGAAGACCGGCGAGCGAGCGTGGGCTGTTGGTAATGACCCCGCCGGTTACTCCTCACCAACGTTGCTGACCTTGGGTGGGCGCGAGCAATTGGTGTCGTACACCGGAGCCGCTGCGGTCGGGATCGATCCGGCGAAAGGATCGCTGTTGTGGCGCTATCCGTTCGAGACCAACTACGAATGCAACATCGCGGTTCCGCTGAGCATTGATGGCAAGCTCTTTCTATCAGCCGGAGAGAATCACGGCAGTGTGTTGCTGACGGTGAAGTCGCAAGGCGACAAGGTGACTTTGGATGAAGTGTGGAGTTCATTCGGTCCCAAGAGCGTGCTGCGAAATGAGTGGCAGACATCGTTGCTGTTGGGCGGCTACTTGTACGGCATGGACAACGTTGGCGGAGCTGGCCCCATCACCAATTTGACGTGCATCAATGCCGCGACGGGCGAACGCGCGTGGCAAGAGCCTCGGTTCGGCAAAGGTAACTTGATCGCTGCCGAGGGGAAGCTGTGGATGTCGACGATGAAGGGCGAGCTGATCCTCGCTGAAGCGTCGTCGCAGCGCTACATCGAATTGGGCCGCGTGCAGTTGCTGGGCTCAACGCGGCAAGCTCCCTCTTTGGCCAAAGGTCTGCTCTACCTGCGCGACGACAAAGAGATTGTCTGCGTCGATGTCCGGCAAAGTTCGAAGCCTTGATCGGCGACGAACGCACGACGGACTTCAACTCCGTCGGACGAATTGGCTCTCTGCTGGATCAACAACGCACAAGAGAAGGCTCTCGGCCAATCCTGCTGTCTATTGAGAGGGAGAGACCGTTGCGAAGCTGAGCTTTGCGTCGATTACCGTCGGGTGTCTTTACTCTGCGCTCTCTGTTTCTCTGTGGTGAAAGAATTACTCACCGCAGAGCAGCAGAGGACGCAGAGTTCTTTCATCAAGACTCCCTGCAACCGACTTGAAGATCTGGATCTTCGGCAGTCGTATTGATTCAGCGGATGAGCCACCTTCTCAGCCGATAGCGGTCTTCAACAGGCATGACAGAGAGGCCAAAAGAAAGAAGCTGAAGCCACCGTAGCTCAGTTCCTCGTGAGGACTGCCTGACGGTGACTTCAGCTTCAAATTTGTCTCAACGCGTGGATGACTTACTTGGCGTCCCACCACCAACGCTTGGTGGCGACGTCCTTCTTCGCTTCAGCTTTGCTGGATGACTCAGCCACCTTCGCAGCCGTTTGGAACAAGGTTGAGTCGTTGACGACGACTCCCAAGTCGGCACGCACACCGCCGGCAACTTGCACGACAATGTCACGACCTCGATAGACCCGGTGATTCACAACCGAGTCAACTTCTACTGGCTTCTCGAAGCGAGCGGTCTCGTACAAGCCGTCCTTTGCGAAGACGCCGTAATTCCAACCGACCTTCTTGGCGGCACCTTGGTTGTGAACCAGAGTCGCCACCAAAGCCAAGTCGAACACGTTCTTCAGATCCGCGAAGGCCATGTCGTACTTGGCCAGTTCCTCGTAACGCTTGGTGAAGTTCTCGGCGAAGAGTCGGTTTGCACCTTCCGTTTGTCCGGTTTGAACTTGTTGGCCCACGCTGTCGAGATACTGATTCTCTGACTGACACAGCACGGACGAACCAACGAACTCAAAGCTGTTGCCGTCGGCTGAATGCAGGACCGAGTCGTACTTCATTGTCAGCCACCAACGCAGAGCGTCGAGCTTGCTGCTCTTCTGCTCGGCGACGGTCATCAGGTCGAAGATGCTGGGGATCTTGGCTTCGTTGGTCGACTTGCCAATGCCGATCAGCTTCATGCGATAGTCGGCTTCGATGATGACGCGAGCGACTCGGCTTTCAGGATCGATGCCGCTGTAGACAATGTCTTGTTTGCCAAGAGCGGTCTGCAATTGCTTGGTCCAGCCACCGACTGCACCCGCAGCGAGAGGTCCGCGAGCGTTTGATCGTTCCACCAAGTCCTTCAGTTGCTTCAGACCATCGGGCTTGGGATTGATCGAGCAGGTGAAGACTTGCTGGCCGTTGCCCTGCGAGAACGTTCGCAAGACATCAACCAGGTCATCCAACTGCAAGACCGGACGACCGCTCTTCACACCGACTGGCACGCCACTGTCATTATACTTCCAGGCTTCAGCCGGACCGGCCAACGCGATCTCACCCAGTTCAGGATAGACGAAGACGTTGGTCACTTTGGTCAAGCCGCCCAGCAACTTCTGCGACTCAACGATGCGTTTGCCTTCGCTAAGACGAGCAGCCACCGAACGCTCCAAGCGAGTCAGCGAGATCACGCGAAGGTCGCTCCCTTGCGAGATCTCTTCGTTGAGCAGTGCTTCGCGGGCTCGAACTCCAAGATCCTTCAGACGGCCAGAGTTCTCTTCCTTCGAGACTTTCAGCAGCACACCTTGAGGATCAACGCGCACACCCTGTTGGCTTTCGGTGATGGTGCCCGTACCGGAACCATCTTGCTCCCAGCCGCCACTGGTCTCTTCCATGATCAGTCGAATCAGCGACTGAAAGTCGATGGCCAGGCCACCGTTGAGTCCTTGTTGATTGGTCAATTGCCGACCGGCTTGTTGCCGTTGCGGCACGTCGGGAATTTGGCGAATCGAACCGCTTGCGCCCGTTGGATCACCGGCTCGCAATTGGGCATCGGCAACCATCGCCAACAGGTCGGCTTTGTCTTGAGGATCGGCAGCAGCCTTAGCGACATCGAGTGCTCGGCCAAACTCGCCGAACTTCAGATGCGAGGCCACTTGATTTTGCCGAGCGGCATCGCCGGCTTGAGCCAGGCTGCTCAACGCGGCCGTTGCGAGAGCGGTCGCGACGAAGCTTTTGAAGAACCGGACACCAAACGCGTGACGCATCGGACGCAACATAGGAATCTCCTGGACGCCTCGGACGAAATGAAGCCGAGTCAGCTCGGACGGGTTTGACGGGAACGACCGGCGAACAAACGAAATCGGGGCGCAGAATCAACAGACCTTGCGCCGCGCAAGCCGTCCCATTCATTGTGCCGCAGGATCCAGCCGAGGCCCCCAAGGGTCAAGAAGTTTCGACGGTTTCATGCAGGTACGTCGCGAGGTCGTCGGTAACGTGAGAACGACCGGGAAGGTTTGACAGGGTGAGCCGATCGATCAGGCAAGATCTGCGGTCGAGCGCTGGATTCTCGATGCGGACAACTCGCCGTCCACGTCGCGGCCAGGCCATCACCAGAGCCGACCGAACGAGCCTTGGGGTACGTTGAACTCGTACCCCACGGCTGTCAGTGGCTTATGGGTTACCTTGCGGGCCACGGTTAAGGTTCGCGGCTGCGGCTGCGGCGTTCGTGCCGTTCTGGACGTTCTGCATACCGCCGTTATCGAAGAACACTTGCAGTTCCAGGATCGCCGGACCCATCAAGAACATGAACACGGCCGGCATCATGAAGAGCACCGTCGGGAACATCAGCTTGAAGGCGGCCTTACCAGCCTTCTCGTCGGTTCGTTGACGCAAGCTTTCACGCATCGTGTTGGAGTACTCGGTCAACGCGTCCGACACGTTGGTACCCATGCGGTCCGACTGGTTCATCAAGGTTACGAACGAGTCCACTTCGGGCACGTCGACACGCTCGGCAAAGTTTTCCAAGGCGACACGCATACTGCCGACGTCGGCTTGATGCGTCACGATTTGTAGTTCGGAAGCCAACACGGGATAGATAGGCTTGAGGTCTCGGGCGATGCGCTTCAGCGACGCCGGAATGGTAAGACCTTGGCTCACGCACATGTTGAGCATGTCGAGCATGTCAGGCATGGATCGTTCGAGTTCGCTCTTACGATTGGTCGCGAGTTGTTGAATTCGCACACGCGGCACGGCCCACAACATCATCGGCACGATCACCATGCCGCCCATCGCGAACGGTTCGAATCTTCTGGGGACTAACAGCAACACCACGCCCATGAAGACAAAGCCCAAGAACATCAACGCGAAGCGGACTGCCGAAAGGTTTTGCATGGCATGTGGCTGGTAGTAACCGGCTTGCTGCAATTCCTTAGAGACTTGTTCGGAGTTGGTGACTGGCACGAACGACGCCATGGCTGGAGTCGCGGTGCCGAAGGCGTAGTCGCTCTTGTCCGTGGTCGGGACTTGATCGGGAGTGACCTTGGGAATGTTGGACGGAGCATCAAAGGGCTCGGTGGTCTTGCCGAAGAGTTCCGAGTTCGCCCAGCTCACTTTGTAGATCTGGTCTGTCGAGGGTTGCCAAGCTTTGGGATGTGGAGCTTGCCACGTTGCCAAGTAAGACGGACCGGTGCCGGGGGCATGAGCGGGTTCCGCAGCCGAGGCCGCAGATCCCGAGTTCGTGATTGCGAACGCTCCCAAAGGAGCAGCCGATGCCGCCGTTGGATTCATGGCGGGCATGACCGGTGCAGCAGCCGTGACTGGGCTGGGTGTCGCGGCTGGCTCGGCAGGAGTTGGCTGTAGCTCGGGCGGTTGCTGTGCGGCGGCGAGTGCATCGAGTCGCTCTTGTTCGCGACGTCGCTTCGACAGATGCAGCACGATCACTGCGATCAACAGCGCGAAGAACAGACCACCGAAGATGTAGTAGTTGAGCGTTGTCGGATTCATGGAAAGTATCTCACTCAGTGAGTCGGAGTTGAGGGAAGCGAGGGCTAAGTCCGTTGTCCTTGGTCAGTCGTTGTGGTCAGCAATGACTCGTTGAGATGAAGCCGAGAGGCTTCTGGGCGAGAACTGCGGACCAGCGACCTGTAACCGTTGCTACCTAGCTCCGTTGGCTGTTTCTCAAGATGTTCGAAATGATGATCGTGCCGACGATCTGCAGGCCGACGCCAATCAACGTGACGTTCTGCCCCATGCGAGATGCCATCAGCTTCGGGAAGTACTCGGGGTCGCGGGCTGAGAAGAACAAGATGATGAAGACCGGCAGGCCGAGCATCAGGACGGCAGTCAAACGGCTACCGGCGGTGGCTGCTCGCAACCGGCCCAAGAACAGCAGGCGATCGCGGATGGTTTGAGACAAGCGTTCGAGAACTCGGACGAGGTCACCACCGGTTTGTTGGTGGACGCTGAGTGCCGTCACGAGGATGTTCAATGTCACGATGCCCGTGCGATACGGCAGCTCTTGCAGTGACGAGGCCAAGTCTTCGCCCATGCGCATACGGTTGGAGCACGTCTTGAGTTCGTCACCCAGTGGAATCTGAGTGTCGTTGGCCACGATCTCCCAACACTGCTGAATGCTGCGGCCCGTTTTGGCAGCGCGAGCCAGCTCGTCGATCATGCCGGGGAGCTGTTGCATCATCTTCTGTTGGCGACGTTGCCGAGCCACGAGCGCGATCAAGATCGGAGCCGCAGCACCCACGGCACCTAACATGGCGGCGGTGAGCGGGTTCTCTTGGAACACGAACATGATTCCGCCGGCCAAGATGCTGGCGAACAAACAGAAGAAGAGCATCACGCCCGGGCCGATGTCCAAACCGGATTGGATCATGAGCTTGTCGAACTCGTTGTTGAGCGTGTTCGACAAACCGCCGTCGTCGTTATTGCGATCACCAAACGTCTGCTGATCTCGCAAGATGCTGGCGAAGTCATTGAGCGGTTCGATGGGTTTCATGGTCAAGCCGGCAGACATGGCGGGAAACCTTGGAGTTGGGGGATTGCTGAGAGCTACTGGCAATTGAGGACGTCAATCGTCCTCGGTCATTCGTCCTTGGTGAGGAGGCCACGGCAATTTATTGCTACTGACCAAAAAACAAGGACTAAGGACCAAGAACTACTTCTGCTGATAAACACGGCTCGGCAGTTCGCGAGCGTCGAACAAGTTCGCAGGCAGTTCGAAGCCTGAAGCTGCGAGTCGTTTCAACACGGTGGGCTCGTGACCGGTCGCAAAGAACGATCCAATCGCGCGACCGTCGGGACCAATACCCGTCATGCGGTACACGAAGATGTCTTCGGTGATGTAGAGACCGTTACGACAGCCACACAGTTCTGTAATACGAGTTACCTTTCGTTCGCCGGTGCTGAGGCGGGTCATGTGAACCAGCAACTGCACCGCTGAGGCGATGTATTGACGAGCGACCTGCGTGGGCAGATCGACGCCCGAGAGGGCGATCATCATTTCCAGACGATCGAGTGCGTCGCGGGTGTCGTTGGAGTGCAACGTACTCATCGAGCCATCGTGGCCCGTATTCAGGGCTTGGAGCATTTCCAACACTTCGCCGCCGCGTGCTTCGCCCACGATGATGCGATCGGGTCGCATTCGCAGTGAGTTCTTCAGCAACTCGCGCTGATTGATTTCACCCTGACCTTCCACGTTGGACGGTCGCATTTCCAACGACACCACGTCGGGCTGCTGTAATTGAAGTTCCGCCGTTTGCTCGATCGTGATGACGCGTTCGGTCACGGGGATGAAGCGGCTCAGGTTGTTGAGCATCGTCGTCTTACCGCCACCCGTACCGCCCGAGATGATCATGTTGAGTCGACCGCGCACGGCCATCACCAGGAAGTCGGCCATCTCAGGAGCCATCGTTCCCAGGGCGACCATGTCTTCGAACAACAACGCTCGCGAGCGGAAACGACGGATCGAAACCGTCGGTCCTCGCAACGCGATCGGCGGGATGA
>OMIV01000089.1 GCA_900299185.1 Planctomycetaceae bacterium
AAAACGCTTGAGCGGACATTCTGGGACTCCGTTGAAGTTGCGACTTGAGAACTCACAACCCCAGCTGAACCAGTCTGTCCGCTCTTTACCAGTTACCCCCACGGTTTTGCGATGAGCCCAAGTTGATCCGATCGGCATTTTTCGGCCCGTCGAAGTAGCCTCCCACAACGACGACTCCACTCCGATGAGCCCCCAACGCTGTCACCTTTAGGTTACGAAACGGAGACTTTGCTTTGGGTTTCGCCGAGTCCATCCAAAGCACTTGGGAGTCGCTTACGGTGACCGCGCCGTTGTCGTAGGCCACAAGTTGCTTACCGATGTGATTGCTGTGCTCTCCGTAATGAAACAGCGACATCCCACCTTGCGAGCCATTCACGATTACTGGCTGCTCACCGCAAAAGTAGATCTGCGGTTCATCACCCGATGCCCCGGTCGTCATCATGCACAAGGCAAACGGAGAACCATTCTTGGTCGCAACAACTTGCCCGATCCATCGCTGTCCCACGCGATAAGACTTCAGTAAATCGAGTTTGCGATCCAACACATGCACGTTCGGCTCGCCCGCCGATGCAATCGTTCCTACAACGATCTGCGATCCATCCAGACTGACATTCAAAGCCGCGATGCCCTGCCTCGGCAACGGCCCGGTACCACGGGCATCCCATTTAGGAACGGCCGACTCTTGCGCCGAACTTGTTCCCACCCACCACATCACCAGCAGTCCAAACACGCGAGCAACCCACTTCATGATTTAGTCCTTTTCCTCGCGTGAAGTTTGATACTCACGTGAGAAGTTTCATGGCTCCAAACGCGGCATAGCACGAGTTCTTATGCAGCAACTCGATGTCCTTGAACCCGACCTTTCGAAGTAGTTCCAATTGGTACGGCACTGATCGCGGCGTGTCTTCTTCGATGATGCGTGCGAACAATTCTTCGCGATAAGCGTCGCCGCCAACGGACGTCAGGTACTCGCCGTAGCGCCGCCAATGCAGAGCTTGCAGTTCGAGACGAGGACTCTCAACGATGTCGAAGATCCAGAACGAACCGCCCGGCTTCAGTGCATCGTGAATGTGCTGAAAGACGCCGTTCCAATCGTCGTCGGTTCTCAAGTGATGCAGCGTCACAGACGCGACGACGATGTCGAACCGCTCGTGACCAAAGTCGTAGTGCCGCATGTCCGACTGAGTCGCCGACACGGCACCGGTCGTTTGCGAACTCACTCGGGCCACCGCTTGATCCAACATCACCCGGCTGAGATCAACCAAGGTCACATCGAGTCCCGGTAACTTTTCCAACACCTTCAGTGAGGCATTGCCGCCACCGCAGCCGAGATCAAGCAGCGTCTTCGCGTTCGCCGTCGTCACCGCAGCCGCCTCTGCGATGAGGTCCAAGGCCAGCACTGAGTCCACCGCGGATACCTGCCCGGTTTCCAAATTCGTGTAGCAAGCAAATTCGGAATCGAACCGCTGACGGATTTCTTCCACCGTCGATTTGTAAGTCATCCGATTGGTCCTTCGGTCCGGTACGGGGCATCAATACGGGAGCTTTAGAGAGTATGACGCAGCGAGCGGCTAGCGGCGCACTCGCTCGACGATGAGCAGCAGTCCGTCGTTTACGAAATGCGTCAGCGACTCCGACCATTAAGCCAAGATGCCTTCAGCGACTTCGCCATGAATGTCGGTCAAACGGAAGTCGCGACCCGAGTAGCGGAACGTCAATCGCTTATGGTCAATGCCCAGCAAGTGCAGCATGGTCGCATGCAAGTCATGCACGCTCATGCGATTCTCGACCGCCTTCACTCCCAGTTCGTCAGTGGCTCCATACGCTTGCCCGCCCTTCACTCCACCACCAGCCAGCCAAACGCTGAAGCCAGTCGCATGATGGTTACGCCCCGTCGCGCCTTGACCGGTCGGAGTCCGTCCGAACTCACCGCCCCACATAATTAGAGTCTCGTCAAACAGACCGCGCGACTTCAGATCTCGGATCAAGGCCGCGATAGCCTGGTCACTTTGCTTACAGTCGCGTTCGTGATCCTTAATGGTGCCATGCGCGTCCCAAGGTTGGCCGCTGCCATAAAAGACCTGGACCATGCGCACGCCGCGTTCTACCAAACGTCGAGCAATCAAACAGCCATCGGCAAATTGACCGGGACCATAATCCTTGCGAGTGACCTCGCTCTCTCGACTGATGTCGAATGCGTCCTGAGCTTCGAACTGCATGCGATAAGCCATCTCCAACGAACCGATCCGCGCTTCGAGCTGAGCATCGCCGTCACGTGCTTCGAGATGCTCGCGATTCATGCGTTGCATCAGATCGAGCAGCTTGCGTTGCGCGGTCGGCGGCAAGTTGGGATTGTTGATGTGCGAGATGATCTTCTTCGGATCGAGCTGACCGTTGTTGATATGCGTGCCCTGAAAAATGCCCGGCAAGAAACTGTTGGACCACAAGGCCGGACCAACGACCGGCTTACCCGGACACAGCACCACAAAGCCTGGCAGGTTTTGATTCTCTGTCCCCAACCCGTAAGTCAGCCAAGATCCCATGCTGGGGCGAGTCGGCTGTTGCGTCCCCGAGTTCATCATGAAGAGCCCGGGTTCGTGATTCGGCGTGCTCGTATACATCGAGCGGACGACGCAAATGTCGTCGATGCAGCTACCAACATGCGGCAGCAATTCGCTGACTTCGACACCGCTCTCGCCGTGCTTATGAAACTTGTACGGCGACGGTAAGTAGTTGCCGCCCGGCCCCGGCTTGCCCGCCTGCTTTTCGAGCTCGGGCTTATGATCCAGCAGGTCGACGTGCGACGGTCCTCCGTTCATAAACAGGTAGATCAGATGCTTCGCTTTGGGCTCGAAATGTGGAGCTCGCGACGCCAGTGGATCAGCACTCAAGGTCGATTCCGCCGCCGCTCGACGCTCATCAGACAGCACCGACGCTAACCCCAACATGCCAAAGCCCGCGGCAGAACGAGTCAGCATCTCGCGACGAGGAAGCAGCAATTGAGAAGGTTGCTCGGACATGGGCGAGTCCCTGGATGGGCGGGCGGTTTTGGAGAGAGGCCGGTCGCGATTTTGCGCGCTTGAGACCACGTATCAGCGGGGCCGGATGGTAAGCAGGCTCTTAATCGCACGGGAGCCTGAATCTCCTTGAGTTCCCAACTCCGGTGGACGCTACGGCGTCGAGTCTTCCAGCCGACATGTCGCACACCAATACCCAACTCTGCAAAAAGTTGATTCGAACACAACTTCGACTTCAGCTCGTCCGCCGTGTTTCCAATCTTCGATCAGTGCCGGTTCCCCACTGTGTGAAGTTGGGAAGCCTGAGCAAGCCCACGGAGGTCGCAACTCGCAAAGCTTGCCTGATCCAAACAACCGTTCGAAGTGCTGCGACCTGCATGTCCGAAAACGACGAAACGATTCGTTGTCTCGTACCGCGCCGCAAGGTGTCGGTGCGCCGGCGTCCCATGACTCATCTCTGCTCGATCCGCACTCACCACAACCACGACTTGGTTACGGCGTGTTGCCATCGAGAAGGGAACAGCCCGAGATTCATGCTGTGATTCGACCTCGCATTCTCCGACTCACCGCAGAGCGATCGACTTCAGCGCCTCAGCCGGTCACCCGCCTGAGGCGTAAGAAATGGCTCTTGGTTGGTGGCATCGCGGCGTCACTCGCGGGGAGCTTGCCGTTGCTAGGGCTGTGTTGGGATTCACTCGTCGTGGCCGATTCGACGACGGAAGAGAACAGCCCGCGCGCCGAAATCCTGCGCATGTTGCGACAACTACACTCCGGCGATCGACGCATCGTTCAACAGGCTCGAACCGAACTGCATGAGCTAGGCTTCACGCCCGAGCAACTGCAGTACGCCAGCCGGCTCAAACACCCCAACGCCCTGCTCCGCCTGCAGCTCGCTCGTGAACTTCCCGAAGTGGAAGAACCGTTACGCGCCGAGCTTCAAGCTGAACTCGCACAAGACCCCGATCCACGAGTCGCGGCGACAGCCCGAGGCACGGCCGGCCCAACAACTCTCAATCCCATTGGGCAAGCATCAACACGAGGTCTCTCGACTCCCCGAACGACCGATCGCCCCATCAGTCGACTGGATCTGATCGAAGACGAGTTCGCGTTCGACTCCGTCTCATTGGTTGGAGCGGCCAACGATGATCAAGGCTCGATCGCGGTTGCTACCACCGGAGATGGCTCGGCTGCCGAAGTCAGAACATCGCGTCCCAACCATCCACTTGATGAAGACATCCGCCCGAACTTCTTGAAGCGGACTCCGGCAATCGATCCCATTCCGTATGCCGCCGTCACTGAAGCCGAGCCTTGGGTCGAACCGGAAGTCGAAGCCCCCTTTGGCTTCACGGGACCGTCCGGCATCTTGCCCATCGACCGCCAAGAAGACGCTCACTTCGTGCCTCAACCCGACCGCTGGCGTAACGGCTATGCCCCGTCTGACCGATACGGCAAAGGCCATCCGTGGGTCGACGACTATCACGGCGTCGAAGGCCATTGGTGGGATCCTTACAACCAGAATGTGCTGAAGGGCGACTATCCCATTTACGGTCAGCACACGTTCTTCGAAGTGACCGCTCAGAGCGTCACTCGTTACGAACACCGTCAAGTTCCGACGCCGACTTCGCCCTTCGAAAGTACGGCCAACGCCGACCAATACGAGTTCTTCGGCAATCGCAATCAAGACTTCCTCGTGCAGAACTTCAGCAGTCGCTTTGCGCTGTTTCATGCCAACGACGCTGCCTTCAAGCCCGTTGATTGGCAAGTCGTTGCCACGCCAGTCTTCAACATCAACCAGCTCAAAGTTCACGAACTGGCGATCGTCAATCCCGACGTTCGTAAAGGCACTCGACGCACCCGCGACGACTTCGCGCTGCAAGAGTACTTCATCGAAACCAAGCTGGCGGACATCAGCCCGAACTACGACTTCCTCTCGGTTCGAGCCGGTTCTCAGCCCTTCAACTCGGACTTCCGAGGTTTGATTTTCAGCGACACGAATCGCGGCGTCCGCTTCTTCGGGACCAACTTTTCAAACCGGCATCAATTCAACTTGGCGTACTTCGACATGCAGGAAAAGGACACCAACAGCATGTTGAATACGTTCGATGACCGACATCAGGACGTCGTCGTTGCAAACTATTACATCCAAGACTTTGTCTTCCCCGGCTATACCGCGCAGGCCAGCTTCCACTTCAACAACGACCAGCCGACCTTCCTGTATGACCGCAATAACTTTCTGGTCCGACCAGACCCGGCGGGTGTGTATCAACCTCACCGAGTCGAAGCGTATTACGTCGGTCTGGCGGGCGATGGGCACATTGGTCGCTTCAACGTCAACAACGCTTTCTATTGGGTGACCGGTCGCGATGGTATGAATCCGATCGCGGGCGACCAAATCGACATCAACGCATACCTCGCAGCCATCGAAGTTTCCTACGACCGCGACTGGGCTCGCTTCCGAACGTCGTTCTTCTATGCCTCGGGTGATCGCAATCCATACGACCGCAAAGGCGAAGGCTTCGATTCCATTCTCGACAATCAAAACTTCGCAGGCGGTGAATTCAGTTATTGGAATCACCAGCAGATTGGCCTCTTCGGAGTCAACTTGTCTCAACGAAACAGCCTCTTGCCCGACTTACGTTCCAGCAAACTCCAAGGTCAGGCCAACTTCACGAACCCCGGTCTGATGCTCTTCAACGTCGGCTTCGACGCGGACATCACGCCCAAGTTGAAGATGATCAACAACGCGAATTATCTGATGTTCAACGAGATCGCGCCGTTGCAAGAGTTCGTCTTTCAGCGACGCATCAGTCGCAAGATCGGCCTCGATCTGAGCAGCGGCTTCGAATGGCGCCCCTTCCACAACGACAACATGATTCTCTCAATGGGAGCCGCCGCACTCGTGCCGGATCAAGGCTTCAAAGATCTCTATGCCGAGTACGCTCCGATGGACAGCGACGTGCTCTACGCCATGTTCTTCGAAGCCGCACTGACGTTCTAAGAGAGTGTCATTCCAAACGACCGCCGAGACGCATGGGGCTCCGAAGCACCATTTCGCAACGCCCGACTCGCCTCAGCAACATCGAAATCGCAAGTCCGAAGTAACGCGACGCAAGGATGCGAAGCGGAAGCAATACCGACACGGAGGTCTGATCCCATGACGCGTCTGCGCTCCATTGGGTGGTTGGCAATTGTAGCAACGGTGACATGCAGCGGAGCGGCATTGCTGTCGCTCGACGAAGATGACTTCGTCTCAACCTCTCATGCCGTGGCTGCGGAGCCGAAGAGCAACAAGTCGCTCGCGGACCGCCTCAAGATCGGTCCGCAGAAATCAACCACTGACGAGCCATCGCGCGTCGAGCGACTGCTGGAGAAGATTCGTCCAAACAAGGCGAAGGCTGCTGCCGATGGAAGTCGAAGTTCGGACTCTTCGCCCGAGCGATCACTCGAACGCCCAGCCGACGGCCGAAATGTCCGACCGACCATCGAGACCGAAGATGGCATCCTTCAGACGTCGGCGACGAATGCGGCTTCTGCTCAGCAGCAGGCGGAATATGCCGAGCCGTTTCCTCTGCCGGTTGCGATGCAGCAGCTCAATCTGTTGCAGCAGTCTCCCGAGCAAGCACATGCGAAGAGCTACGGCTGCGTGCAGTGCCATAAGGGCTGCCAAGATCCGCATATGAAGGGCACGCTCGCCATTGGTTGCACCGACTGTCATGGCGGTGATGCCAGCACGACGGACAAATTCGCCGCTCATGTGCAGCCGCGATTTCCCGATGCTTGGACGTCGTCGGCTAATCCCATTCGCAGTTACACGCTGCTCAATCACGAGTGCCCAGAGTTCATTCGCTTCGTCAATCCCGGCGACTTGCGGATCGCTCACTTCAGTTGTGGCATGAGTGGCTGCCATCCGAATGAAACGTTGCAGGTGAAGAAGGGCATGATGACTCATGGCTGCATGCTGTGGGGCGCGGCTCTCTACAACAACGGCGGCGTGCATCACAAAGCGTCTCGATACGGCGAGAGCTACAGCATGTACGGCACGCCTCAGCGCGTGCAGACCGTGCCCGCACCGACTCGCTTCGACCAAGACTACAAAGGCATTCTCCCGTTCCTTGAGCCGCTGCCTCGCTTTCAAACAACTCAACCCGGCAACACGTTGCGCATCTTCGAACGCGGCGGACGAGGACTCATTGAGACCGCCAATCCCGATATCAAAGAAGATCCCGGTCGTCCGCGCGTGCGTCTGAGCAATCGCGGCTTTGGCACCATCAACCGCACCGACCCGGTCTTCATCGGTTTGCAGAAGACGCGGCTGCTTGACCCGACGTTGAACTTTCTCGGCACGAACGATCATCCGGGCGACTACCGATCGAGCGGTTGCACGGGCTGTCACATGATCTACGCCAACGATCGCTCGCCGGTGCATAGCGGCCCGTATGCGAAGTACGGCAATCGCGGTTTGGCGGCATCCGAGACCGATGACTTCGTGACGTCGATCGACCCGACGATCCCGAAGGACGAGCCCGGTCATCCGATCGCGCATCGCTTCACGAAGGCGATCCCGACGAGCCAATGTATTATTTGCCACATGCACCCCGGCACGACCGTCTTGCAGACCTACCTCGGCTACATGTGGAGCGATCAAGACACCGACTCCGAAGTCATCTATCCCTCTGAGCCCAATAAGCTCACTGCCGAGCAATTTGGAAATGCTCAAAGCTCGAACCCCAATGACATCGACGCCAAAACGCGTTTCGTCAACTTCGAAGAACTGGCGAACGCTCGCGACTTGAACCCGCAGCTCAAGCATCAGCTCTCCGACTTCCACGGCCACGGGTGGACCTTCCGCGCCGTCTTCAAGAAGGACCGCGAAGGCAACTTGCTCGATCACGAAGGCAACTCGATCGCTGAAGGCAGCTATCCGCAGAAGAAGTACGGCATCGACTATCCCATCAAGGCGAAGGAGCTGTATCGCGGCGTGAATTGGAGAAAGCCCGGTGCTCTTGAGAAGGTCATGCAGGCCGAAGAAGAGCTGCGAAAAGACCGCGTGCATGCCGCCGTGCATATGCTCGATATCCATCTTGAGAAGGGCATGCACTGCGTCGATTGCCACTTCGTCCAAGACTGTCATGGCGACACGAAGCTCTATGGCGAAGTCCGGGCTGCTATCGAAATTACATGCACCGACTGTCATGGCACGGTGACTGAGCGGGCTCCGCTGATGACGTCCGGGCCGAACGCTCCGGGCAATAAGTGGAAAGGCATGATCACCGATCGCTCTGACAAAGAACGCAAAGACGTCGGTCGGAATTTGGCCGCTCTCAGAACGCCATTTGGCAAGCGTCGCTTTGAAGTGCTGCCCGATGGGACCGTGATTCAGAACTCGATGATTGAACCCGATCTCTCGTGGCGCGTGACGCAAACGCTCGACACGATCACTCCGAGCCATCCTGACTACAACGCCTTGAGCGCGCTCTCGAAGACGGTTCGCTTCGATGTGAAGGACGGCAAGTACGACTTCGCGTGGGGCGACATTCCGCTCGGCGAGAACGGCAAGCCCGACGACAAAAAGTGTGCGCATGCCATTCACAACATGAATTGCATCACCTGCCACAGTGCCTGGAACCCGAGCTGCTTCGGCTGCCATCTGCCTCAGAAGGCGAACATGAAGAAGCCCGACTTGCACAACGAAGGCGACATGAGCCGCAACTACACCGCGTATTGCTTCCAGACGCTGCGTGATGACGTCTACATGATCGCTCGCGACGGCAACACAACGGGCAATCGCATCAACCCCGTGAGGTCCGCGTGCGCGATTCACGTCAGCTCGTACAACAGCCAGCGCGAGTCGATCTACTACCAACAGCAGACGATCTCGGGTGAGGGCATGAGCGGCATCGCCTTTAGCACCAACGTGCCGCATACGGTGCGCGGCAAGGGCGAAACGAAGATGTGCACCGACTGTCATCTTTCTTCCACTGACGACAACAACGCCATCATGGCTCAGTTGCTAATGCACGGCACGAACTACACGAACTTCATGGGCCGCTATGTGTGGACGGCGGCGGGTGAGCACGGCGTGTGGGCTCCGATCGTGCAAGAACGCGACGAACCGCAAGCCGTCATCGGCAGTTCGCTGCACGCGTCGGCCTTCCCGAAGGAATACAAGAAGCACGTCGAAAACGGCTATCAGCTCAAGCACGCTTACGAGCATCCCGGCAAGGACATCAGCGACAACGTCCTGCATCCGGGCATGAAGCCAGAGATCCTCTCATTGCAGCATCGCGGCGAGTACCTCTACGCGGCCTGCGGCGAAGGCGGCTTCCGCATCTTCGACATCGCCTTCACGGACAACAAAGCGTTCTCCGAGCGTGTAACAACGGCTCCAGTGTCACCGCTGGGTCAGCAGTTCTATGTGCGTACTAAATATTGCACCGACGTCGCGAGCCCGACGACGATCGCTCCCGACCCGACTCGTATGCACAAGCCCGAGAACTTCGAGGCGAGCGTGCCTCTGATGTATGCCTTCTTGTACGTGACCGATTTGCACGAAGGCTTGATCTTGGTGCTCGTCGGCACGCTGCTCGACGGAGACCCGAACAACAACTTCATCAAGAAAGACGTTGTCTTTAACCCGAACGGCATCCTCTGCGGTGCCCGAGCCGTGACGATTTTCGGCAAGTACGCCTATGTGTGTTGCGACGCCGGCATCGTGATCGTCGACATCGAGGACCATAAGAACCTGAAGGTCGTCAACGTGCTGAAGGAAGGCGAGCACGTGCATCACGCGCACAACGTCGAGTTCCAATTCCGCTACGGCTTCATCTGCGACGAGGAGGGCGTGAAGGTCATCGACGTCACCGACCCGACGAAGCCGCAGTTCATCAGCGAAGTCGAACTCGACGACGTTCACAACATCTACGTCGCGCGGACTTACGGCTACGTGAGCGCGGGTCATCACGGACTCGTGATCTTGGACCTGAAGAACCCGAAGCAGCCGAAGATCGATCAGATCTACAACGCCGGCGGCTGCATCAACGACCTGCACGACGTGAAGCTCGGCATCAATTACGCGAGCCAATTCGCCTACCTCGCCGACGGCCAAAACGGAGTTCACGTCGTGCAACTGATGAGTCCTCAAACCCCCGGCAACGACGGTTTTTCGCCTCGACCCACTCCGCAATTGATCGCGACCTACAAACTCCCGCACGAAGGCCACGCTCTGTCCTTAGCCGAAGGAGTCGACCGAGACCGAGCAATCGACGAAGCCGGCAACCAACTCGCCGTCTTCGGCCGCATCGGAGCAAAGCCCTTGTCATTAGCCGAGCAACAACAGCTCTACCTAATGCCCGGCACCGGAGTCCTCCCCGGCCAATCGGCCCCATTGCCATGGACCGCCGCCAACCCATCGAGAGACTTCAAAATCGAAAGCCCGCGTCAAAGAGAAATCCAAATGCACGAGCAAATCGAAAAGTGGTACGGCCCGAGCGGAGTGAGGAAGCAGAAATAGGTCTTGAGTTACTCAGACAGTTAAAGCGCGGCGTCGACTTGCACTGAAATGCATGACGCGGTGCCGACCGAAGTATTCACTCGGCACCGCGTCGTGATTCAGAGTCAGCGAGTTCAAGCCACAAGAGCCGACCCAATGCGTTACGGCTTGGGGATGTCGAAGTTTTGAGTTGAGTCACCTTTGGGAAGAGTGAGCGTTGTCATGTAGGTCGAAAAGAGGGGCTTGCCGTCTTTAAGTTCTTCGCCTTCGACCTTGGCTGGCACACCGTCGTAGCCCACGATTTGGATGGTGTAGGGACCACCGACGACACCTTTGCCGATATCGGTTTTGAACTTACCGTTGATGATCTGTGCTCCGCCGCCAGGGCCTTTGTTTCCGGCAGTATCATCCGGCGAAAAGGTGATAAATCCCTTGGGCACCGGTTGCTTGTCGTAAGTGACGGTTCCCGAAACGGTGTAACGAGTCGGTCCAGCGGGCGCGCCACCGCAGCCAGTTAACAAGGTCGCAGCGGAGCCAAGCACTGCGAGACTCAGCAATGACCGCTGGCTCGCCGAGAGACGTTGAAGAGATCTCATTCTTGGATCCCTCCATCCGGTAGTCCGTCGTCACGAATACCCAGCGAGCGATATGCCGCGAGGTCCATGTTCTCATTGAGGAACCTCGTCGCACCATCAGCCATCGCGACATGACAACCGCCAACATGATAGCTGCTGAGCCCTCTGGTCTCGTGAAGACCACGATCCGGGTACAGATTTATTTGGTCGCACGTGCCAGCCATGTTGCGGACGTAGCCGCAGCTATCCTGCTTGGCACTCGCACCCCATGCTGCTCCGGTGTAACGAGACTCACCCACGATGAAAACGTTGCTGGCTCCGTCGGTGATGTCGCGGTTCGAGACCTTCGAGCCCGCGTACAAGATGCCATTCGACCAAAACGCTCGCTGACCAGCAGCACTACAACCAGTGCTCGTACATTCGTGGCTCGGTCCGCCACCTTGAATGCCAACGTAGCTCGTCCAAGTTGGCTGAGATCCCAAGTCCTTGTCCGACGGACATTGATACGACGGTATCAAGCTAATGAACGCGGCGTTGGGCGCGATCATTTGATTGGAAGTGTCTTGAAACGGGACGTTGAAATTCAGCTTCGTGTAGATCGCCTCGTAATCCATGAAGTGCAGAATCATCGCGTGCCAGGGGGCATGTTGCGTTCCGCCGGTCGTACACCATGTGGTGTTGCCACGAATCGCAGGCCGCGTGGAAACGTACCCTGGCGGATATACGGTGTAGTTTTCGTGATAGTTCGCCAGTGCGAGCCCGATCTGTTTCAGTTGATTGCGGCACTGAGAACGCCGAGCAGATTCGCGAGCTTGTTGCACCGCAGGCAGCAACAACGCGACGAGCACGGCGATAATGGCGATAACAACCAGAAGCTCGATCAGCGTGAAGCCTCGGCGACGGGGGCGGAGGGTGAGTGACATAACTGTCTCCGTCGTTGAGTGACTAATGAGAAGGGGAAGTGGTCCGAAGACCATACAGGTGCGAACTCCTACATGATCGCCCCCTGTTAACGCCAGGGATGTCGCCCGCGAGTACCACTCGCGCATTCGCGGAGTATGTTCCGATCCAGCAAAAATCTATGGCAGCCTCACATAGATCGGCCGCTTCGAAAATCGAAACCGCCGCGACTCAGCCAAGTCCGCTCTCCATGAGACGCAGTGCAGCTTGGACGGCAATAACTCTGGCTCCTGAATTACCTCAACGAACTCGTGCGAGTTCTTGTTGAAGTTACGCCGATAACTTGGAGGTCCTCGGAGCGAGGATGCGCGATCGGACTCGAGCTGGGAATCTGGGACAAGCGATGAGCACACTTCTGCGATTCTTGGTCTGCCTCGGAATCTTGATTCAAGCCACCAACGCACCGGCTGGCATCTTTGGCAGCGGCGGTAACGGCAAGGTCGAGTGGCAGACCGACATGAAAAAAGCCGGAATCGAGGCCAAGCGAACGGGTAAGCCCATCTTGCTGCAACTCACGGCCACCTGGTGCAGCTACTGTCACAAGATGCTGAAGGAGACCTTCACCGACCCGGCCATCGCCAAGCGAGTGAATGAGAACTTCGTCCCCCTGTTGCTCGATGCGGATGAGCATGAAGACGTCGTCGAGATGCTCGAAGTCACCTCGTTCCCATCGACGATCGTGATCTCGGCAGACTTCGAAGTACTCGGACGCGTCAACGGATTTCAGAAGGCAGACGCATACGGCAAGAAGCTGGCTGAGTTCTCGAAACCCGGTCACGTGCACGTCGCTCAGGCCGCCAATCGCGAAACGCCAAACATCCCCAAGCCTGAAGCTGCAATGACGAAGGCAGAGGTCACCCCGCCCTCTCGGCAGGACATACCCATGCCAACACCGCCCCCGTTGTCGCGAGCCTTACCTCTGCCGGACACAGCTTCGTCCAACGGAGCCACGACTACCGTCCAAACTGCGGGCCAGCTCAATGCTCCCACGACAAAGGCCACCGAAGCTCGTCCCGAAATCATGACGCCGGCCTTCGAAGGCCAATGCTTGGTATCGATGCATGAAAGTCGCGAGCCGGTGCCTGGCTCAGAGCGATTCGCGTATGAGTACCACGGCGCTCGGCTCTACTTCCGCGATGCCGAGCAACTCGCCAAGTTCAAAGCCGAGCCGTCCAAGTACTGGCCGTGGTTTGATGGACGCTGTCCGGTCTCGGTCCACAACGACGCCGAGAAACAGATGGGCAAGCCTCAGTTCGGTGGCGTCTATCGCGGTCGACTGGTCTTCTTCCGTGAGGAAGCTCTGCGAAGCGAATTCGCTCGCGATCCCCGCACCTATATGGCCGGGGCTCGCTGATTCCATTGAAGTTGCACAGCGTTGGCCGCGACGAGTTCATCAGGTGCTCATTCAAACGCCGAGGTCGCGAAGAGCGCAGAGGCGAAACAAGAGAGACCGAATCGAACACTCCCACTCTCTCCGCGACCCCAGCGTCCTCTGCGTTTCAAACTCCCAACGTCGACGAGTTCCGTTGCCAGCCCGAGCGTCTCTGCCTGTTGCTGATCTCAGAACTCCGCAACTTCACAACCACCGCCGCGAGCATCTTTTTCGAAATCACATTCTTATGGGTCAGTGAGATTGGGTGCCCAGAGCCCAGGCTTAAGTTCGGGCGTAACACCAGACTCTGGAAACGTGGTCTTCGTTGCCGCGCGAATCTTCTCTGAGAGTTCAGCCACAATCGCGGCATGCTCCGCTCCAAAAACAAGATTGGTGAGTTCGCGCGGGTCGGAGTCGTGGTCATAAAGTTCTCGACCCTTACGACCTTCGTCCCATTCCGTGTACCGCCAACGAGGTGTTCGTAGGGTGTAACCAAAAAACCTCGCCCCTTCCGAACCAACGTTGGTCGTCACTGAAGCTCGAGCTTGACCGCCGCCGCGCATGACTTGAGTAATCGCCCAACCTCGGCCCGCCACCGAGGGATCTTTCAACATCGGCACAAGACTCTGGCCTTGGATGTTCGCAGGCGGCGTCACTCCGCAGAGTTCGGCCAACGTCGGGAAGAGGTCAATGTGCGAGATCGGTGACTTCGCGACACTACCTTTCGCAGCCGCTCCCGGAGCCACGATCAGCAACGGCACGCGAGCACTCTCTTCAAACAGACTCATCTTTTGCCACAGCCCGTGCTCACCCATGTGGTAGCCGTGGTCGCTGGTGAAAACGATGATCGTGTTGTCGGCCAGCCCCAGCCGATCCAGCGCGGCGATCACTCGCCCCACTTGAGCATCCATAAAGCTGATGCTCGCCAAGTAAGCCTGCCGAGCCTGACGTCGCAGATCGTCCGTCAGTTTGTCTTGTTCTTTCTTGTAGCTGCCCAATCCAGCGGCGGGGATGTCGGCTTGGTCTTCCTTCACACCACTGACGACCGGCATGTCCTTCTCGGGGTACAGGTCAAAGTAAGACTTCGGAGACACATACGGGGTATGCGGTCGAAAGAACCCCAGAGCGAGAAAGAAGGGACGGTCGCGACGTTTCGCGCAGCGTTCCAAAACCCACTCAGCATCGTCCGCCATCAAACCGTCAGTGTGTTCGGCATCGGGCTTTTGAGAGGCCAACCAACTCAAAGTGCCTCCGTATTGGCCGGGCAACAACGAGAAGATTTGATTCATCTCTTGCAGACGATCGACGCCAGCGGGATTGAGTTCCAACTCCCAAGATGCCGGATCGTCGTGGCCATTGGTGCCGACCGAATTGGGCACGTTGTAGTGATAGAGCTTGCCGATCCGTGCCGCGAAATATCCCGCGTTACGAAACGCCTGAGGCATGCTGGGCTGTGATGGAATCGTCTGCCGGAAGATCTGAGCGTTGGCCAAGATGCCGGTGCTGTTGGGATAGAGCCCTGTCAGCAACGCATTACGGCTTGGCCCACACAGCGGAAACGCGCAATACGCTCGATCAAATCTCACACCGCGAGCTGCCAATCGATCGAGATTGGTAGTCTTCGCCAACGGGTCTCCATAGCAGCCCAGCATGTTGTTGAGGTCGTCCGACATCAGAAACAACACGTTGGGTCGTTTGGCATCAGCGGCCTGCAGAGTTGGGCCAATGACAAACGCCGCCAACGCACCAAGCAGTAGCCACAAGCATCGAGCTTTCATTGCGGTCCTTTCGGTCGAGATGGATTCACAACACACCGTCACGCCATTGACGAAGCAGGCTTTTACCGAACCCACACCGAATGAGAAGGACCATCCGTGGAACTTGGCACGCGATGGAGCAACTGAAGTTTCAGTTCCCCCCCTGGTCGGCACCTCCGGGTACGAGGGAAATCGCCGAGCGCTCGTTGGCTCAATCGACAAAGCTGGCGACAGTGCGACATGGAGCACAACATCTCGTTCGAGTGTGACAAATGAAACCTACCTGTTGTCAGACAGAATCTATCTTGATGCTGCGGTGCCAATTTGCACCACTCACGGTGCGAAAACCTCAGACACGGTTCTCTTTCAAATCAACAGTCTTCGGAGTTCATGTCCATGCGCACTTGGATCCGCGCCGATCAAGTCGCAACAGCCGCAACTTGCGTGATCATTATGTTGATCGCGTACGTGGTATCGGCTCCGGCATTTGTTGAAGCTCAAAAACCGCCAATCCGCATCGCCTTCAATGCCTGGCCGGGCTACGAGTTCTTTTCATTGGCGAATGAGTTGGGTTACTTCGAAGACGAAGGAGTCGAAGTCAAGCTCATCAAGCAGGCCTCTTTAGGGGATGCTCGACGTACTTTTGAACGCGGCCAAACTGATCTGTTGGCGTCGTCAATGGCCGAGGTGATTTACATCGCCAACGAGAATGTGACAGCCATCAAAACCATCGCGATCGCCGACTACTCGATGGGCGCAGACATGTTGCTAACTAGGCGGGAGTTCGCCTCAGTTAGTGACCTTCGCGGCAAGAGAATTGCCATCGAACCGCACTCACTCGACGTTGTGAATCTTGCCTTCTCGCTGAAGTCAGCCGGAATGAACCTAAGTGACGTTGTCGTGGTACCGATGCCTCAAAATGAGATGACGCAAGCATTCGATCTAGGAACGATCGACGCTGCTCAGTCTTATCCACCAATCAGTGTGTCACTGCTGCGGAACGAGCGGATTCACAGCGTCTTTGACACCAGTGCCATTCCGGGAGTCATCGTTGATTGCGTCAGCGCGTCTCCGCAGGCCATCCAGCAGCGACGTCCCGACATCATCAAAGTGATGAGAGCATTCTTCCGAGCTCAAAGGTTTTTCCTCAATCACCCTGATCAAGCCAGCACGATTCTTTGCAAGCATCTGCAGCTCAGTTCTGCGGAGTTGCAGTCGACCATGAAAGGTATCGGTCTGGTACCACTTCCAGAGCAACAAGCTGGTCTTGCAGATTCAGGCCAATTCGTGAAGTCGCTCGAAGAAGCGACCACTCAAATGAGGACGATTGGACTATCGCCGCGAATGTTGGACAGAGCAGCTTGGGTTGATGACTCCATCGTGCGTGAGGTCACAAAGCCATGACCGATCGCAAATTCCATCCAACCGGCAATGGTTCACTACGAACCAAGCTAATCATCCCCATTGTGTGTGGTGCATTACTTTTAGCGTTGTGTATCTCCTGGGACCGCTATCGCTCGACCCGAAAGGAACTCGAACTGCAAGTCGCGATGCGAGCAGAGGCCATCGTTGACAGTGTGGGACATGCCATTGAGACCTTACCGTCTCCCGAACGCATGCAGCGATTTGTAATGGCCATGGGAGCCGCTCAAGACGTCGAATTCCTCATCGTCGTGGCTCATGAACCACCGCGAGTATTGGCTTGCACGGACCCAACTTTAGTCGGCGTCGCGCTCTGTGATCTCCCACGTGAAACCATCGCGGACGATATCAATCAGGTGTTACGAGAGCGCGTCGCCAAATTTCAGCCCGCACATGGCGACGGCAATCTAGCCGACTACACAGCTCCCTTGATTCTTCCGGATAGTAGCAGTGTTTCCAACTTCGATTACGGCGCAGTGATGCTGCATATCGACACTCGAGCGATGCATCGCAGGCTCGCGTTATTGATCCGCGAACTATTAACCGTCTTAGTCTGCAGCATCATGGGCGGAGTCTTGGCAATAGGCCGCTTGATTCGGCAATACGTCCTCATCCCAGCCCAGCGGATGGACTGGGTGCTGAAGCTTCGATCGGCAGGTGACCGCACCGCGCTCGTGCCAGATCTTGGAGATCATGAAATCGGGCGCATCGGCGATATGTTTAATCAGCTTGTGCTGCAACTCGACGAGCAAAACGAATCGTTGAAATCGCAGACTCAATTACTTCAGATTCGTAATACCGAACTCGATGTGGCTCGACGCGCGGCCGATAAGGCCGCTCAGTCCAAGAGCGAATTCCTCGCCAACATGAGCCATGAGATCCGCACGCCAATGACAGCGATCTTGGGCTTTACCGATGAGCTCGCCGAACTAGAAGGCGACGAGTCAGCTTCTCAACGTCGCCATGAAGCGATCGATACCGTGCGTCGCAACGGCGAGCATCTGCTAACGATCATCAATGACATCCTCGATCTCTCGAAGATCGACGCCGGCAAGATGACCATCGAACAGATTCAGTGCCCAACGACACGCGTGGTGGACGACATCTTGAAACTGATGACTCCGAAAGCCGAAGCGAAGGGCCTGAAGCTCGATGCCAAGTGCCTAGCACCGATCCCAGAAAGCATCAGTTGTGATCCCACTCGCTTGCGCCAAATCCTGATGAATCTGGTCGGCAATGCTTTGAAATTCACTGAGCACGGCTCGGTGTCCATGGAATTGTCTTATCAGCGGGACTCCAGCATCCTTTCGATTGATGTCGTCGACACCGGCCTGGGCATGACGCCAGAACAATCGCAAGCACTCTTCCAGCCCTTCACCCAAGCTGACACTTCAACGACACGGCGTTTTGGAGGAACAGGACTCGGTCTGACGATCAGCAAGCGGCTAGCACAAGGTATGGGCGGAGACATTCAGATTGCCTCATCCGAACCAGGAGTCGGCACGCGTTTCCGAGTCACGATCAAAGTCGGCGACGTGCAGGGACCGATGATCGAGTCCCTAGAGATGACAATCACCAAGTCTCAGCAGTCGACTGTAAAACGAGTGACATACCCAAAACTCAACGGTCGCGTCCTGCTCGCCGACGACGGAGTCGACAACCAGCGTTTGATTTCCTTCCAGCTTCGAAAAGCCGGTCTGGAAGTCACCATTGTGAACGATGGTCGCGAAGCTCTGAATGCCGCGTGGCCAGCTTTCGAAGCGAACCAACCGTTCGATGTGATTTTGACCGACATGCAAATGCCGTTCATGAGCGGTAATGAACTTGCCGCCGAACTGCGTCGACGCGGCTACCCCCTGCCCATCATCGCGGCTACAGCCAACGCCATGACCGCTGACCGCGATCTCTGCCTCGCCTCCGGCTGCGACGCCTACATCACTAAGCCCATCGACCGCGAGCAGATGTTCGCCGTCCTCAGTCAACACCTGGCTCCGGCGTCATCAATTCATTCACTCGCTGAGGTGTAGCCACCAGCCATCGAGCCGCGACGATCTTTAGATCTCGAATGGCCCCATCTGCCAAAATGCGAGCCTCACAAGAGCGGCCCCTTTCGCCACGAGATGCATTCACTCGCACGCTCTATGCTCGCACCGCTTGCGTCTCGGACTGAGGATCAAGATTCTGCACCGTTCTTGTGCGAGGTTACGCGTCCTGTGGCCGCGTCTTCGCACGGCCTCACGGTAAGAATTACTCCAACTCAGCTACGAAGACACATCATGAAAGCAGCCTTCATCAACGAGACTGGCGCCGCGAGCGTCATTCAGTACGGCGACGTTCCCACTCCCACAGCAGGCCCCAACGAAGTGCTGGTCAAGGTCGGCGCCGTCGCGGTCAATCCCATCGACACCTACATCCGCGCAGGCATCGTCAAGGTGCCGATGACGTTTCCTTACATCATTGGTTGTGACCTGGCCGGGACCGTGGAAGCTGTGGGAGCCAATGTCCGTCGATTCAAAGTCGGAGATCGAGTATGGGGCAGCAATCAAAGTCTCTTCGGGCGTCGAGGTTCTTTCGCCGAGTACGCCGCCGTCGGTGAAGAGTGGCTGTATCCAACTCCTTGTTGCATGACCGATGAAGTGGCCGCAGCCGGGGCCTTAGTGGGAATTACGGCTCACCTGGGACTTTGTCTGCACGCCAGTTTGAAAGCTGGTGAAGTCGTCTTTGTGAATGGCGGCACGGGCGGAGTCGGCGCAGCCGTCGTCCAAATTGCGAAGTCGGTGGGAGCGAAGGTCATCACGACCGTTGGCAATGACGCCAAGCGAGCGTTGGCCCAAAGCTATGGAGCCGACTGCGTTCTGAATTATCGCGACCCGCAAATCGACGATCAGATCCGAGCCTTCGCAACAGCCAACGGCGGTTTGCATGTCTGGTTCGAAACTCAGCGCGAGCCGACCCCGGATCGCACCGTCGGACTGATGTCGCCGCGCGGCCGCATCATCTTCATGGCAGGACGAGCAGCGCGTCCCGAGTTCCCGGTTGGTCCCTTCTATGTGAAGGACTTGCGGCTGTTGGGCTTCGCGATGTTCAACGCCACTCCCGCCGAGCAGCGAGACTGCGCCGAAGCCATCAACGCATTGTGCGAGTCCGGCGGCTGGCATCCACTGATCGGCCAACTGATGCCGCTCTCGGAAGCAGCAGCCGCCCATCAACTCCAAGAGGACAACACGCTGGCCAGCAAAGGCACGTTGACGGGCAAGATCGTGTTGAAGCCGTAGTCGCAAGCACGACTTCGGCAAATCGCTCACGCGCTAACTCTCATGTGACATGAGCACGTTCCCAGTGTGCTCCGCCACTCTCGTTGGAATCTTCAACCCAGGAAGTTTTCATGCCCACGCCTCGACCTCGCGGCAGCGTTCGTTATGACCATTCAGGCCGAGTCGTACTCGTGAGCGGCGGTGCCAGCGGCATTGGCCGAGCGATCTGCGAAGCCTTTCATGCCGCTGGGGCGAGCGTCGTGTATCTGGACGTCAAACCGGCTGACGAATTGCCGTCCGATATCCGCTTTGTGTCCGGCGACACCTCGTCCGAAGCTGACTGCGAACGAGCTGTGGCAGAGACCATTGCGGCCCACGGTGCTCTCGATGTGCTGGTCAATAACGCCGCTATTCAGCCGCCGAATTCTTACGTGCCAGTCGATGAACTCTCTGCCGAGATGTGGCATCGAATCGTGGGTGTGAACTTCTCGGGCTATACGTTCTTGGCGAAGCACGCGCTCAAGCACATGAAGCAGCAGCACAGCGGAGTGGTCGTCAACATCGCCAGCGGGCAAGCTCATCGCACCGCGCGACAAGTGCCGGCCTATGGACCAATCAAAGCGGCGAACCTCATGCAAACGCGACAATGGGGCGTCGAGTACGCGCGGCTCGGAATCCGAGTCGTCTCGGTTTCTCCGGGAGCCATCGACACGCCGCTCGTCAGAGCGTCACTGGCAGCTCAAGGCGGTGAGCGTGAGCTCGCGAACCGTCATCCCATCGGAAGGCTCGGTCGCCCCGAAGAGATCGCTCATGCCGTGTTGTGGCTAGCGAGCGACGACGCAGCCTTCATTACTGCGACAGACCTGGAAGTCGATGGTGGCTTAGGTGCCTTCGGAGCATTCGCTGATCCCTACCCCATGCAGTGATGGCATCAACGTGGTGCTCCCTGATGTAAGAGTCCCCACAGCCCACCGAAGAGTCAGTCTGGATGTGGGGTAGGCAGCCTGCCTGTCAGCGTCTTTGAATTCCCGGTCGATCAACCAATACCCGAGCGTTTGGTTTCAGTGACGATGCCGAAAAGAATCGGATGCGACTGCGGTGTGGCTCTCCAGAATTAGGCGCATTCCAGCGAGTGCACCTTCAAGGCTTGAAGTTCGCGTGATGCGAGTCGCTCCGCGACTGAGATGTGCACACCGAAAACCTAGCTTTGAAGACGCACTAGAACGCCCCAGACACCAGCAATTGATTGATCCGCCGTTGCTGGTCGACAGACAACAGCCCGAGTGCCTTCTGTCGCAGCTCGTGTGGCCGAAGTGGCGGCAGACCGGCGTCAGCCAAACTGCGAGGCTCGGTCAGTTTCAGAAGCTGCCGCTGTTGATTCCACGACAGTCCCAACTGATCGACGAGCGCGTTCCAACTGAAGTCTCCGGTGCCGGTCAATAACACCGCCGCCTGCTCGCGCTGCTGCTCGGCCTGCAACGCCAGGAATTCAGCAGCTTCTTTGGCTGCGGCCTGAGCTTTCTCGGCAACAATCTGAGCTTCGGTTAATGGAGCCGCCTCGCGGACATTATGAATGGCCTGCTCACCCAGCTTTTTGTTTGAACCACCAATCCCAATGAAGCTGAGTGCTCCGATAATCATCCCGCTGAAGCCGACCACAATGCCGATAAACAACAACGGGTTAGATGTGGAGATGCTGTCCTTAAACCACTTCTGAGTCTTACCAAGAATTGGTAACGGGATCTCGAAGTGCTCGCGAATCCGTCGCACGCCAATGTGCTGATACAGATCCTCGGCGACGATCCTCACGACCTCGCACTCGTGAACGACATCGTTGACCTCGACAAAGACCGTGCGACCAACTTCGAAGGACAGGCCACGCAGTACGAGCAACCCCATGCCATTCGCAGACTCATCAGCCAAATACGCTTGAGCGCGCGCTGATCCCGCCACGAACGTGACTTGAGCACGATCGGGTTCAACCACAAAGCGGTGGCAGTTGCGACGGTCAGACATGATGACAACTTAAGAAAGCCGTGATGCGTCGAATTCGGTAACTCGAACGTCATTGTTCAAGGACGAACGCGCGGAGTAGTGCACCAGCTCCGCGTTTGGCATCCACTGAAGACTAGGTGATGCCAGCGAACTGCTCGGTCGGAGTCCCGCAAAGCGATGCAGCAATAGAGGCGTGCATGCGGACCAATCACAGTTGGCATCAGTGACAGATACTGCCGAAGTTGCCGATGATGGCGACGTGTTGCCACGCGGCCTCACACTGGGATTCGGACGTTGCTGATTCGCCACACGATCCCACAACCAATGGTGACCAGAGACGAGACTCTCAGCGTCTGCATTTCGCTTACGTCCAAGGTGTGGTGACGACTGTAACCACAAGTGACTCGGACCGTCGCCTAGGAGCCTGTCCGAGTAGGTTGATATTGGCGGACATTTTGTCGGGGCGGGGGCCGGTTAGGCCGTTTGGGCGCGGAACAGTTTCAGCAGGTTGT
>OMIV01000090.1 GCA_900299185.1 Planctomycetaceae bacterium
GCGATAAGAAACCAGTCGACATCCGAAATCGCGTGGCGAGACAACATGTTGAGCCTTCCGTGGCAGGAGTGGAAAACCGACCTCTATCCCATACTCCTCTCTAATGTCCACACGGCCTAAGAGTTTGAGTTCATCACTGTAGGCACCGTGATGAGCACTTCGGAATGAGCTAGTGAACTCGTTTGAAACGATGGAATTGGTTGTTCGACGTGCAGGCTCAGGGACTCAACTGAGTTTGCGAAACTCTGCCTCGGGGTCAGTTGTCGGAGTGAGTTGGCTTTACTAAATTTGCGCCCGCTTTGACCGGGTGAGCAACCACGCAAGCTCTTATTCCTGGTCGAGCGACGCCGGAGTGGCGGAATGGCAGACGCGATGGATTCAAAATCCATTGTCCCCAAAGGACGTGTCGGTTCGAGTCCGACCTTCGGTAGCTCAAACAAAACGGCCACCCAATAGGGTGGCCGTTTTCGTTTTCATAGAGCACTCCTGCCGCTTCGAAGTGCGTCCGACCGTCGTCTGGCTGCGACTTTGGTGACGAGTTGTTGAATCGGCCTGCGATAACGCGTTTGGCGGTTGGATGTGGATGTCTGACTTCGTCCTTCAGCGACTGGTCGGCTTGTGATAGGTTCAAGCCGATGCGGCGAGCATGAGCGACCATCCACGAGAGCTGTGTCGAATTCCGGCTGCTGCTTTGTCTTCGTTCCATGACTGATAAGGAACTTTTCATGCGTCGAATCTTGGCATTTTTGGTTGCTCTGACATTGTCAGTTTCTGCTGTCGCCGACGAGCCGAAGTTAGAACTTACTCTGCATGAAATGGCGGTAGTCGCTCGTAAGGCCGGACTTAAGAAGTTGGTTTTCGTCGCTCGTCTCGATGCCTCTTCCGGCCAGGCGACCGACGGAGATCTCGATAACGTCGAGCAAATGGCACTCACGGCGTTGAAGAAGGAAAACGCCATCGAGGGAACGACGAATGACAACGCGCGGGAGGCAGCTCGGAAGGCGAAGGCTCGCCGAGCCCTGACAGTTGATGAGGCTAAGGTCATCAAGAATGCTGCGGCGACTGAAGGTGTTGTGGCTTTGGATTATCGAGAAGGCAAAGAGCGATCGACCGTTCGCGTGCTGTTGTCTGATGGCGTGAAGACTCACTTTTCAGAGGTTGTCGCGCTGACCCGAAAGGTCGAAGCCGTGGCGGCGGGCTTACCGATTCAGAAAGCTCCTGCGGGGAATAATGGCGGTGGTCTAGCGGGCAAGGGGCAGGGCGGTCCGATCGGTGGAAATGGAGGGCAGCTCTTGCAGTCGATTCCCAATGGTGCGAGCGGCTATGCGATCGCGATGGCAGGTGGGAACCCAAACTTCGTTCGGACTCCCAATACGAACGTGACCAGCGGCTCCAACGGCGGAGCCACTTCCTCGAACTCGACCACTGCAGGCGGCAAAGGGCAGGCATCATCAACCGGTAAGGCTACGGCCGGTGGTACGACAGCAGGCGGAGCCGTTGCTGCTGGTGGCGCTGGAACAACTGCGCCGACTCAGCCTGGTGCGGCCGCGACGGAAGTGGGGCAGAAGATTTTGCAGTTCGCAATCAGCCACCTTGGTCAGCAGGTTGGAAATGGTGAGTGCTGGACCTTGGCCGCAGAAGCCATGAAGGCGGCCGGTGCTCAGCCACCCGACGGTTACACGTTCGGGGACGAGATCCCGCTTCGCTCGATCAAGCCTGGGGACGTGTTGCAGTTCACGACCGCTCGGTTCGATGAGCCCGGCTTCTACGCAATCATGGGGGCTCCCAATCACACTGCGATCGTTTACTCAGGCACCGGAGACCGAGTCTTCATCCTGCAGCAGAACTTCAATGGCAACCGCACGGTTTCAACGTTCGACATCAACCTGGCGAATCTCACGTCGGGACGAGTCCAAGCATTTCGACCGCGCCCTCGATAGTCCAGCTGCTTAAGTCGCTGCATGCGGTGATGTCATTTCGCTTACACGCGACCGTCTTCTGATTGCGAGTCGCTGGCTTTAGTGTTGCGAGCTATCAGGCTTGTCTTTGTTTAGAATCGCACTGGCGATGCCACCGAGTTGCGATAGCGTGCGGTGTGCTCCGAGCCAACGCTGAGTATCAACTCCGAGATAGGTCAGACTTCGCAGCAGCAGGATCGTGGCAATGATCTCATCGAGGTTGCCGACCACCGGGAGATTGTCGGGACCAAATTCGACAATGCCCGCTCCGATATTCAACAAGTAGAGCCCCGACATTACTCCGACCACAGCTGCAGTCAGCTTCTTAATCGTCGGCATCGGATGCTCCTTTTGAAGTACGGTCTTGAGTAATGCGCGAACTGCCGCCAAACACAATAGGGACGAGTAAGATCGAGACAAACTGGTCGCTGAGCACCAGTCTGACTCGATCTTACTCGTCCCTATTTCATTGGCTGAGAGTGGTTATAAGGTCGCTGCCGGATAGCGAGTTTCTCTGGTGACCGAGTTATTGGCATCCAAGAACAACACGACGGCTCCGCTGAAACGCTCTTCTTCGCGGAACGTCCACAGCAAGACTTCGTCATCTACTTCGCCCAGCCGAGCGGCGGCACCGTTGAGTACGAACTCGCCTTCTGGACCAGGCAAGGCGTAAGTGTCCCAGCGAGTCCCCGTCGACTTATTGACGAGATAGACGCGCTCATATGGTTGAATGTCCGCACGCTGCATGAGGCTTGTGGGAATCGTTGCGGAGCCTTCGTATTCGAGACTCTTGCCAGTGATCCTCAAGCCGTGGAGCTTTGCTCCGACAAATTCACGCATGCCTTACTTTCCCGGAGCCGAGCGGTGGAAATGGACGTGAAGCCAACGTCCATCCTTCTTTTCCCAGACGCGAGTCTCTTCGATCGCGACGCATGTGGGTGAGCCGTCGCCGAGGATCTTTTGAACGACTCGAACGTAGGTCACCACCGCCGCGGAATCGCCCATCATTCGAACTTTGGGCGAGGCCATAGTTGATTGCTTCGCAGGCTTGGTCGGGCTTCCGGGCATGTCGAAATAGAACTTATGGAATGGCAATCCTTCGACGAGTTGCCCCAATGCTTCGGGCTCGAAGCAGCTCAAACCTTCGTCGCAAAGCTTGGCGTATTCGGCCCAGTTACCTGCATCGATCACGGACAAGAGCTGCTTGCTCAACGCCAACAATTCCGATTCACCCGACACGGAAGCATCCTTTGAAAGAGAACATGGAGCATCTCGAAGCGAGCGTGACTGCCCGACGCGAGAGAACTTGGTGTCTCGGTCGATGAGACACCGAATTCAAGTTTATGAAAATCGACCTAAGCCAGCGGTAAGGCGACCAACATGTCTTGCTCGGCTGGGGCTGGAGCTTCGTCGTCTTCTGGCGCGAGAACGGTGTCGACCAAGAAGTAGAGCAACTGTCGGAGCTTCTCATTCTCGGTCTCATCAGCCAGCGACTCAGCGCGGGCTCGAGACTTATCGACGAGTGCTTCCGCCTTTTCGAAGACGCCGCACTCTTCGAAGATCCGACGCAATCGTTCGACTCGCTGAGGATCATTGGCATCGCCCTCGATGATGTCCTGCAAGGCTTCTCGCTGGGAGAAGTTCGCTGCTTCGATTGCCATAGCGAGCAGTACGGTGGGACGAAGTGCCTTCGCATCTTGGCCGGCGACGAGCTTGTTATTCTTGTCTCCGCGCCAGTCCTTCAAGTCGTTTAGGACTTGGAAGCCAACTCCCAGATGGCGGCAGAAGGCGGGGACCATCTCTTCGTTTACACCCAATGGGCCTGCCATTCGAAGGCCCGAATACAACGCTGCTTCGAACGCTGGCGATGTTTTCAAGGCGTAGATTTGAAGGGCATCCAGAGCGGTCAGTTCAATCGTCGGACGACGTTGCCATGCCATCTCGGCGCCTTGTCCGTCGCACAGTTTGATGTGGGCTTGGGACATTCGATCGAGCACGTCGCAGGCGACGTCAGGTCCGAAATCTTGGCGGACAGAGTTGAGCAGCTTATAGCCCAAACCGATCAAGTGGTCGCCAACGTTGATTGCTGTGCCGAGGTCATACTCGCGATGCACCGTCGGACGTCCGTAACGGAAAAGATCGTCGTCTTCGATGTCGTCATGTACGAGCGACGCTTTGTGGAAGGCTTCGATCGACATAGCGACTCGACAAACCGAGTCCGGCACAGGCAGACGATCAACCTTTTCCAATTGAGTCTTCTGCAGGACGCCACCCGTCATGGAGTCGTACGCTGCCAAGGTGATGAACGGTCGGAACCGCTTACCGCCATTGGCCAGCCAGTCATAAGCAATCTTCTCTGTGAAGGCGATCGGGCTATCAGCGCGAGCCGGATCCTTGGTGCGGACTCGTGGCAATAGTCGGTCGAAGTCGCGCTCGAACAAGAAGTTGCCCGCACGAATCAGAGGCAGGAAGCTCGGCGTTTCAGGCTCGGGCATGGGTTCGTACTTATCGAGCACCTCAAAGACCCAGCTTTGATCGAGCGTGGTGTTCTTGCAGTCGCCTGAGTGCAGCGGAATGGCATACGAAGGCACGCCCGCGATGAGCACTTTGTCGATCGCCTTCTCCAACACGTTCAAACAGGCGACACCCAGAATGCCATCGATGTATCCGCTGACGATGATCTTCAAGACGATTGGAGAACCTTCAGCCACAAGCACCTTGTAGCCCAGCTTCTCGGCTTTGACCTTATAGTCCGCGATCGAACATGCGCCGCAGGTTTCGCAGTCGAGTCCGAATTCGTCGTAGTCCGCTGGGCAACCTTCGGCATGCTTTAGGCAGTGCGGCAACAACAGCATGCGGCGGTTGAACGGGATCGACAGGAACTGCCGCTTCCAGAAGAAGTTGCCGATGAGTACCGCTGCAAAGCCCACGTAACTCTCGGACATACCCAAGCGACTAAGCAGATCTCGGGACCAATCTTCCAAGTCAGCTTTGGTGAATTGGCGGCTGCGATCCAATGTCGCGGCGTACTTCTCGGCTTCAGCTTTGAGGAGTTCTCGTTGTTCGAGCGATTGAGGTACGGCCTTGAGATGCGTTGTGCTTTGGCGACGGCGACGTCGTCTAACCGGCGCTTCATCGACTTCCATCGGCACGCCGGGCACTTCGTCGCTATCAGTTTCGGAAGTGGCAGTCTCAACAGAGGCGATCAACACGGTGGGCTCCTGAGGCAGCAAAAACAGTCGAGCGACTGTTAGGAAGGCATTTCTTCTGGTCCACTGACTTCGACGGATCGACGGAGGGCCGAGACGGCGAAGACGAGCGGATAGAGTCGCTCAAAATACCACAACTTGGCGAAATAAAAACCTAGGGGTGAAGGCTCTGTCAGAGAACCGTCATACAACCGATTGATTAACCAGCCGATCCCGCCGAATGCTTGCGACCGGTATTGTTCAAAGTCGAGCAGGACTTCGGCGGCCAGAGCTGTTTCCTCGACGGAAGGCGCGATCCCTGCTGCTCCGCCCCATCCGCCGTCGGGGTTTTGGATGCTCGCGAGAAAGCTCGCTCCGCGCTGAGCCTCATTCGTTTCGAGCCGCCGACAATCGCGATAGGCCATGAGTACGCGGCTGGTCCCATAGGTCGGATTCTCGTCGTCCTGAGCATGCTGATTGCCGAACCACAGCGGCAGCCATGAGCCGTCACGGCGTTGGGTCTTCGCAAGAAAGCCAAAGCCATCTATCGCTGCAGCGCAAGCGGTGTAAACAAGGGACTTTTTGAAGGCGCGCCTATGATGCGGCGGTGTGTTGAGTGGAAGAGATTCTGGATAGAAACAGTCCCACCATCGGATCGCGATTGCACGAAGAACGTGTGCTGTGATGTCAGGAGAGCTTCGATCAAAAGGTAATGTGCCCCAACCCCGACAAAATGTTGGCCACCCGCCATCTACGTTCTGAAGATCGATTAGCCACTTCAATGCACCGTCGTTTGCAGCGCATACCGGCGGCGAGTTCTGATGAAATTTACGGCAGTGTCGCTCTCGAGCTTCTTCGTCTTCGGGATATGGAACATCCCACTGAACTAGGTGGTATAACGCCAGCATCGCTCCCGGAGTGTCATCCGCATCCGGCACACCTCCGGGCAGATCGGTCCATGCCCAGCCTCCGGGCGCGGCATTCGTGAAGGGATGCACGTCGCGGTATTGCTGCCCCAGCAACCACTTCATGAGGTCGGGACGCAATGACTCTGGCACGTCGTCCTTGAGAGCGTTGATTGCCAGCGTCGTGACCCAAGTCGCTAAGTTCGTGTCGATCGGCCAGCTTCCATCGGGACGCACGGACTCGCAGAGGAACCTCACTCCGCGTCGTACGACGACATGATCGACGAGCCCCTTCGCCACCAAACTCATCGTGACAAAGCTCGTCAGCGGAGCGGCTTCGAGGAAGCCTCCGTTCGGCGGCTGAATGCGTTCGAGCACTTGCAGGCTCTTGTTGATCGCTCGATTGCGTAGCCAACGGACGAGCGGATTCCAACTCGGTGCGAAGTGATGCTTCACTTGCCCGATCGCGATCAGAGCCGGCAACGCGTAGCTCACAACAGGTAATTTGACCGCCGCATAAAACCGCGCCGGCAAGCAAGCCAACTCAAATGGCAGCGACGAAACCTCGCGCCAATCCACGAGCCCCGCCAACGCACAATGAGTGAGGAGCGGCACCGAGAACGTCTTGTCCTTGCCGTACCGTCGGCGAACAGCCTCAACCCCGCCGAGTTTGTCGATGTAGTTCTTAGCACAGGAAACGGCGTCTTCGGCCCCAGCCACTGACCACTGACCACTGACCATCGACAACACCGCATGACACAGCATCGTCGTTGAGATGTTACTCATGCTCTTCGTTGTATCGCCCCAGCCGCCGTCTTGGTTCTGATGCTCAACGAGCCATCGTGCTCCGCCTCCGATGAGTTGCTCGAAATCGGCATTGATCTCGAAGTCGCGCGCACTGCGACCGGCCTTCACCACTTGCAGCAGGGCCATCATCGCCGTTGCGGTCGAGAGCGCGGATGTGGAGAGTTCTCCGTACCAATGAGCCGATTGGCCGTTGATGGAAACGCATTGATCAAGCAGCAGTTGCTTGGCTTTGTCGTAGGCCGAGCGGATCTCAGCAGCGCTGGGTGACATCGTGATTGGCGTCGCGAGGAAGAGCGGCCAGGAACTCGACACTGTGCCGAGCTACTGGCCGCCGTAGCAGTCATAAGAGTTACTTGTCGGTGCGAAAGGCGTTCGCGGGCAGACCATCTTTATTGAAGAGGTTGGCCCAAGTATGACGCGAGCCCCAGGCATATCGCACGGCTGTCGGACTCTTTACATCCTGGCAACTCACGATAACCGTTTCGCCATCGATCACAGCGTCGGCCCAATGAAACGACTTGCCGTCTCCAGAAACCGCAAAGCCTTGCAGCTTGTCGCCGTGCTTAAAGAGCAAGCCACCTCGAACATGGTTGAAGTGAATACGCACCTTCTCACCTTCAACCACGTGCGACTTATAAGTTGGGCCACTGATCGCGACGTCTTGTTCATAGACGAAGCCCAGTGCAACTTGAGCGGCTCGCGTGCCATAGCCTGACTTGTTGGTGGGATGGATTCCCGGACCCAAATCCGTGCTGCCGACCATCGCCGTGCGAGGGTGCTCGGCGATGCGTTGATGGAGTTCGCGATACAGCCCCTCGCCGGTGGCGGGGACCGCTTTGGGCAGCGGCGTGAACGCGTCCGCTTTGTCGGTCACTGGGTCTTGAGGATCGAACGCGCAGCCTCCTCCGCTTTGCTTTTGCACGTAGAGGAAGGGGAACTCGCCTTGGCCCCAATCCTTGCGCCAACCTTTGATGAGTGCGCTCATCGCGTAGTACTGGTCGAGACCGGTGATGGCCGTGCCGCTTTCACCTTGGTCCCAAAGGACTCCTCGAATCGCGAACGGCTGATAGGGCCGAATGTGAGCTTCGTAGAGATTGCCAATCTTGCCTCGGCATTCGCCTGCGGGCTGCGGTTCAGGCGGCGCGCTCGGCACTTTCTTTCCAGCTTTGGCGTCGGCTCCGTATTGCTTCTCCCAAGCCGCGAGATCGGCTTTGTGTTTCTCTCGCAGCATGTCGAGCGGATAGGACTCGGCGAACTTCTTGATGGACTGCTGAGCTGCCGCGTCGTTGGCCAAATGGTCCGCCGTCAGCCAATAGCCCGACGGCGTGCCACCGACAGCTCCCACCATGATGCCGACCGGCATATCGAGCTTCTGCTGCAAGCGGACTCCAAAAGCGAACAAGATCGCGGACGCACCGCCGTTGTTTTCAGGAGTGGCTAGAGCCCACTTGCTGCGAACACCGCGCATCAATCGGAGTTTGGGGTAGGTCTCTTTAGCGAGCTTATCCAACACCGGGTCACTCTTGGCATAACCGCTGACCGTACCTTGCATGTTGGACTGACCCGATCCGACCCAAACTTCTCCGACAAGTACGTCGTCGAGTGTGATGGTGTTCGAGCCAGCTATCGTCATGACGTCGGGGCCGCCGACCTTCAATGCATCGAGCTTCACACTCCACTTGCCATCGGCGCCGGCCTTTGTGGATTTCATTTGGTCACGAAACTTGACCGTGACCTCTTCGCCACTGACCGCCGTGCCCCACACGGGGACGCTCTGACCGTGTTGCAAGACCATGTGCGAGTCAATGACGGGTGGCAACGTGACCGCAGCCTGAGCAGACATTGCTCCCATCGAAACTAGAGCTGCCGAGAGAATGTTTCGCCATAAACGCATGAGGTGCCTCCTCGTGGGGTGAAGCAGATCGCTGGATTCATTTCGGGGAAGCTGATGTAACGCTGCGGTCAGAGCAACCGTGTCAGAGTTCTTATCAAGCGAACTGACGCCGAGGCATTGCTTGGCTTCAAGTAGAGTGTCGCCGGGCGGTTCGAAGTCGGGCCATACGATCGATCTCTCAACTCAGTCTGGAACGAGACGACGTTCTTCTCGTGTAGCTTCTCGATAGGATTCCCCGTGAGTCACAGGCCTGGCTGTGTCGTGAAACCTACAACTCTGAGGTTGCTCTTATGGCGGACTCTGTTGGCGACGCTAATCCTGAAGTTCGTCCCAAGCGACGGATCGGATTGGTGCTTTTCGTCGTCTCTTTGTTGGTGCTCGGGCTGGGTGCGTTTGGCATTTGGAAGAGCAACAACTTCGACTCCGTTGAGGTGCTCGACTACTTCATCTGCACGGGGATGATCGACGGTCGCCCGTTGCTGGCCGAGCTGAGTTTTCAGAAGGACAAAGACGTGCTCGCGTTGATTGTCTTCCCTGATGGCCGCCATTGGTCGCTGGCCGGACGACGTTTCGAGAACGGCCAGTACTCGTGGAACTTGCTTGATCCCGAGAGCAACGTTGTGGGCCAGTTGAGAGGCGAGTGGGACTCAAAGACCGGCAAGTTCAGCGGGCGTTTGATTGGTAGCGGCTCTCACGAGAAGCCTGCCATTGTTGAGTTGCAGCGCGTCGCGCAGTTCGTGCGTCATGTCGTTGCCAGCGGACTTCGAGTTGGGCCGTTCGGTCGTCGCTTAGTTTTCGATTTCACACAGCCGCGATTTGAGGAACGCACAGGTAACGGCGAGTTCTGCCAGGGCGCGATGCTCAATCAGCAGTTTGAGCACTTATTCGAATCACAAATCGAAGAGGCTTTGCCGCACATCCGAAACTTAGACGAGTGGCTCAAGCTAGTTCGTGACTCGTGGGACGAAGGAAGTGAGAGGTTTTACGTGGCCTCGACTCATTTGGTTGCAATCAGCAATACGGTCGCATCCGGTCGGCAACCGTGGACTTATTTGGCGGACTCCGATTCTTGGTCAGGTTTGATGTTGTTTTCGTACAACTTAATTGGAGTTGAAACGGATGAATTTCGAAGTGAGGACGTATTCGTTGCAGACAAGGTAGACGGCGAACAACTTCGAGATTTGATCATGAACATGGCGGTTCGAACCAAAGTCGGGAAGTTCGCCGTCGAACAGGAAGTAAATTCGAACGATCAAACAGACGGGGAAGGCTCGTCATCTCATAATGCTCCTTCGAGGAAGTTGATCTTCACGTCGTTCTGTTTGGAGCCAGGCGGGATCCGCTTCCTTTGTACCCATGACATTCTCGGACATGGTTACTTCTCGGATGACTTCGAGGTGCTTGTTCCGTGGAGTGAGCTGCGGCCGTATCTCAAGAGTGATGGACCAGCGAGATACTTCATGTCGTTCGAACAAGATGCGTCGCAGCAATGACCGTGGCGCGATAAATGCGCGATGGAATGCGTCGCTGGCCATCGGGAGCGAACAAACTCAACTCGCGTAAGTTTGGTTCTGTGGGGAACCATCAAAGATGCCTTGCGTCGCTGGTTGCAGGGAGCTTAAGTCCAACCAGCAGAGTCGCTGAGTTTCGTTTGAGTCGTCTTGAATCGACGATCGAATTCTTGGCTGCGGTCTTTGTGCTCGAATGATCGAAGGGTTGCCGATGCTGCGAATCTTGGGTGCTCAAAGTCGTTTGTGTGACGGACTGTCGCGGCGAGAAATGTTGCGAGTCGGTGGGCTTTCGACGTTGGGGCTAGGGCTCGACCAATTGCTGGGTGGTCGCGAGGTCGCACAAACGATGGCGGGGCAGGGCGGTGCGGTTCTTAAGAAACCGAAGTCTTGCTTGGTGCTGTTTTTGATGGGTGGAGCTCCTCAGCATTCGACGTTCGATCCAAAATCTGATGCGCCTGCTGAGGTACGCGGTGAGTTCGGTGCCATCAACACTGCGGTGCCGGGAACTCAGATTTGCGAGTTGTTTCCTCGCACCAGTTTGCTGACCGATCGCATGGCGATCCTGCGAGCAATTTCGAGTGGCGACAACGCTCACTCGTCGAGTGGTTATTACATGCTGACTGGCGTGCCGCACGCTCCGCAGAACGTCGAGAATGCAAACCCCGGCTTCCCCAACAACTATCCCAACCTCGGTGCGATCGTTCGCAAGTTGACTCCCGAACGAGGCAGTTTGCCAGCTTCGATTCGATTGCCGCATCGCATCTTCAACACCGATGGCAGCGTATGGCCCGGACAAGATGCGGGGTTCCTCGGGCGGCATGTGGAGCCTTGGTTGCTGAATTGCCAACCTGCGACGAAGGATGATCGAGTTACAGAGTTGGCTTTGCATGCCGATGTCTCGGACGTGCGATTGCTGGGCCGTCACTCGTTATTGGACCGGCTGAATCGACAGCTGGATGAAGCTCGCAACGGAGTCGGCGCGTATGACCGGTTGGCTCAGCAAGCCTTCGACATGCTGGGATCACCACAAGCTCGCAACGCGTTTCAGCTTGATCTTGAACCCGAGTCCGTGCGCGACCGCTATGGTCGGTCTCAGTTCGGTCAGAGCGTGTTGCTAGGTCGTCGACTGATTGAAGCCGGAGTTTCTTTGGTCCACGTGAATTGGTACCGAGGCCCCGAAGAGCCATCTGATGCTCCGTGTTGGGACAGTCATGCGAGGGAGTCTCAACGACTTAAGACGGTACTTGCTCCGCCAGCCGACCAAGCGATCTCGGCGGTCATTGAGGACCTCGAACAGCGCGGCCTGCTTGATGACACGTTGGTCGTGTGCATGTCCGAGTTCGGTCGCACGCCGCGTTTCAACGGGGCGGCAGGGCGAGACCATTGGGGGCACGTCTACTCGGCGTTCCTGGCCGGAGCGGGCATCAAGGGCGGAGTGGTGCATGGCGCGTCGGACGCGATCGGTGCATATCCCGCCGCGGGGCGAGTCACGCCAGCGGACTTAAACGCGACCATCTTCCATTGCTTGGGCATTGACCCGCATACCGAGATTCAAGATCCGCTCGGTCGCCCAACTCCGATCAGTCGCGGCGATGTCATTCACGCGATCGTGAACTCGTAACGAGTCGAGCTTCAATGAGGGCGAAGTGCTCGCAATTCTGCTCGATGATCTTGCTGACGCGACGCATGTCGGCGTTCTTCGTGGTCGGGGCTCTAACTCAGCTTGGGGAACGGCAGGCAAAACTTACCGGTAATTTGCTGGTACGCTCGGTTGAGGTAGCGGAAGAAGAATGATTGATGAGTATTGGAAAATGAAAAATGCAAAGTGCCAGATTGCAATCCGGGCCCTTCATTTTGCAGTCTTCAATCTCCATTTCTCATGACTCATTTCTGCATATGGGGGCCGCACTGTGATTGGCCGCTGAACCACGTCGCACGGGTAAGTTTTCAACGGCCAATCGCCTTCGGGAATTTGCGGTGCCAGTCGGTGAGTTGCTGATAGCGACCAGCGATGGCCAGCAACTTGTTCTCGTCAAACGCGCGACCAACGAACTGCAATCCGGTTGGTAAGCCACCTTCTCCAAAACCGTTGGGGACTGACAGACCGGGCAGGCCGCAGACGTTGCTCGCGCCGCCGATGTCGGCAGTTAGTCGGGCTTTGCCTCGGTACTCAGGCCAATCGACATCATTGGGATAGGCGACTGTGGCCAGTGTAGGAGTTACGACAGCGTCAAATGGCTTGAGCAGTTCATCCATCGCTCGTTGCAGCTTCGGTCGAATGCGAATGGCGTTGATGTAGTCCTTGGCCGGAATGACCATCTGAGAATGCAATCCCCAATGATCTTCGGGGGCGGTCATCTCCCAGATGTCTCCCGTCGTGATGAGGTCTTCAAAGGCCGCCGCAGCTTCACTGCTGAGGATGATCGAAGCCGTCTCGGTAAAGGGCAGGGATGGCAATTCAATTTCTTCGATCGTGGCGAAGGTCTTGAGGACTGCGAGCGATGCTTCGAAGTTGGCTCGAACTTCGGGTTGAGTCTGGCTCGCCACATCCTTGAGCACTGCCAGCTTGAAGCGGCGATTGGGATCAACGGATTCGGGGTATGAGTAAGAGCGAGTTGCTGCGGATGGATCTTGGGGATCAGGTCCGGCGATCGCGTTGAGGACCAAGCCGCAGTCATCAGCGGTGCGGCACATCGGACCGAGCTTGTCCATCGTCCAACTGAGAGCCATCGCGCCATGCCGACTGACACGACCGTAAGTCGGACGTAGCCCGGCGATTCCGCAGAAGCCGGCGGGGGTCATGATGGAGCCCCATGTTTCCGAGCCGATGCCAAAAGGCACCAGGCCGCCACCGACAGCAGAGCCGGGACCGGTCGATGATCCACCACTCCAACGCTTCTTGTCCCACGGATTCAAACCCGGTCCTGTGAAGGATGCGTTGGCTTGCCGATATCCGAGCCCTCCCGCGATCTCGACCATGGCCAACTTGGCGCAGTGCACGGCTCCGGCTTCACGCAGCTTGACGATGACGGTGGCGTCTTCGTCGAAGTCTTGTTTCTCAAAAGGCTTGGCTCCCCATGTTGTGGGATGGCCTTTGACCGCGATCAGATCCTTCGAGCCAAAAGGAATGCCGTGCAGGGAGCCTCGATCTTTGCCCGCCGCGAGTTCTGCGTCCGCTTGCTTCGCCTGCGTGATGGCTATGTCACGAGTCAACGTGACGACGGCATTGAGTTCTCGACCAATGCGATCGAGTCGTTCCAGGAAGAACTCGGTCAGTTGAACGGTGGAGAATTCTTTCGCTCGAAGTTTGGCTCCGAGTTCCCGAATCGAGAGGAATGCGGTGTCGACAGGTAGTGGCATCGGAAGGCTCCGCAGTGGGACTGACCAAGTCACAAGGAATCTCAAGCCGTGCAATAATTCGTACAAGCACCCGCGTCGTCACGTCGCAGTCGTTGCCACATGGCTTTCGTTTCGTAGTTGTTCCCCAAGCTCAGCTCGCAGGTCGAGCTGCTTGGCTGCGACCGGCTTTACTTGTTGCGCTGAAAGATCGGTGCGTAGATTGGTTCCACTGTTTCGTTGGGACCGGCGATCGGCAGCTTGGCGGCGAACTTTATGGTGCGAGGCGCTTCGCATTGTTTGTCATTGCAAGCTTGGTAACGGACTGAAAGCTCTAGTCCATCCTCGGTGGCGGTGGTGTCACTTGGCACCGCTAGCTTGCCGATGATTGTGACTTCGCCGCTGTAGACACGCAGCGGATCGGTAACACCCTCGGTTTTGAACTCAGCCCCAATGGGATACTGCCAGCGAGCGACTGTCGAACCGACCGATGACTTCAACGTGATCGTTGTGGGAACGAGGAACTTGGCACCGGACGGATTCGCGTTGATGTGCCAGTTGTCATCAACAGCCAGCACGATCGCGATCTCCGTGGTTTGACCGGGCACTAACTTGCTGTTCGAGAGATACGCCTTGGCGGTGACTCGCTCGGGCTTGGTTGTTTCGGTCTTCGTCTTATCGGGCGAAGGAGTTTCAACCGACGGAGCTTCTTTCATTGGAGCAGGAGCCGGTTTTGATTCCGATGGATCAACCGGTAGTCGCTTGGGTTCTCGCGGCGACTTGGAGTTATCGCCGGGAGTTGGTGGCTCGTTGGTTGGAGCTTGGTCGGGGGCCTTTACGGGCGGCTTCTTCAAGCGATCGGTGAGCGTACGGAAGTCGCGTCGATCCACGAACTCTGACAATGCGATTGTCATGTTGGCGAACCCGCGCGGCGTCTTCTTCAGTGGCCCGGCAAACGCTTCGAGCGTTTCTTGAGCGTACTGCCGGTACTTCTCGTCGCCAGTTAACGAAGCCAATCGCAGATGATTGCGAACGGTCACACTGTTGGCCGACGGGCTTGGTCCATCAAACCCATCTTTGAATCGCACGAACAACTTGTCGTGGTCTTCTGCGGTGAAGAAGTAACCCTTGCCCGCTTCATCCCAGAACAGCTTGTGTTGAGTGTCCGTGAGATGTCTGGCAGCGTTCAGCCACTTGGCATCTCGCGTCGTCCAATGCAACGCCAACAAGCCTTCAATCAAGTAGGCATAGTCATCCAAGAAGGCGAGTTGCTTGGCTTGGTCAACTCGATGAGTTCTCTGTAATCGCCCTTCTTTTTCTCGCATGTTGGTGAGCACGAACATCGCAGTTCGCTCGCTGGCTTCCAGGCAATCGCGGCGACTGAAGATGCTTCCGGCATTCGCCAACGCGCGAATCGCCAAGCCGTTCCAACCGGCCAGGATCTTGTCATCAACCAGAGGCTTCGGTCGCTCTCTTCTGACGGCGAGCAACTTGCGACGTTGCTCGGCCAATCTGAGGTTCAGCTCACGCGGTGGAATGCGTTCTTCGACAGCCAGTGCCTCAATGGGTTGAGGCGTGAAGAGGACGCTGCCGTGCTCGAACGTGGAAGCTTGATTGAGACCATACGCGCGCCGGAACAAGCCGGCGTCTGGCCCGAGGACTCGATCGATCTCTTGTGTCGACCACACGTAGTACTGGCCTTCGATCGTGTTGGTCTCGGCATCAATGGCCGAGAAGAACCCGCCATTGTTATCGCGCATTTCAGACATCAACCAAGTGATGATGTCGTCGGCGACTTCTCGATACAGCGGCTTGTTGGTGAGCCGAAAAGCTTCGGCATACACATCGAGCAGTTGCGCGTTGTCATAGAGCATCTTTTCGAAGTGTGGGACGCGCCACTGACGGTCGGTGCTATATCGATGGAAGCCACCTGCGAGATGATCTCGAATGCCACCGGCGGCCATCACATCAAGAGTGTGATACAGCACCTTGGCAGCCTGCGGGTCTCGATGCTCGCGCACTTCGTCTAACAACAGAGCTAGTCGCGGAGTGGCCGGGAACTTGGGAGCGTCCGGTTGATCGAGCGAGAAGTCGATGCCGCCAAACTCAGGATCATGCGATTGCGAGATCGAGCGGACGATCGTCTGCACGGTTTCGCGATTAAGTGGAGCACGCTCGATATCGAAGCCGCCACGCATCTCGCGACGCACAAGTTCCGCAAGCGTCTTGGCATTGTTCTCAACGTCGGTGCGTTGTTTCTTCCAGGCGTCGATCACTAAGCCCGCCACCTTGGGAAATCCAAACTGCTTGCCGATGTCTTGAGGTGGGAAATAGCTGCCTCCCGCAATGGGTTGACCATCGGGGGTTAAGAACATCGACAGTGGCCAGCCACCGCTGCCGCCACCTTGCGAGAGCGCGAGATAGATTTGCAACGAGGTCATGTAGACCTCGTCGATGTCCGGCCGCTCTTCACGATCAACTTTCACGTTGATGAAGTTTGCATTCATCAACGCTGCGATGTCTTCATTCGAAAAGACCAGACGCTCCATCACGTGGCACCAATAGCAACTGCTGTAACCCACCGAGAGGAAGATGGGTTTGTTGTCGCGCTTGGCCGCTTCAAATGCTTCCGGTCCCCACGGATACCAATCGACGGGATTGTGGGCGTGTAGCAAAAGATACGGGCTCGACTCTTTGGCCAGTCGATTGGTCTTGCGCGCGGGCTTGCTGGCTGGCTTCTCTTCGGACTCGCCTGAGACCTGCAAGATCTCCAACGGAAACATCTTCGGAGCGCTGGGTATCGAGGTACTCTTGGGTTTGTCTGGTTGAGTTATGACTCGCGACGTTGCTTTGTTGGAAGGATCGTTGGTGGAACGCTGACAGCCCACGCTCGATAGCGCGAGCGCCATAACCAAGACAGCGAGGCATGCAGTCCGTGCGCGCTTCATTCCACTCGGTTCCATGTGCTTGTCGATGAGCAAATCTGCTGATGTCATTGTCGATGAATTTACTGCGAGCGAGGTGCTCTACATGCTTCATCTCTATCGTTATTAGACTCATGAAGTCTCTCAGAACAATCAGCAACGCGACTCATCGCGACATTCAACAATCATCCACAGCTCTACCCGTTTGGACCTCCATGAGGTGCGATGAGTGTAGCGACAACACGCACTGCTCCCAGTCGAGTTGTCGAGTGGATTCTCTGCAAAATTTTGGACCTCATTGAGAGGTCATTCGGAGTGCCGAAATGGCGTGAGATGTCGATTGCGTTTCGAAGGTCGAGCGATAACCTACGCCCCGCCCTGGCCGGTTCGGCCCTTTGCTCACCTCGAACAAGGAGCGCGTCATGCATCGCGAGCGAGTCTGTTCCGATTGCGAGACTGAGGCCAGCGGCCTCTCACGTCGTCGATTCGTCCAAACGATTGGTGCCGTCGCCGCAAGTTCGGTGGCCTTGCCCAACGTGATCCGTGCTGACGAAGCGGCCGATGCTAAAAAGCCAGAGACGCTCGTTAAGAAGCTCTTTGATTCTTTGACGCCTACTCAACGCGAAGAAGTCTGCTTCGCCTGGAATCACGAAGACGATCGAGGTTTGTTGCGAACACACGTTTCGAACAACTGGCACATCACCGACGTGAAGAAGCTGAATGTCGTCAGTGACTTCTTCACCAAAGACCAGCAAGGAATGATCGAAGCGATCTTCTACGGTCTCTACAACCCCGCATGGCATGACCGTCTCAAGCAGCAACTCAAAGACGATGCTGGCGGCTATGGCAAGGCACAGTCGATCGCTCTGTTCGGGACTCCGGGCAGCGAGAAGTTTGAGTTCGTAATGACCGGTCGCCATCTCACGATTCGGTGTGACGGAAATTCCACAGAGAGTTATGCCTTCGGTGGTCCAATCTTCTACGGTCACGCCGCGAAGGGCTTCAACGAAGAAGCCAATCACCCCGGCAACGTCTACTGGCATCAAGCTCTGAAGGCCAACGCGCTCTATCAAATGCTCGATGGCAAGCAACGTGAGAAAGCGTTGCTGGAGAAGACACCGGGTGAGAGCCAAGTCGGCTTCAAAGGCAATAAGCTCAAGCCAGGGTTGGCATGCTCGGACCTTAGCGCCGGTCAAAAGAAGCACGTCCAAGAAGTCTTGTCTCTGCTGCTCGAACCGTATCGCTCGACGGACCAGCAAGAGGCGATGTCCTGCTTCAACAAGCAGGGCGGTTGGGAGAGTTGCAACATTGCGTTCTATAAGTCCGACGACATTGGAAACGATGGCGTTTGGGATAACTGGCGTTTGGAAGGTCCATCGTTCGTGTGGTACTTCCGCGGAGCTCCCCACGTGCATGTGTGGGTGAATGTGGCGGACAACGCCGATCAAAAGCTCAACGCTCAAGGTTGAAAATATTCACTCGCCGCGTTGTCTGTTTCGGATGACGCGGCTTCTATTGAGCACCCCATCTCGCGTTCCGCTTAACAGCCTTCTGCTGTGACTAGTGTCGAACGCCGCTCATTCCTTCAACTCATTTCTAATGCTTGTAGCGAAGAGGGCATCTTGGATCAGCCAGGGAAGTTGCCGTGTCTTGAGGCCAAGAATTCGGGCCGTCAGAACTCAGCGAAGTCGATTCCTGCACCTCGCTTCTCACTCAGTCAGATTTCAACCTATCGCTCATCTTGGGAAGAAGACCTACGCGGTCTAGATGCTTCTCCGATGGGTGCGGTGGGTATCTGGTTGCCGAAGCTCGCCGAATTCGACAACAAAGTTGTGCTGCGAAGACTGCGTGAAACAGAACTCTCCGTTTCCAGCGTCTCGTACGTGGGCGGCTTTACCGGGAGCAACGGCGAGTCATTCGCTCAAGCTCTCGATCACGCTTACGAGACCATGTTCATGGCCTCGGCGATGAAGGCCAAGTGCGTTGTCGTCACGCCAGGTTCACGAGGTCGCTACACCGCCAAGCACGAACGCAAGTTGGTCACGCAGACTGTTCGCGAACTCGCCTGTCTGGGTCATGAATTGGGACTCGATGTGGCGGTCCTCCCGATGCGTGCTGAGCTGTCTCGGCGTTGGACCTTCCTGCATTCAATTGAAGATGCACGCAGCTTGCTCGCTGACGTGAATCATCCTCGTGCAGGCTTAGCGATCGATTCGTTCCAGCATTTGAGTTCTGCTGCCGACGTTCTCGAACTCGGTGCGTTGGCTCGTGAGATTAAGCACGTTCAATTGAGCGACCTGAATTTGGATGACCGCACTGAGTATTCCCGATCTTTGCCGGGTGATGGGGACTTGCCATTGCTGGAGTTGGTCAGCTCACTACAGGCCAACGGATATCGCGGTTACTTCGACATTCAAGTTTGGTCGCGAGATGTCTGGGGACAGCCGCATGAAGCGGTCGTGCAACAGTGCGATGATTGGGTTCGCATGGTGCAGATGGCGATTGGAGCAGCCAACGACGCGATGGTGGTTGGTCGAGTTTAGGCAGTCTCACGGAATGTGAATCGTGCTGATTGATCGGCTGGGTTCGATCAGTCAGAGCAGCCAATGGGGCGAATGAAGTCACTGCGATTTTCATTCGTCCTTTTTGTCTTTATGCACCGCTGTCTTGCGAACTTGCTCGACTGGTTGTTTGCTGCCGTCATTCGTGCCAACGCTGCGCGTTGAGTCTTGTTGTTTGAGTCGGCTGATTTGTGCCGCTTGAGTTCACTCTCTTCAAAACCTCTTAAGGAAACACCTACATGTCTTCGCGTCTGCATCGTCGGTCCGTATTGAAAGGTGCTTTGGCTGTTGGGGCCGGAGCGTATTTGAATCCTGGCTTTGCCGCCGAAGAGAGCAAGTCGGCGAATGGGAAGCTGAACGTTGCCGTGATTGGACTCGGCGGTCAGGGCAAGTCGAACTTGAACGGCGTCTCGAAGGAGAACGTCGTCGCGCTGTGTGACGTCGATGACACTCGCGCGGGCGATGCTTACACGCGGTTTCCTCAGGCCAAGAAGTTCTATGATTTCCGCGAGATGTTCGACCAAATGGCGAAGCACATTGACGCGGTTGCGATTAGCACTCCCGATCACATGCACTTTCACCCGGCTCGTTTGGCGATGAGCCTGGGCAAGCACGTTTATCTTGAGAAGCCGATGGCGCACTCCGTCTGGGAAGTTCGCGAGCTGACCAAGCTGGCGGCTGAGAAGAAGGTTGCCACTCAGTTGGGAGTGCAACGTCACACGCTCAAGAGCATTCACGACGCGGTCGAGATTATTCGAGCGGGAGTGATTGGCAATGTGACCGAGGTGCATGCTTGGGTTGGTGGCAATCGCGGAATGCCCGATATGCCGAAGAAGTTTCCCGAGGTGCCAGCCAACTTGAAGTGGGATCTGTGGCTTGGACCGGCTGCCGATCGGCCCTACGCACCGGACTACTGTCCTTACAACTGGCGCTTCTGGTGGGACTTCGGCACGGGCGAGGCTGGCAACTGGGGCTGTCATATTCTCGACATCCCGTTCTGGGCATTGAATCTCAAGTATCCAACACGCGTCGAAAGCGACGGCTCGGAAGTTGATTCACAACGCACTCCCAAGTCGATGCATGCGAAGTTCAACTTCCCAGCTGATGGAGATCGTCCGGCAGTCGCGTTGCATTGGTATCACGGCACGCCGCCGATCTTGGAGACATTGGGAATTAAGAAGCCTAAGGGCAACAACGTCTTCATCGGTGAGAAGGGGATGTTGGTCGCGGGCTTTGACACGTTCACTCTGTTGCCCGCTGACAAGTTCGCGGACTTCAAATTGCCCTCACCAACAATTCCGAAGTCGCCTGGGTTCCATGTGGAGTGGCTTAATGCGTGCCGCGGATGCCAGTTGGCTACATGTGATTTTAGTTACTCAGGTCCGCTCAGCGAGACCGTCTTGTTGGGCAACGTGGGGTGTCGAGCGGGATCGTTCGATTGGGATGCCAAGACACTCACCGCAAGCACTTCGAAAGCTCAAGAGCTGATTAAGCCCGCCTATCGCAAGGGCTGGGAAGTCTAAGCGAAGAGCTTTGTGACGAGGCCATGAGTGACGGAGTTCGATGTCCGTCGCTCATGGCCTCTTTGGTTTTGTGTTGAAGAGTAGGCAACCACAAGCGTCGTTACTTGGGCTTGATCCACAGCCAGATGGTTTCGTAACGGCCATCGAGCATTTGGTTGACGCCAATCGCCGACGGCCGCGCTCCTTCAGTTGCGAGCTTCTGCCACTCGGCAATGTTCTTGCTCGGTTGGTCGGTGTGGCCCTCGAAGTAGGGAACGTTCTGTTTCTTGCGATAGGCCATGATGTATTGAGTGCCTCTCTTTGGTTGATCGACAAGTCCCACATCGATGGGCAGCCCCTTGATGGCCGTGGTCTGTTCTTGGACCCAATGCAAAGGCCCGGCACGCAGCGTCCATTCGCCGGGTTCCATGATTCGGACCACTAAGTCAGATCTCAGCATGCCATCTGGATGTGGAAAGCGTTGAAACGTCAGCGGCATCGCCTTCATGGTGTTCAAGGCTTCGACTTCACCTTTCGAAAGGAAGTCGAGCACGACTTTGGCTTCCACGGACTTTGGTAGTGGCTGCTTGACCGACACCAACACGTGACGCGATTCCGTGCTTTCGATCGGGACATACCCCGCCACATCAATCGGAATGAAGCCACGCTTTGAGTTCTCGGCAACGCGGTTCGTCACTTCAGCCGCCGAGCCCGAGAAGACTTCGCCTTCGAAGCCGTCCTTGATCCAGATGGCTGCGACTTCAACGCCGTTCTTGGTCACAAACGGTCGGAAGCGAGTCGGGCGAAAGTTGCGTTTGGCGAAGGCGTTGGTGAGGTCCAGCGCATCCTTGAGCTTCGCAGTTTGGCAGATCGCGAAGTCCGGTCCGAGTAAGCCATGCGATGCTTCGAGACTCGCTTTCAAGCTGTGAAGATTCACATTCAATGGCATGCGACTGAGCTTGTCGGGAGTCGACTTCCATTCGGATTCCGAGAGACGTTGGTCGGCCTTGGTCTTGGCCAAGGCTTTGAGATTGGGCGCGGCGTACTCGTACCACTGCCCCGCGCGTTGCTTGAACGCCGACTTCAGTCCGGGCACGGTTTGCTTTTGGCTGATGTCCCACCAATCGTTGGCAAGCTTGTAGGCGTCGTCGGCAGCAAGAGGCTCGATGGCTTGCACTGCCTGTTGATCGGAGATGGCGGCGGCTTTGATCAACGAGTCGTCGCTCTGAGCGAGATAAGGCAGGGCTCGTTGCCAATCGGAATGAGCCAGAAGCTCATAGCGACCGACGATGCCGTTGGCTGCAGTGTCATTGGCGTTCGTCTCCAGAGTCTTCCGAGCGGCGATGTACTTATCAGCTTGCTTCTTGAGTTCTGTTAGATCGCTGCGCGCTGCTGTGGCTTTCTTGGCGAGGTCTGCTGATTTGAGTTTGGTTGCCAGCGAACTCACGAGGTCGACGTACTGAGTTGCAATGTCGATGCGCTCGGCCCGAGTCGCCTCGATGATGAGTTCGAGAGCCACGTCGGCGAGTCGTTGATGATAGGCCGAGTCTGTCGGTCCCTTGCTGAGGTCTTTCAATGTCTGGGCGGTGAGCGATTGGTCGTCGACCTCGTATCGCTCGGACAACTTGCGAACGATGTCTCGCGAAAGTTCTATGTTCGAACCTTTGACCGCGGTCGCGAGTGCTTGAGTCAGCAGCACGTAGTCATTGGCTTTCGAAGCATCTTCATGTTGCACGTTGCTCAGCATGCGTTCGGCCAACGCCGTGAGTTGAGCACTCGATCGCGCGGAGTTGAGTTCAGATTTGAAGAGTTCCTTAACCTCTGCCTGAGCCGTCTTGAGTTCGCTGGCAGATGGAACCGCTAAGCGATCCGCTGCGATCACATTGAAAGGTCCGATCGAAAGACCGAGGCCGATAGTCAATGCGCCTGCAAGTTGACGGCGGCTGATTGCTATTCGCCGTCTGAGACGATTGAAGAACGCGACTGGCTGGATGTTCGCAGACAACATGATGGGCCTCTCGTAGACGTGAGCGAGCATGACTCAACGCGACAATGAGGCGGAAGATAGCCGGGCAGCTTGGGAGTGCGACCACTCACACGCTGGCTGTGAGGCAAGTCGTTTGATGAGCAACTCACCAAATGCAAAGAGGCCGAGTTGCTGATCAACTCGGCCTCTTTGAGGAATCGCATTGAGACGTTAGCGCAGCGACGCGGTCTTATCGATGACGTTCTCGATCGCCGTGAGGAATCGCTCGCGGACCTTCTCTGGGACTTGGTCAAAGTTGCGAACAAAGTCATCCGTCAGCAGCCGAGCACAGCGTTCGAGCGCACCGGTCATGCGCTTGACGGTGTCGTCGATGCTCATCTTACCGGGACCGAAGTCATCGCCTTGGTCTTTGGGGCCAGGTGATCCGGCATCTTTGCGGAACGGCGCGTACGGTTCGACGCTGGCACCGTCATCTCCGGCTTTCACAACGTCGACTCGATTGGCACTGGCTTGGCTCTCGACGAGCGAATCCGACGAACCTCGGCCTGCATCGTCTCCGAACTCTTCCGAAGCTCGTTGCAAGAATGGCTCGCCGAAACCCATCGAGTCTGCGGCACTGAGTTCTGATTCCGATTCGACGGTCAGATCTTCGCCATGCTGCATGCGTCGCCAAGCCTTCATCTCTGCCACGGTGGCGTCTTGCTCGTCAGCCCATGCCAAGCATTCGGCGGAGTCTTCCCACGTCAACGAGACATAGAAGTGGGACCACTTCAAGTTGCTGTAGTTCTCTTGAACGTCAGCAAAAGTCTCCCACACACGACGGCGTTGATAGACCTGATCGCCGCTGAGTCCGACCATGTTGCCGAAGTCGGCATCGGTGCGTCCCTTGGCGAATTTCTTGGTCCACTTGGCGGCGCATTCGCCGACGGTCCAGTTGCAGGAACTCAGTGCTTGCTGAGCGATCTGGACAAGTTGCTGTTCGGTCTCAACACGTTCTTCGACTGCGGTACTCATAGGATGCCTCTTGAGAAAGAAAGACCCGGCTGCCAGATGACAGTCGGGTCTTTGTGCGGATCAAGAGAAGAGGCCTCCGTTCCCCCGCCCTCCGAAAGGATGGCGGGCACGGGTCTGCAGCGACCCGGACCTCCATGAGTCACGCCGAGCCATATCCGTGCTCAGCGGGTCGGGAAGATACAAGTCGGAATGCACAATCTCAACCGCCCTCAAGAGCGTGTTTTCGAAAGATTCTCAGGGCTCATCATCAAGTTTCTCGCATCAACACTTTCCGCACTTTTGGCAAGCGCGAGACAAGTTTCTTGTTCTTGCCCTTGAGAGAAACAGGACTGTTGACTCGGGGCTAAGCGGCTTGCTTTTCGGGACTCGTAATGTGTGGAAGACGCATTACATCATCGTTCTTAGGTGAAGACTGACCGATGCGATTAACGCGAGGTCGAGCGAGTTAGAGTCGTTCGATGTTGCCGTTGAAGACGCTGGCCACGTTGAGCTGAGTGACCTCACCGAAGTCCCCAGGAAGCGGCGCGGATGTTGGGGCATCACGAACGATGATGAGCTTCAACTGGCAACCTGACTCGATGATTGTTCGCGCGAGCTGCTCTCGCGTTTTATCCCAATCGAGCAGGATCAAGATGGCCGTGGTGATGGAGGACAGCTCGTCGGCAATGGCAGGGCTAAGTGTCAGAAAGGGATTCGACGGGCAGGCATCAACTGCGGCGAGAATGTCGAGCACATCGTCGAAGTGCGCGAGGTTGCGGCCGGCTCGAAACACATAGAGTCGCGACCCGGCAGCAAAGAGATCGATCAAATGCTCGGTAGCTGCCAGAGAGTCCGCTACAGCCGCCGCAACTTGTACTGCGGCTTCGAGTGCTTGCTTCAGACTTGCGTGCGTTGACGCGGTGGCCGCATCGTTTGAGTGACTCTTGGGCGTTGAAGCTGCCGCTCGTGTGAATGGATTGAATCGTTTCCAGCCTCGCTGTGGCGGCTCGGGCACATACGTGTCGAGAACCAAGGCGATGCGGCAGTAGTACTCTTCTTGGTACTCGCGAATGACAGGCTTGCCGAGTCGCGCCCACGATCGAAAGTCTAACCGACGCACGGGCTCACCAGGGACGTACTCGCGGTTGCCAATGTACTCAGGCGATTCGCCAACATTGGAACTCAAGGCAATGCCACCCGGCTGATATCGCGTCCCGACGGGAACATCGAGGTGCTGGATGGGATGAAAGCTCGGCACCACTACGACCGAGCCCAGTGGAAAGCGAGTTGATCCACTACGCATCAAGTTGAACGGGAAGGTGGTGTGCGGTCGGAGTTCCGGCAGGTCGTAAAGGCCACGACTCAACGGGCGAAAGATGAGAGGTATGTTTCCTGATTCGCCGGGACCAAGACGAGGAATCGCGATGTCAGCGGACTCAAACTTCCATGCGGCCGGCATATCGAGAAGCCACAACATGACGTCGTAAGTCGGACGCCATGCAGAGAGATTGGTGATGGTCAGCTCGGTTCGCAGTTGGTCGCCAGCGGTGACTCGTCTGGGGAGTTGACCGGTGACTTTAAGCTTCGTTCTCACGGCCAAATTCATGAGCCAGATCACGACATAAGCCATGAACAGAACGCAGAAGATCTGATAGACCGGCACCATGACCGTCGCCATGCCGACGGAAGTGACGAGCACACAGAAGAAGAGCGTTCGGCCTGCCGGAGTGAGTTCGTACTTCCAGAGGTAGCGCGAGTAGCGAACGGTGATGGGCACATATTGCGGCATGGAGATGTCGCCAAAGCTTATGGCATTGCGGCTACTGACATGCTGGTCGTGTTCGCTAAACGCTCAAGCCATCGTCTGCGTGATCGAAACTAGTCGAACAAGCGGCTCACGGACTCATTGCGATGAATGCGCCGAATGGCTTCACCCAACAACGGAGCAACTGAGACGACTCGAATCTTTTCAATCATCTGACTTGGTGGAATCAGCAAGCTGTTGGTCACGACCACTTCTTTGATCGGTGCTTCGCTGAGCTTACGCATGGCATCGCCGCACAACACGGCATGCGTCGCGCTGACATAGACTTCTCGGGCTCCGTAAGCGGCTGCGACTCGGGCGGCACCCACGATCGAACCAGCGGTGGAAATCATGTCGTCAAAGAGCACCGCAACTTTGCCAGCGATGGGACCGCCAATGAGATTTTCTTGGCGAGTCTCGAAGGCGTTGGATCGTCGCTTATCGACGATGGCTAATTGCCCGCCGAGATTCTCGACGTGCTGCAAGCTGCGTTTAATGCTGCCTTCATCCGGGCTCACGATCACAAGGTCTTCGCGCGGAATCTCCTTAGATCGGAAGTAGTCATCTAAGACCGGCGCCGCATAGAGGTGATCCACTGGCACATCAAAGAAGCCTTGGATCTGCGCCGCATGCAAATCCATCGTGAGCACTCGAGTTGCTCCGGCCTTCGTGATGAGGTTGGCAACGAGCTTAGCGGTGATCGGGACTCGGCCTGCATCCTTGCGATCTTGACGTGCATAGCCGAAGTAGGGAATGACCGCCGTTATGCGCTCTGCACTCGCTCGCACGCAGGCGTCAATCATCACCAGCAGTTCCATCAAGTTGTCGTTGACCGATGGGCCGGTGGGCTGAATGAGAAACACATCGCGACCGCGAATGTTCTCATTGAGCTGACAGCAGATCTCGCCGTCCGGGAAGTTGCCGAGCGTCACTGCTCCCAAAGGCAACCCGAGATATTCGGCGATAGAGCGGGCCAACTGCGGATGAGCTCGACCACTGAGAAGAACGAGTCCTTCGTGCATGCCAATATCTCGCGACCGTCAAAGTTAATCGTGCGAAGCCGAGCTCGGCGGCGACTTCAACATCGAGACACGCAGTTCATCGTTCTCGATAGCCTCGGGAACCGGCTCAAGCGGCGGGACTGTCGTGATTGGCTGAATTGAGTTCAAGCAAGGTCGCTGAAGGCTTCAGATTTGAGCGAAACTTTCGGCCTCCAGGCGTTGTTATTGGAGTGTGTGTTTCGGACGCTCTTAACGATTGAGTTTGATAACACCGCACTCGCGACCGACGAGTCGCTGACGACATGGTCCGATGTGCGAGTTCTCGTTCTTGAATTCCAAAGGGGATGGTGTGATGGCGAATGTGCGAACGAGTTTGTTGTGCCTCTTCGCGACCTTTGTTGCCGTGAGCTCTGCGTACTCTCAGGGCCAACCGCCGATGCAAGATCCTGAGACCGTTTTTCAGCAATTGGATGCGAACAAGGATGGCAAACTGACCTTGGGGGAAGGTGGGCAGGGAAGTCAGCAATTTCTTCGTCGACTTTTTGAGATGGCCAAGAAGAAGGATGGAGAGTCCATCAGTCGCGACGAGTTTCGACGCATTGCCGAACAACATCGTCGCGGCGCTGGTGGTGGTGGCACAGGTAATCCGCCACCTCGACCGATGCCGCCGAATCAACCCGAGGGCGAGCCGCGGCCAGCTCCAGGAGATGGTCGGTCAGTTGACCCGCTACCCGGCTTGTTGCGGGTGCTCGATGAGAACCGAGACGGCAAGTTGTCGCGCACGGAGCTGAGTCGACTGGTGGAACGATTCAACGATTGAGATCGCAATCGCGATGGCCAACTTGATGCTGATGAGTTGCGAGCCATCGATAGTGATACGGCGGATCGTCGACCTGCTGGGGATGCGCCGATGAATGATCCGTCGCGGCGGCCTGCAGTTCAGCCAGCGGGGAGAGATTCATCGGGTAACTCGGCAGAACGCAGCGGCGGACGTCGTCCAACGAACGGCTCGACAAGCACGGGTCCGACGAATGCCACGCTTCAAAATCGCCTCGCTGGCACTTGGCGTGGTTGGGTCGTTGATGGACGCGGCGAGAATCCGAATGCCGGTCACATGGAGATGGAGTTGAGAGTTGAAGGCAATCGTATGTTTGGTCGCGAGGTGGGATCGAATCGCGCACCCGAGGGATTGGGCGACGGCACGTTTGTGGTGACCGGGACGGGCAACTCAGGCAACCTCGATGCTGTGCAAACTGCGGGGCAGCATGCCGGTCGCGAGTATCCTGGCATCTTCGAAATCGACGGCGACACGTTGAAGTGGTGCGTCAACAATCGCAATGGTTCGCGGCCAACGTCGTTCGAGTCCGGTCGTGGCAACTACTTCATGATCCTGCGACGTCAAGGACGGTAATAGTTCGCACAGCAGTGAGTGCGAGCCATTCTTTCAATGAGAAAACCCCGCTGAGATCGCGCGAGAGTGAGGTGCGGTCTTAGCGGGGTTTTCTTGCTATCTTGTCGGCAATCTAAAGACACAAAGAGTAGCCAGGTCGTTGTGCGTCGCTGCGACGTCAGTCGAGGGAAGATTGGCCCGCAAGTCGGTCGTTTCAAAGAAGTCGGGAACGGATTCACGACCGACTCGCATCTCACTCGTGCCTAGAACTTACGCACGATTCCCACGATCACGCCTTGCACGGCAACAGCGGCGGAATGAATCGCTTTCTTGCTGCTGGTGAGAGGCTCCAAACGCACGCCGCGCGAATCCGTGAAGTAGCGACGCAACACAGCCTTCTGACCATCAACGATCGCCAACACGCGATCGCCGTCGCGACAGCTGTTTTGCTTACGGATGATGACGAAGTCGCCAGCGTCAATGCCGTCGTCTCCGAAGGAGTCGTCCTTGATCTTCACGCAGGCATGATCGCCGCTGCCAAAGACGTCCATGAAGTCGACTGAGTCGCCTTCCTTCGCTGCGATCAACGGATGGCCATTGGTCACTTGACCGACTAGGTTCAAGCTCGTCGCTCGGTGAGGCTTGTCGGCCAGTTGAATCGCGCGAGACATGTGAGACTCACGTTGAATGAGCCCCTTCTTCTCCAACGCCTTCAAGTGGCACATGACTCCGTTTGGCGACTTAATTCCGAACTCGACGCCAATCTCACGAACGGTAGGTCCGTACCCTCGATTGAGGATCTTGTCCTTGAGGAACTCGTAGATGTCCCTCTGTCGCGGCGTCAATGACGCCAACTTCGCGTTTGCCATCGCTTTTGCCCTCGCAATGCAAAAACTTTCGAATAGGGCTGCCACGTAGTTGTCCACACTGGAAAACGGTGAGCCCCAGTAAAGCGCGCGAAGGCTAACGAGCGGTCAGCATAATTCAATGCCCTTCAGCATCACTTCTCCCTCCACGACGTGACTACGCCAAGCGAGTGTGCCAACGTTTTCAAGTGCTATTTCGGAGCCAGGATTTGCTTGCAAATAAGGCTTTTTATAAGCGTTGTGATCCCAGTTATTGAGTCTTCCGAATGCGTGCTTCGAGCCAACTGCAGGCTGCCTTGGGGAGTCCTTCATGACCTCCCACGAAGATGGTGACTCGCGCCTGCTTGCTTTGTCGTCGCATGATGATGTCACGGCCGTACGTCTCATCTACGACTTGATCTATTGGCTTGGGTTTTGACTCCTGACCGGCACTTGCCAACTGACTCAACTCTGCATCTGTCACCACGGGAGTGCCGTTCGCTCGCGCGATGACATTGAATGCCAGCAACGAATGAGAGATCGGTACCGAGCCTTTGTGACCGTCGAAAACTCCGGCAGCGATGTCGAGCGGCAAGTCGGTCGCGCGGTGCAATGAGAATAGCGGCGAACGATCACGATAGTCCGCATCGCGGGTCGCGTTCTCATCGGGCGGACCGCCGAGGCTATCCAAGATGTTTTGAGCGTAGTTGTCTGGCTTTCCGTCTTTCGTGTGAAAGCGGTACCACTCGGCGATGTCTGAAATGCCAACCCAGGCCGACGCTGCTGAGAATCGATCCGCGTGATGACCCGCCATCAACATCGTCATGTGTCCGCCGCCAGAGACGCCGGCTAAGTACAATCGGCTCTTGTCGACTTTGAATTCTCTCTGCATGAAGTCGACGGCATCCAAGATGTCCTGTCGGGCGAGCTTCGAGCCACACGCCTGAGGAGTCTTGTTGACCCCTCGAAAGTTAGGTTGGAGATAGAGCCAACCTCGTTGCATGGCTTCCGCGTGCCAGTCGTCGTGCTTCTGATTGACATCGCCACTCCATGTGTGAAGCAGTACCAAGAGTGGAGTGGACTTTGACTTCGCAGACTCCGGAGCCCAATACCGCACCGGTTGCTGATGGTCGTCAGCGGAGCTGGCAACCTTGGCTGTGATCAGCGGAGGAACAACGACCTGACTTTCCTGCGCGCTCGTTGATGAAATTCGAATGAGACACCAAATGACAACTAGCATGAGGCGAATCGATTTGCTCATCATCACCGTCCCTGTTTGAGGTGGTTTCTCGGAAGGTACTTCGTCGCCAGTTTACCCCCCTGTCGGCAAGTCACAGAGAGAGCCTTCGATTTGCTTTGGGTACGTCGTTGGCTTTTGCGCGGCAGAGGATCATGTCCATCGTTGCGCGAGGCAACTCAATTGCTTTGCCTGTCCGGTAGAGCTGGTAAGACGGGAAGGTTGGGTTTGCTGGATGACTCATTGATGAGTCACTACAAGCCTGCTCGTTTTGACTGGCAGAAATTCGTTCACACGGGATGCGGGGTGCTTTGGTGGCGCTTCGTTCCCAAAACATTTGGGCCACGGCCGCGGAGCACACACAATGTCGAAGTCGCGTTGGGAGCAGTCGGTTTGGGGAGCGTTCATTGCCAAATTCTCGGGACTCGTTCGTCCCGCTAAGAAGAGCCGACGGCGTTTGTCTCAACGATCAAGCCTGTCGAATTCTCCTGCCGAGCTTCTAGAAGATCGCACGGTACCGACGATCGGTGCCAGCTTTGGTTTAGGCACGCTCTCAATTCTCAATGCGACTGCCGCTGCGGAATCTGTCGTCGTGACCGCTGGTTCGACTTCAACCAACGTCTCGGTCAACGGCACGACGGTCGCCGTCATTCCAGGTGCGACGAGTTCGACAATCACGACGGTCGACTTCTCGGCTAGTGGCGCCTCGACGGACTCGCTGCAGATCGTCGGCTTGAACGGCGCGCTCACGGTCAATCTCGGAAACACCGGCGCCCTGACCGTGAACTCGGGCAATCTCACCGTCAATTCGACGGGGCCGTTCTCATTCGGCAATACCTCGGTTAATGGCACGCTCTCGGTCACAACTTCGAACGACGCGGTGAGTGATACAGGCAAAGTGATCGTCAGCGGCGCTGTGAGTATCAATGCGGGAACAGGTGACATCACTCTCGATAGCGTTGGCGACAGCTTCGGCTCGCTGACTCTTACTGGCGACGACATCACGATTGCTGAGGCGACAGCGACGGATCTCGCCGCGGTGACGGCAGCATCGACCTTCTCACTGACCTCAGGCGGTACTGTGACCGACAGCGGCACTGTCGCCGTCACTGGTGCAGCAACAATTACAGCGACGGGGAAAGATGTTGCTCTCGACTCGGCCGCCAATGACTTCAGCACGATCTTGGTCAGTGCTGCGAACATCACGTTGCGCGACACTAATGCGATCGACCTCGGCACTGTGACCGCAACGGGAACTTTGCGAGTGACCGCCGGAACGACGATCACCGACGCGACGAAGGTTAACGCAGCCGGTGCAACAACACTCTCTGGTTCTGTCATCACGCTAAACTCGACTTCAAATACGTTTGGCTCGCTGGCAATAACTTCGACCGGAGCGACTACGATCGTCGAGAATGCAGCGACTGACATTGCAGCCAGTTCAATTGGCGGTGCTCTTAGCATTACCTCGGCGGGAGCCGTGACGGACAGCGGCAAAGTCTCAGTGACGGGCAGTGTTACAATCGACACATCTGTGCTTGTTCCAGGCAGCTCTTACCCGATCACTCTCGATCAATCGCTTTCAACGTACGGGGCGTTGATTCTCACTGGTACGAGCATTCTCGTTGTTGAAGGCGCCGCGACCAACATTGGTGCGACGACAGCAACGGGTACGTTGACGGTTCAATCGGCAGGTGCGATCACTCAGTCGGGCGTTATCGCGGCGACAGGTACGACCACATTCATCGCCTCGGGTAACGACATCACTCTCGCTAATGCAGCGAACGCCTTTGGCACAATTGCCCTGCGAGGTGCCAATGTTGCCATTAGTGAAGGCGCAGCTACGAATCTCGGAGCGAGCACGATCACCGGAACGCTGTCAGTGACGTCGACGGGAGACATCACCGACTCGGGGAAAGTTAATGCCGTTGGTGCGACAACATTCTCAGCCGCTGGCAAGAACATCACAGTCGATTCGCCAGGTGGTACGTTTGGTTCGCTAGCGTTGACCGGCGCTAACGTGACGATCGTCGAAGGTGCGGCAACTGACCTCGCGGCAAGTACCGTGAGTAATAATTTGACTCTCACGTCGAGCGGCATTGTTACTCAAAGCGGACAAGTCCAAGTTACCGGCATTACTACGATCAACGCCGGCGCCGGTGCAATCACCCTCAGCGACGCCACTAACGTCTTTGGTTCGCTGACATTGACTGGTTCCAATGTGACCGTTTCGCAAGTTGGTCCAATGGCCCTCAATAAGGTCACTGCTAACGGTGCTCTCTCGCTGACCTCGACGACGACAATTGACGACTCGGGAACGATCGCTTCAACGGGTAGTACGACCCTATCCGGTACCGCAATTACTCTTAACTCAGTTGCAAATACCTTCGGCACTCTGCTGATTAACGCGACGGGCGGGGCGACGATCGTTGAAAATGCGGCAACCGATATCGGTGCCTCGAGCGTCACAGGTGCGTTGACCGTGACTTCGACAGGCGGCTTTACAGATAGTGGCAACATCTCCGTTTCGGGTGTCGCGACATTCTCATCGGCGAGCAAGCCGATTTCCCTGGATGCAACAGGCTCGAACTTCGGCTCGCTCGTGCTGACCGGATCTGATGTCGCCGTTCGCGAGGCTAGCGCGACGCAACTTGATGGAGTCACTGCGAGTGGGAATTTCACACTCTTGTCGGGCGGTGCGATCACCGACGCTGGCGCGATCAGCGTCACGGGTAAGGGAACTTACACTGCCGGCACCGGCGCTAGTATCACTCTGAATGACACGAATAACTACGGCTCCTTCGCGGCCAGCGGCGTCAACATCACGTTAATCGAAGCGAGTGCAACCGATCTTAGCACTGTGACTGCAACCGGTACGTTGAACGTCACCTCATCCGGTGCGATTACGGACTCGGGCCTTGTGACAGCAACAACCAGCACCACGCTCAGTGCAGGCGGCAACGCGATCACACTCGACGTTGCGAATTCGAAGTACGGCCCACTGGCCTTCACGGGCTCGAACGTCAGCCTCGTGAATACCGGAGCGCTCGATCTTGCTGCGAGTTCAGCGAGTGGCACATTGACGATCGCGGCCAAGAGTCTGACGGATAGCGGCAACCTTGCGATTACTGGCAAGACGACTATCAGCACTGGCACCGGCGCAGTGACGCTCGACAACTCAAATACCTTCGGCACGCTAGTGCTGACTTCGGGCACAACGATCATCAACGAGAACGCGTCGACGGATCTCGGAGCGAACAAGATCGCGGGTGCCTTCACGCTGACTTCAGCCGGAGCAGTGACGGACAGCGGCACGCAGATCGTCTCGGGTGCCACAACGATTACAGCAGCCGGAAATGACATCACGCTCGACGATGTGAAGAACGCCTTCAGCGGCACACTCGCCTTCAACGGAGACGATGTGCAGATCGTTAATACGCTCGGCATCACTCTCGGTTCGGCGACGACGACTTCTTCACTGACGATGCAAGCTAAGGGTAATATCAGTGACACCGTCGCTCTCGCACTCACTGGCACCACGAGCTTGAACGCGATCGGTGGAACGATCGTCCTCAATGACAGCGGCACCCTAGGGGCGATCTCGCTCAGCGGTAAGGGAGCGACCATCGTCAATACGGGAGCGGTGGCCCTCGGAACGACTACTCTCAATGGTGCCTTGGGAGTGACGGCCGGCGGTGCCGTGAATCAAGCCAACGCGATGACGATCGTCGGCAACCTCACGGTCGATGCCGGTACCAACAACATCACGCTGACAAACGCTGGCAACACGTTCTTGCGAGCTGCTCTTACGGGCGCCGCCGTCAGTCTGCGTGACTCGGGTGCTCTCGATCTCGGAGCCGTGACAGCAACTGGTGCATTGACCTTGCAAGCAGGCGGAGCGATCAACGACTTCGGCCTCATTACAGCGGGTTCAACGTCGATCACTGCCGGTGCCAACAGCGTCACGCTCGACAACACGACTTCGGACTACGGCACGTCGATCAGCTTTGTGTCCGCAGGCAGCGTGCTTATCAACAACACGAGTGCGATCAATCTCGGAGCCAGCACGATCTCCGGCGCCTTGAACGTGACCGCAGCCGGTATCACCGACGGCGGTACGCTCGCTGTGACGGGAACAGTGACACTCAACGCAGGCACGAACGACATCACTCTCAACAGCGCCAACAACACCTTCGGCACGCTGAAGCTGAACGCTGCCAACGCAACGATCAGCGAAGGGCTCACCGGTGCATCGACCGACCTCGGTGCGACGACGCTGTCAGGCAGTCTGACTGTGACGAGCGATCAAGCGATTACCGACAGCGGAGCGCTCGCCATCAGCGGTGCGGTAACACTGACTTCAAACAACAACGCAGTCATCACGCTCGATACCGCGACGAATAACTTCGGCGGTCAGATCGGGGCGACGGGCGGTGCGCTGACGATCGTTGACACAACGGCGGTTGATCTTGTTACGACGAAAACCAACGGCGGTGCATTGACGATTACAGCCGGTGGCGCGGTCACTGACAGCGGCACGATCACGGCGGGAACCGGAACCGTTACGATCAACGCCACCGGCTTCGACATCACCCTCGATGATCCTGCTGGTACTTACGGCACGATGTCGCTGAAGGGAGCCAACGTCGAAATCGTTGATTCGGCAGCAGCTGACATCGGCGCTTCGACGATCACTGGCACGTTCGATTTGACCGCAGGTGGATTGGTGACTCAGTCCGGTCCGATCACTGCGATTGGCACGACAACGATCATGGCAACTGGCTTCAATATCACGCTCGGAAACGCAAGCAACGTCTTCGGTTCGTTGTTGCTCGATGGTGCCGCCGTGACGATCAGTGAGGGCTCGGCGACTGATCTCGGAGCTAGCACGGTGACAGGAACGCTCAGCGTCACATCGACTGGAGCGATCACTGATACCGGAGCGCTCACGGTGATCGGCAACGCGACCTTCACGACGGGAACGACGAAGGCGGCCATTACTCTCGATGATGGCACATCTTCGTTTGGCGGAACGATTTCTCTCACGGGCGGAAACGTAGCCGTCCGTGACACAACTGCGGTTGACCTTGCTCTTGTTGCCGCGACTGGCTCGTTGTCCGTTACGGCCGGTGGAGCCATTACAAACTCGGGCAACGTTAGCGTCGCGGGTGCAGCGACCTTCGATGCAACTTCAGCGAATAACATCACGCTGAATACCAACACGGTCGACTTCGGATCGTTCAATGCGAACGGCAACACTATCGACATTGCCGAAAACTCTTCGGCTGTGCTCGGAACTGTGACTGCTGCGACTGACTTCACTTATGTCGCGAACGGAGCGATCACTGATTCAGGCGTCGTGACGATTACCGGCAACACCACTATCGACGCGACCGGCAATGCAATCACCCTCGATACACCGACGTCGAACTACGGCAACGGCACGGGCACGATCGCTCTCGATGGCTCGAACGTCGCTTTGAGAACGAATTCCGCTGCGGTGCTCGACGTCATCCAAACAACGGGTTCATTGGCGATCACAGCGACTGGCAACATTAGCGAGTCCGGTGCTCCCAACATCGACGTTGGAACGACAACGAGCCTTGATGCCGGCAGCGGGGACATCAACGTTGTTGCGGCAGCGAATAGCTTCGTCGGAGCGATCAGCCTGCGGGGCACGAATGGCACACTCACTGTCGGTGCGGCAGTTGATCTCGGGACCGTGAATCTTGGCGGCACGTTCGACCTGACATCGAATGGTGCGATCACCGATAGCGGAGTCGTTCATACGACCGGTATTACAACGCTCGATGCCGGAGCAACTACGAATGACATCACGTTGGATTCCGTGGCCAACACCTTTGGTCAACTGGTTGTTGTGGCTGCGGACGACGTCGTCATTGTCGAAGCTGCTGCAACGAGTTTCGGTGATGTTGCCTCGACAACTCTAACCGTCACTTCTAGCGGAGCGATCACTCAAGCTGCTGGCGGCACTGGTATCGTCCTTGCCGCGGCAGCTGCTTCTACCGCGGCATCTTTCACTGCACCGGGCTTCTCAATCTCGCTCACAAATGTCGGAAACGACTTCGGCGCTGCGACTGCCATCACAAACCTGAGAGGGCTTAATGTCGCGATCACTGATGTTGATGACTTGGAACTCGGCACAACAACTGCCACCGGTAACCTTACGGTCGTGGCTGGAAGTGACGTCACCAATACCGGAATCATTACGGTCACAGGCACGTCAAATATCGACGCGACTGCGACGGGCAACATCACCGTTGGCAGCGGCGCTTCGAAGTTCGGCGGCAACGTGACCTTGAACGGCCTCGCCGTTGATATTACGGCTGGCGGAGCCTTGAACTTCGCAGCGGTTACTGCGGTTGGCACGCTCGACATTACGGCAGCCGGCGCGGTGAGCGATACTGGTAAGATCGACGTAACGGGTATTACAACGATTGCAGCGAGCGGCAATACGATCACGCTCGACACTGCGACGAATTTGTTCCTGCTGGACCTCGTGTTGACTGGCACCAACATCGCGATCACGAATAGCGCGGCTGCGGGTACAGTGCTCGGAGCGATCAGTGCGTCGGGAACCTTGACGATCAACTCGACAGGTGCGGGCGATGTCACGGATTCCGGTGCCGTTGTGGTGGCAGGAGCGACGACGATTAGCGCTCCGAACACAAACGACATCACACTTGCCAATGCTGGATCGCGTTACACGCGGCTCAATCTGAGTGCCAACAACATTGACGTGACGAATGGTCGCGCGACTGAATTGGGTACTGTCACAGCAGCTACGAACTTGACCGTGACATCGACTTCGGGCGCTGTCACTGATTCTGGCACCGTCACTGTTGGCGGCGTTACGACAATCGACGCCGGTAACTTCAATATCACGCTCGATTCAGCGGCGTCGGCTTACACCGGCAACCTGATCCTCGACGGTTACAACATCGCTGTGACCAACAACCGAGCAACAGCTCTCGGCCTGACGACGGCGTTGAACAACCTCAGCATCACGTCGGCGGGCAACATCGACGATAACGGCGTGTTGACAGTTGCGGGCAAGTCGAGCTTCAGCGCTGTCGCCAATGACATCACCCTCAATCAAGCGTCCTTCTTCACTGGGGCTCTGAGCTTCGTCGGCGACGACGTGGCCGTTTCGGCTCTTGCTGGAGCCAATGCGATCCTCGGAAACGCGACTCTGACCGGCGACTTGAGCTTCACTTCCAACGGTATCTTGTTGCAAAGCACGGGCAGTGTTTTGGCTGTCGCAGGCGACGTGACACTCAATGGCGGGGCGTCGAATGTCGAAGTCGTGCTCACGGGCTCGTCAATCGGCGGAAATCTGATCCTCACCGGCGACACGCTCATCGTCACGACAAGCGGCGCAGTCTCGCTTGGCAATGTCACAGCAGCTACAGACTTCACACTCACGACGACCGGAGCCGTGACTGACGCTGGAACAGTGTCCGTCGGAGGCTTGACCAACATCGATGCTGGAACGGGCTCGATCGTTCTCGATGCAGCAGGTTCGGCCTACACCGGAGCGATCACACTGGCTGGCGCGAACGTCGCGTTCACGAACAGCGTGGCAACGGCCTTCGATGGCATCACTGCGACCGGGACATTGTCCATTAACTCGCAAGGAACCGCGATCACCGACAATGGGGCGATCAACGCGACAGGTACGACGACGATTAACTCGGGCGCTGCCTCAACGATCCTTGACGACATCGGTTCGACGTTCGGCACACTGAACTTGACGGGTACTTCGGTCGCCGTGACGGATGCCGGAGCTGTTGATCTTGGAACGGTCTCAGTGACGAATCTCACCATCATCGCGGGTGGAGCGATTACGGATAGCGGCGTGCTGACGATTACTGGAGCGACCGACCTGACGGCCAGCGGTTACTCGATCACTCTCAACTCTTCGACATCGACCTTCACCGGTACGTTGGGGTTGGTTGGTACCAACATTGATGTGACTGCGAATGGTGCGATTGACTTCGGCACTGTGACTGCGAATGGCAATCTCAACATCGTGGCGAACGGGGCCATCACCGACACTGGAGCGGTTGTGGTCACAGGCAACACGGTGATGAATGCTGGTACGAACGCGATCACTCTGGATAACGCCGGTCGCAGCTTCGGCGGCACCGTGTTGATGTTCGGTAACCCGGTTGCGTACTAACGACAAATCGTCGGTAGAGCTCTAAGTTAGAAGCCGGTCGTGCGTCGCACGGCCGGCTTCTGGCGTTTCTGTGGGGCACGATGAGCGGAGAGCCGTTTTTTCGAACTGGTAAAGATGAGACTGCGATCAACGACCTCAGCGTGCTCTACTTCTCTGTGGTGAGTAATTCTTTTACCACCGAGGAGCAGAGAACGCTGAGTAAAGTCGCCGAGGCCAGGTTGATCACATCGGTGCCAACTGCGGCGTTTGTTGTTCGGCTCGGCGCGTGCCTCTTCTTTCTGAGTATCAGTACGGATGCGGAACGCCAAAGATCGCAGCCTCAATGGCGATGGTTGACAGGCTGGATGCCGATTCCGCTTTGGTTGCGATTGAGATCGTCGGGCACTCGAGGCTGTTTGTTCGAAAGGGATTCTGATGCGCGTTCTGGGGATCAGCGTGGTGCTGTGGCTCGTGGCGATGACGGTCTCGGCAGAGTCCTTGCCGCCGGTGCGATCAACAGCAGGTGGTGCTTCCAAGCCCACGAACATCGATGCTCTGACCAAGCTCAAGGCCGAGTTTCGAAAAGTGCCCTCGCGAGTAATGGGTGCTCCCGAGCCGCCGCCTCTGTATCAAGCTCAGCGAGTGTTGCCGGATCTCAAGCTGACGCATTCCGTCGGTGCGTTTCGAGTTCCCGGAACGAGCCGCGTTGTGCTCATTGAGGCGACTTCGAAGAAAGATGATCCGACCAAATTGTTGAGCTTGGACTTTGCAGCGGCCAAGCCCGAGCCGACTCGCTTGCTGGACTTCGAGCCGGAAACTGCCGCCTTCAGCATCGCTTATCACCCGCGCTTTGCCGAGAACGGTTTCCTTTATGTAGGACTTAATGCACCGGGGCTGGTCGAGGACAAAGAGAAGTATCTCTACAAGGGCAAGTTCACGAAGGTCGTGCGCTATACGATGGCTCGGCAGGCTCCATTCAGCATTGATCCGAAGTCGGCGACGGTCATCATTCAATGGCCTTCGAATGGGCATAACGGAGCCGGTGTCGACTTTGGTCGTGACGGCATGCTCTATGTCACGTCGGGCGATGGCACGAGCGACTCAGATACGAACCTGACGGGGCAGGGGCTCGATCATTTGCTGGCCAAGCTGCTGCGGATTGATGTCGATCATCCGACCGACGGCCAGCAGTATTCGGTTCCGAAAGACAATCCGTTCGTAGGCCAAGCCAACGTGCGACCGGAGACGTATGCCTACGGCTTCCGCAATCCGTGGCGGCTCTTCATTGATCGTCAGCGAGACCACATTTGGATCGGTCAGAACGGACAAGACTTATGGGAGCAGGTCTATCTGGTGGAGCGCGGCGCGAACTATGGCTGGAGTGTCTACGAGGGCGGTCATGTGTTTTATGCGGAGCGAAAGCGCGGTCCGCATCCGATCCAGAAACCGACCTTCGATCATTCTCACTCAGAAGCTCGCTCGTTAACGGGCGGCATTGTTTATCGAGGCAAGAAGTATCCCGACCTGCATGGTGCCTACCTCTATGCCGACTATTCGACGGGCAAGATTTGGGCGGCCAAAGTCGATGACTCGCGGAAGGTGATGTGGCACCAGGAGATCGCTGACACAACGTTGGCCATCACATCCTTCTCGGAAGACGATCAGGGCGAGATTCTGATCACGGACTATCAAGGCGGTGAGAAGGGCGGCCTCTACACGCTGGTCCCAAACAAGGCGGGTTGGAATCCCGATGAGTTTCCCAAGCAGCTAAGCCAAACGGGGCTCTTCGAAAGCGTGAAGGGACATCGTCCTCATGCGGGCTTAATCCCATATTCGGTCAACGCTCAGTTGTGGTCCGATGGGGCTCATAAAGAGCGGTTCATTGCGTTGCCGCCAGAGATGAAGACCAAGGGGAAGGACGAGCAAGAGCCTGCTCAGATTGGTTACGCCGGTAGTCGAGGTTGGGACTTTCCCGAACACACCGTGCTGGTGAAGTCGTTCGCTATCGAACGAGTGGAAGGGCAGCCCGACACGAAACTGTGGGTCGAAACACGATTGCTCGTGAAGCAAGACGCGGAGTGGGTGGGCTACACCTACGCGTGGAACGCCGACCAAACGGACGCGACGCTCGTCGGGGCAACCGGTGCTGATCGGGACTATGAAGTTCGTTCCGCAACGGGCGATGCCAAGAAGCAGACGTGGCATTTTCCCAGTCGCGCCGAGTGCATGGTCTGTCATAGTCGAGCCGCCCGTTATGTCCTTGGTCCCACGCTCGTGCAGATGAATAAGGAGCACGACTACGGGGGAGTGACCGGACATCAGATGGCTGTGTTGGATTGGTTGGGAGCCATCAAGCTGAATGACGGCGATCGACGAGCAGCCAAACAAGAGACGTTGAAAGATGCGGGCTTGAGTGACAAAGAGGTTGCCGAGGAACTGAAGAAATACGACGCCGACAAAGCAAATCGTCCGCCAATTGAGATCAGCTCGAAGTCCACTCGCTATCCGCGCTTGGTTGATCCTTATGACTCAGCGGCTGATCTGGCCGCGCGAGCCCGATCGTATCTGCACGCGAATTGCTCGCATTGCCATGTCGAGGCCGGTGGTGGCAACGCTGCGATGGAACTCGAATTCAGTCGCACGCTCGATCAAACCAAGACGGTGAATGTCGATCCGCTCCACAACCGGTTTGGCATCAAGGACGCGAAGGTCGTCGCACCGGGTGAACCTGAGCGATCAGTCTTGCTGACTCGTATTTCTCGCCGCGGTACGAACAGCGGTCAGATGCCGCAGGTGGCAACGAGTAAGGTCGATGAGCGAGCGGTGGAAATGATCCGTGCTTGGATCAAGAGCTTGCCCAAGTAAGACGCCTTGGCGTTGAGTTAGCGCTGCTGGCTCTAGCGTGGTGGCTGTGAGTCGGTATCGGCTTCGAAGTCCATTTCCTCGTAAAGCTGACTTATGAAACTTGGCAGACTCGAACTTCTCACTGTCAGTGGCGGCAAGTATTGGATTGATGGCGGGACGATGTTTGGTGTCGTGCCGCGGGTGATGTGGGAGCGACAGTGGGAGCTTGATGATCAACATCGCATTCCGCAGCGGACCAATTGCCTGCTGGTGCGAACTGGCACCAAGAACGTGCTAATTGATACGGGCTTTGGATCCAAGCTGACCGACAAGCAGCGACGGCATATCAATGCCGAAAACGGCGACCCGCTGCTGGCTAGTCTCGCTGAACGAGGTCTCGCTCCGGCTGATATCGATGTCGTTCTTTTTACTCACCTGCACTTCGATCATGCAGGTGGGGCGACTCGCTATGACGAGACCGGGAAGTTGGTCCCGACGTTTCCTCGGGCCGAGTACGTCGTGCAGCGACGCGAGTGGATGATTGCGACGGCTCATTTACCAGAGCATCGCGGGGCTTATAGCGACGACAACTTTTTGCCGTTTCGAGACTCTGGACAACTCCGTTTGATCGATGGTGATGTCGAGATCGAGCCCGGCATTCGGTCGTTGGTGACTGGAGGGCATACCGACGGGCATCAAGCCATCGTACTGGAGAGCGATGGCGACACGGCGGTGTATGTCGGTGATATCTGCGCGACGTATCGGCATCTGCCTGTGATGTGGGTTCTGGGTTACGACGTCCACATGCAGCAGACGCGTCGCGCGAAGTTTGATTTGCTCGGCCAAATTGCAGACAAGAACTGGCTGGCCATGTTTCCGCACGATCCAAATCTCGCCGCAGCGCGGTTACGGCGAGATTCTCAGTAGGACTTCGTTGTGGCTGACGGCATCGAATCGCTGTAGATGATCTGCCAATGCCAAGGGCGTCGTAGGTATCAGCCGAGGAATTGGACTTCGATATCGACCAGTGCATCGCCGATTTTGGACAGCGTTTCGAGGAGGTGATCTCGATCTGGTCCCTTGCTCTTGGTGACTCGCTGGAAGAGTTCTTCCCATTGAGTGAAGAGGGTTTCGTTGAGTCGTTCCAATTCCGCTTCCGGCGTTGGTTGCACGAGCACGGCATGCATCGCGCGAGCAGTGGCTCGGAATCGACCGCATTGTTCCAGCAATGAGCGGCGGTCGGCCTCAGGGATGCCTCGATTTGTCGACAGCCATGTATTGACGTCGTCATTGAAATGATCGGCGAGATGCTCGATCTCAGCCGCTCGCCGCCGAGCGTCGTCGCGATCGAAGACGTTCGGAATGCCGAGCGGCTCGCGGAGCGCCACCAATCTTTGTTCGATGACAGCGATCTGCTGTTGAAGTTGGCTGCTCTTCACATTGCGGAAGTGTCGCGAAAACGACACCCATGCTCCGAGCAGATCATCGTAGGCATCTAAGATCTCTTCGCGACGATCCGACCGGCGGGCACATTCTTCGAGGTGCTCGCAATAACCATGAAAGTCAGACGCTGCTCCGGTCGCAAATTCTCCAGCAGGCAAATGCAACAAGATGCTGAGATTGATTGAATCAAAGAGTCGATCAACGTCTGCATGTACTCCGGCGGCCAGTTGATTAATGAGTTCTCGATTGAGTCCGCGTGGCAACCACAACAGCTCTCGAATCTTCTGATCGACTTGCTGCACAGCCACGACTTCACGCTCGATGTACCGACTGTGCAAAGCACACAGCCGAGCGTTAAGCGGCTCCCACTGCCGCGTGAAGGCTTGGTAACGCTCGGCAATAACTCGAAACGGAACGTTGTCGAGAATCACATCGGCAAACGCATTGGCCGCTTGCTGAGCTAACCCGGCATCGCGAATGAGATCACGACCTTGCGGTAAGGCTCTTGTTTCGAACGCCACGTCTTCGACCAAACTTCTCATGTGAGCCGACAAGGATTCGGCGGAACGCACGAGCAACCGTCGGTCGAGCGTTGGTTCGACGGCAAGCACTTTGCAGAGTGCTCCATGCTGTTCGTCGAACCGATTGAAGTGCTCGCAGCAGTTCGGGGGCAGACGTGGCGTCTGCTGTAATTTGAGTAACAGGATGCGCCATTCACGATCGAGATTCGCGACTTCTACTGCCAAGGCGCGGTGGTCGTGCAGGACTCGACTGCGAGCGGCGACGCTGTCTGCTCGGACTTGAAATTTGAGTGCGTCAGCCAGAACCCCTCGCGCGGCGGGATTGGTTTCAGCTTCGCGTTGTAAGGCCAGGCTCAATCCGGCGGCTTCACGCTGCATCGCTTCCAGTCGCTGACGAGCTTCGAGGATCTCAACCGTGGGCCGTCCACCCGGTGGTGGCGGCGGCAATGGAGCACGCTCATCTCGCAAGCCGTGTCGTTCGACTTGTGAGTCGAGCAAGATGCGCAGGACTCCATTCACCAGTTCCTTCTTGCGCTCCTTGTCATCCGCCAGAGATGTTCGAACGGTTGCCAAGACCAGCAACCCTAACAACGCAGCTCGCAGCCACGCTGAGGACGCGAGACGAATCATGCCGGAACTCCTTTACCAAGCGGGGGATTCGAAAACGGATTAGTCGCAATATGTCTGTGCCGCATCACAGCGAGACGTCCGGTTGGGTTGCTGTCGCATCAAAGTGGCTTTGGCAAAATCGATCCCAGTAAGAGACCGGGATCTCGAACGATCAGGCACACTCGCGAGGATGATGGCGGGCCATCCGATTTGTCGCCATACCCTTGCGGCTGAATCGAATTCAGGACGCTGCGAACTTACGATCGCGTCCCGCCTTCCGACTCGTTGGCAGTCGCCTCCCACCAACACCCACACTCCTTACCGAGTTCTCCGATGAACATTCTCAAGACGCTTTGCTGTGGCTGGGTCATTGGTGCTTGCTGCGCTGATGCCAGGGCCGCCGCACCCGATGTGAAGTCAATCTTCCCGCTAGGCGGTGCAATTGGGACGACGTTTGATGTGGCGCTGACCGGCAATCTTCCGCAGCCGGGGACGCAGGTTTGGGCCGATCGTCTGGGGTTGAGCTTTGAAGTTGTCGAGAACGGCAAGTCACTGAAGGTCTCCGTTGCGAAAGATGCTGCTCCCGGTTTGCATTGGTTGCGCTTTCACAATGCAGAAGGAGCTTCCGGGCTGGTGCCGTTTGTCGTCGGGACGTTGCCAGAAGTGACTGAAGTCGAGCCGAACAACACCTTGGCCAAAGCTCAGACGATCGCAGCTTCGAGCGTCATCAACGGGAAGCTCGGAGAGAGCGGCGACGTCGACGCGTTCTCGATGCCGCTCAAGGCGGGTCAGCAGTTGGTGGCCGCGATTGATTCCAATTGGAGGCTCGCTTCTCCGGTCGACATCGTGGTGCAGGTACTCGGCCCAGATGGGTTCGTGTTTGAGCAGAACGACGATGACCACGGCAATGATCCGTTCGTGGCATTCACAGTGCCTCGTGACGGCAATTGGACGGTGCGAATCTTTGGTTTTCCGACAACACCTGATAGCTCGTTTCGGTTTATCGGCGGAGCCAACATGGCTTATCGCCTGACATTGACGACGGGGCCGTTCGCCAATCACGCGATGCCTTCGGTCGTTCCCGCTGAGGGCGGCAAGGTTGCTCTGTCGGGTTGGAATCTGCCGACCGACATGCAGCCGGTGTCAGTCGGGCTACACGGTGTGCCGTGGCTGGGCAATGAGGCCATCGGGAATACCGTGCGAGTCGATTCGTTCAAAGGAGTGATCGCCGTCGAGCAAGCTGAGCAAGCAGCGGTTCTTCAAGAGTTGACACCCGGAAGTGTGATCTGCGGCGTGATCTCGAAGCCGCGCGAAGAAGATCTCTTTCGGTTTAAGGGGACCAAGGGCCAGAAGCTTGAATTCGATGTCGACTCACGATCGCTCGGGTATCCGCTCGATCCAGCGATTCGGATCTACAACGCCGAGAAAAAGGTCGTTGTTGAGTCCGATGATGCTCCGGGCAAAGAGGCGGACCCGCTGCTGAAGTTCTCGGTTCCAGCCGATGGCGAGTATTCGATTGGCATTCGAGACATCTTCGGCCAAGGCAGTCCTCGTCACGCCTACCGCCTCGCGTGTCGAGTGACGACACCCAGTTGCAATCTCAGCACGAAGGCCGATGCGTTGGTGGTCGAGATCGACAAGCCGCTTGAAATTCCCGTCACCTTGACTCGCACTGATGGTTTCGCAGAGGAAGTCAGCGTCAGCATCGAAGGCTTGCCAAAGTCCGTGATGGCCGAGCCCGTGGTGTCGGCAGCGAAAGGCGAGACCGCTGCGGCCGTGAAGCTCGTGCTGAAGAACGACGGGGCAGAAGCGTGGAGCGGCCCAGTTCGCATCCTAGGAAATCATCCCAAGAGTGAAGGCCAACCCCTAATCGCGAGCTTCGCCAACGCGACCTACAAAACCGAGACCCGCCAGATTTGGCTGACGGTCCTCAAGAAACCCGAGCCCAAGCCGGAAGCCAAGCCTGCCGAAGAGAAGAAGCCTGAAGAGAAGAAGTAGTCGCCGACGCGCAGTTGAAGAGCTGATGTCGCCGCAGATGGAGTCTGGCGAATTGCTCTTAATTAGATTTGAGTTTCGCTTCGTGGAGAAGATCTCGGCGCGGGCCTTTTTTGTCTGCAAATCACTCGAAAACCGTTGCTTGCCGGAGGCTGGGTAACTCTCCACAATCGCCGCCCGTTTTGTTGGGTAACACGAAGCGTCGAGGAGTCGTTTGGATTTGCTCGATGACGGCGGCATGTGCCGTTGATGGCGTCGCTCAACAAGCGGTTGAATAGCAAGAAGCGTACTGCCGCTGGACTTCGTCTGTTCGAAGTCGCCCATGAGGGGGGGAGTGGGGCGCTGTCGACATGCTGGGTCCGCGAATGTCCACACTGATGCCTGAGCCGAATCCATCGACTGATACCAGCAAGCCTTTCGAGAAGGTGCTCGGCTATCTCAACTATTCGAGCGGCAAGCCGGACCTGGCCTTCCTTTCGAATCTGAATGTCATTGGCTCGACGATCGAGCACGCGACAAGTTGGGCAAATCTGCAGGCTGCGCTGTCCAGCAAGCTCGCTGAGTTGAAGCAGACTTCACCAGCCTTCAGCGACGCTGCGCAAGCTGACGCCGTACTGCAGCTCGTCTTTGAAAAAGTCATTCCCGGCTATCGCGCGTTTCATGTGGATCTCTTCTTCCACCTCGAAAATGAACGCTTTCAGAATCTCTTCTTCCTCGGGCGAGTCTTCGAAGCGACGTTGGCTCAGCAAGGACCGTGGGACGAAGTCGACCGCGTGGTGAATGGTGCCATCGAGCATCTCAACGACTTCATCGGTTATCGCCCGTTGGCCGTGCTTGAAAACGGACGGCGGATGACTCCGTATGAGCATGAACGCTACCGACCGCTGCCCATTTACATTGCCGGAGCAGGTCCGCTGACCGGGCCGTATCAAGCGTTGATGACTGAGGTCATCGAGTTGCTGAAGGTCGTGCCGCCGACGGTGTCGACGACGGCTCACTTCGACGTGTCACGCATGGATGAACTCGCGATTGATGTGCGAGCTTACGACCATGATCACCCGATGTTTAAGCGGACCAATTACCTCTTCGGGGAATGGGATCCGCATCACATCGATGGCAAGGGCTTCTTTCGCCGCTTCATCGTTCGTCAAATCATTCTCGATGCGCTCTTGGCTTGGATTCAAACTCAGAGCGATCAGCAAGAAGCCATCTTCGATGCTGCATCGGTGCTTTGTGGCACCATGTTGATGGCGTCGGCGATCAGTGGTGATGGGCCGAGTTGCCATGACTCGACCGTGACCTTGTCGTCGTTGTTGCCTAAGGTCGCGCGGCAGCGAGATGAGTTCTATCTGAAGCTGATGCAAAGCTTGCAGGGCAAGCGTCGCAAACGAATCACTACGGAATCGCAGGCCGCTCAGCAGCCCTTCGGTCACGTGCGACAGTCGCTCAATCTGCACTTGGCTCATTACGGAGCACGGCAGGTTCAGCATCGCAACTTGGCTCAATGCTTTGCTCGCATGGGTTATGCCGAAGCGGCTCGCGCCGAAGCGTCGGGCATTCCGTGTGCGTCGGCTCGCTTCTGTTGCGAGATTCAATGGCGACTGACTTCGGCCACCAAGTTGTTGCAACAAGGTCAGCCCACAGCGGCGAATGTTCTGTTGGGCGAGATTGAAGAGCACCTCCATCGCGCCATTCATTGCGGTGCCTTCGTCGATCCGTGGAACATCCTCGGGTTTGCGGGCAACTTCCCGTTGTTCTCGTCGCGCGAGGACAGCATTCCTGATCAACGCGTCGAGTCGCTGCTGGAATTGATGGAGCGAATCTTCGGCGTCTTTACTCGCACGCTCACGGAAGCGGCTGCTCAAGGTGAGAACGCACTCGTCGAGAATCTGACGTCTCGCTTTGAGAAGTTGGCCGACTATTGGGATCAGTTCGCAAGCTATGTCATCGACGACTTGCCCAAGGTTCGAGGCCGTGAGAGTTTTGAATCCGCGACGATGGTGGCCACCGCGTTGGCCGAGTGGCGAGCAGCCGGTGAAGCTGCGGGCAACATCTCGTTTTGGCGTAAGCACGTGACTCAGTTCACGTCGCCCAAAGCTTATGCCTGCGTGGTCGAAGCTCTCCTTCAGAAGGGTGATTACGTCGCGGCGATGGCGTTGCTCGTGCAATGGCTGAGCTGCGCGGAAGAGATCGGTTTGGAGTCCGGGCCGTACTCCATTCATGCCTTGCTGATTGACTGGATGAATCGGCTGACAACTGGTGCCGACAACAAGACTCGTCGTCCCGTTGATTGGGCCGCGATTAGGCGTCTGTTCGACTTCCTGGAAGCCAATGCTGGCGAGTTCTGGGACGTGCCGCAGTTGGACGCGTTCACGATCGCTCCGCAGAAACGCACGAAAGACAACGACGATTGGGACGAGGAACTCGCAGCCGGTAACGAGAACGAACGCGACGACGAAGACGATCTCTTCGGAGCTGCCTACGACGGCATCGTCTACAAGGACTCTGCAGAAGACGGCACCGACGGGGCGCTGGCCGATGGAGCTTCTCCATCCGGAAGCACCGAGTTCGAAAACTTGAATCGGCAGCTTGAGCCGCGCATCAAGTTCATCATGGCGCTGGCTCAACTTTGGCAGATCTCGGCAGGAGCGTTGTCGGTCGAGCACGTGCAAAAGTCGGGCGAGACACCGAACCCGCTGCAGCCCGATCAGATCGATGCGCTAGCTGGCTGGTGGCGTCGAGTCCGCCAGTTGGAACGCGAACTCGCGCATTTGATGGAAGCCATCAGCACGTATCCCATCGATGTCGCAACCGGGGATCATGACGGCAACGTCGAGTACGACATTCAGCTCCAGACGAAGTTCTATCTGCTCAACACGATCATCACGGCACACATCAATTGCCGGATCGCGGAACTCGGCCTGCTGTGTTTGCTGCCTCAAGGCTTTGAAGTTACCGAAGTTCCTGAAGACGATCGCAACCTCGTCAACTTCTATCGCTCGGTGATGTCGCAAGACATTACTGAAGTACGGCGACTGTTGGGGGCACAGTTCCGTCGGTTGTCTCGTAAGCCATTGCTGTATGTGCCGTTTGATAATGGCGGAGCCCCCAAGCAAATCTTGTCGGCTCGTACCGTTCAGGCCGAGCTGCGATTCTTGCTCAAGCAACTGCCGCGACTGGGACTCTTCCGCGAGACCTGGCATGTCGTCAGGTTGGCTCATCGCATGGAGCGAGAAACCCGTCCGAGCCAAATGGCGGTGACCGAGTTTGATCGCATCTTCCGCACGGGCTTACGCAACACGATGGAGTGCTTGTTACAGTCCGCCGAGCATTGGCAGGGCGGGGCGTTCTCGGATGACGACCTAGTCACGCTGATGCACGACATCCTTTCGCACTACAGCGACCAATGGCTGCGACACAGTCAGACCATGCGGTTGTCGTCGGTCGAAGCGTTACGCAACGAAGTGCTGTGGTTGGAGATTCAAGACTTCATTTCGAAATTCGGCATGGACTTGTTCCATCCCAAATCACTGACGCTCGGCAATGTGCGAGTCATCTTGCACAACGGCGTTGAGTGGTATCTCGATCAACTGCGTGAGCAAGAAGACCCGCTCAATCCCAGCAAGCTGCTGCAGGCGATTGAAGATGGCGAAGTCGAAGAGGGCGATGTCGTCGAATACATCGACGTCGTGTTCTCGGCCATCGTCGATAAGTTCGATCGCTTCCTGGAATACAACACCACGACCACTCAGTCCGACTACGGCGACAAGTTCCACGTCTTGTTGGACTTCTTACGGATCGAAGCCGCTTACGATCGGCAGGCTTGGGAAAAGATCCCCGAGAGCATCGCTCATCGAGCATTGGCGGCGTCCACTCGCGAACGAGCGTTGCACTTCTGGGAAGAGCTGTTGGAGAACGAATCGCGGGACGATGCCGAGCGGCATGTCGAAGCTCTGCGCGAACTCGAGCACAAGTACGGCGTGCATTTGCCGACGGTTGCTGATCGGCTCAACGAGCGATTCCTTAAGCCGCTGGCGGTTAATCGCATGCTGACGTTGGTCGAACCTGCGATGAGCAACGATCCCCATGCGTCGCGTCGGTTTGCTCGGCTGCAAGAAGAGATCCGAGCTTACATGCACGACCAAACGGGCTCCGCGATCGACATCCCGCAATGGCTTCAAGACATCGAACGGGAAGTCAGTCGGTTGGAAGCTCCGGCTGATTACATCAAGTCGCCCGAGCTTGAGTTGCGATTGCCAATCTGTTTGGTGACCGAGCAAGAAGTTCGCGATCAGCTTCATAGTTGGGGGCAGTCGGTGACGGGATCAGAAAAGAGTTCGCCGGGCAAAGGCTCCGGCAAACGACGTCGGCACGAGGATACTTAGGCCGTTACGGACAGAACCCCAGAATCGACGTGGGGCACGTTTTCAACGTGCCGAAGTTCGAGTGCGTGGAGCACATTAGAAGCGTGCTTCACGAGTTCTGTCGGAAACGTTACATCGGACGAGTCGGATAAGTGATAGGTCGTTAGAGCGTTCGTTTCGCACGGTGGAACAAGGAGTCGCTCATGCATACCAGCGTTGCCGCTCACTTGGCTCAGGCCATGACTCGCCGCGATGTCATGACTCGCATGGCGGGTGGCTTTACGGGACTCGCACTGAGTTCGTTAATCGGTCGAGAGTCATCCGCAGCGGGAGCACGAACGACTCACTACGCACCGCGCGCGAAGGCTGTGATTCAACTCTTCCAACATGGAGGACCATCGCACGTCGACCTGCTGGATGAAAAAACGGAACTCAATAAGCGGCACAATGAGAAGATGCCCGAGTTCTTCACGGACCTCGTCAAGATCTCCGCGCATGGCAAATTGCTGGGCTCGCCGTTCAAGTTCAAACCGGCGGGTGACTGCGGTCTGCGTTATTCAGAGGTGTTGCCGCATACCGCCGAGTGCGCGGACGACATTGCGGTCGTGCGTTCGATGTTTTGCGAACACAACAACCACGAGCAGGCGTTGTGGCAAATGCATACCGGACGCATCGTGTCGGGACGTCCGACGATCGGTGCTTGGGTGAGTTATGCACTCGGCGCTGAAAGCGAAAACCTGCCCGCTTACGTCGTGCTGCGGAACGATGGCTCGCTGCCAATTGACGGAGCTCGTAATTGGTCGAGTGGCTTCTTGCCGCCGCGTTATCAGGGCGTCCATTTTCGGCATACCGGCACGCCGGTGCTGTATCTCACTCCGACGGGGAACGTCCCCGAGTCGACTCAGTCCATGCGGCGAGATTTGTTACAGCAGCTCAACGCCGAGCATCTCACCAAGCACGAACGCTTGGCTGCGGATCTCGAAGCGCGAATCGCTAGCTACGAGATGGCGGCACGCATGCAACTCAACGCGGGCAACGCCCTCAACGTCGCTGAAGAGACGCCCGAGACGCAGGCTCTCTATGGTGTCGACAAGGCTCCGACAGATAGCTATGGGCGACGTTGCTTGATTGCTCGACGTTTGGTTGAACGCGGCGTTCGCTATGTGCAGATCTTCGTCGAAGGTCAGATTTGGGACACGCACTCCAAGAACGCCGAAGGCACTCGCAGATGCTGCGAGCAGACCGATCAGCCCGTCGCTGGTTTGCTGAAGGATCTGAAGCGTCGTGGCTTGTTGGATTCAACGTTGGTTGTCTGGGGCGGTGAATTTGGTCGCACTCCAGTCAGTCAATCAGGTGATGGACGGGACCATCACAAGCAGGGCTTTTCGGTGTGGTTGGCTGGCGGTGGCATTAAGGGCGGGCAGGCTTACGGTGCGACCGATGATCTGGGCTATCACGCGGTTGAGAACCGTACTTCCGTGGCCGACTTGCACGCGACGATCCTGCATCTGCTGGGGCTTGATCATCGCACGGTGACATATCACTTACATGGCCGTGACGAGCGACTGACCGACATCTACGACGCTCGGGTGATCGAGCCTCTGTTGGCCTAAGGTCGGTCCGCACATAAGAGCGAGTCGCAGAGCGACTCGCCTACGTAGCTAAGTTGCTCTGCGACTGAGAGGTTGTGCAACCCTTCGAGGAGAGTTCATGTCCGCTCAACGTTCTGCTGAATGGCGGGACTCGATTCAACAGAAGCAGTTTCTCGACGTCATCACTCGCGACGAAGCCGTCGTTCGCTTCCGTCAGCATCTTGATCTGCGGCCGGTCGGTACTGAGCGAGTCTCGTTAGCGAACTCACTGCAGCGTGTGCTGGCCTGTGATGTCGTCTCCACAATCGACGTGCCGGGGTTCGATCGGTCAAACGTCGATGGCTTCGCAGTGCAGTCGGCGGATACCAGCGGCGCGATGGAAGAATCGCCGTGCGAATTGCTTGTGAATGACGAAGTGCTGGCACCGGGAGTTTGTCCGACTCAAGCGGTAGAGCAGGGCCGTGCGACTCCGATCGCGACCGGCGGCATGATTCCTCGCGGAGCTGATGCCGTTGTGATGATCGAGCACACCGAAGCGGCGCTTGATGGTGAGATCGCCAAGCTCAAAGTCACTCGCGCCGCAGCCCCCGGCCAGTTCATCACCTTTGCTGGGACGGACATTGCACGCGGCGAGACCGTGCTGCGAGCCGGTCAACGACTGACTTCGCGCGAGATCGGTGTGCTGGCCGCGCTGGGCTGGAACGATGTGGATGTCGTGCAGCGACCCAAAGTGGCGATCATCTCGACGGGCAATGAGATCGTTGCTCCTGGGCAACCATTGACGCTCGGTTCGGTCTATGACTCGAACGCCGCAATCGTTGGAGCTTCGGTACTCGAACTGGGGTGCGAGCCCATCTATCTCGGCACCGTCCGCGACGACCTGCAGCACCTGCAAGCAATCATGCGCGACGCGTTGCAGTGTGATGCCGTCATCTTGTCGGGGGGCACGTCGAAGGGCGCAGGCGATTTGTCCTATCAAGCCGTCAGCGAACTCACTGATCCGGGCATCGTCGCTCATGGTGTGGCATTGAAGCCCGGCAAGCCGATCTGCCTGGCGGTCACGCGCGGTAAGCCAGTCGTGGTTCTACCCGGCTTTCCAACGTCAGCGATCTTCACGTTTCAAGAGTTCGTGGCACCGGTGCTTCGCGAACTTGCAGGCCAACCGCCTGAGTCCCGGCAATCGTTACCCGCCAAATTGCCGTTGCGAGTTCACTCCGAGAAAGGTCGGACCGAGTACCTGCTCGTCAGCCTGGTGCCAAGCGACACCGGCCTAGTGGCGTGGCCGATGGGCAAGGGATCGGGCTCGGTAACGACCTTCAGCTTGGCCGATGGCTTCATCACGATTGACCAACACACCGAAATCATTGAAGCCGGAGCCGATGTCGAAGTGCGGCTGCTGGGCCGTGATGTTGCGCCTGCAGATCTAGTGGTGATTGGTAGCCATTGCGTGGGTTTGGACTACCTGCTGAGCGAACTTCGGCGGCGGCATGGCGTGACGTCGAAGGTGTTGCATGTCGGCAGCTTGGGTGGTGCGGCGGCGGCCAAACGGGGTGAGTGCGATATCGCCGGAGTCCACGTGATGGATGCTGAATCTGGCATCTACAACCAGCACTTGTTGACCGACTCGGTGACGTTGCAGCCCGGCTATCGAAGGTCGCAAGGAATTGTGTTTCGACTGGACGATCCACGGTTCACGGGACGGTCCTTGGCCGAGGTCACGGCGCTTCTTCTGACTGATGCGCATTCATCTCGTGCGCTGACGATGGTGAATCGCAACCCCGGCAGCGGCACGCGCATCTTGATCGACAAGCTGCTGAACGGTGCTCGGCCCGACGGCTACAACGTCCAAACGAAGTCGCACAACGCTGTCGCCACTGCCGTCGCTCAACACCGAGCCGACTGGGGTGTGGCAATTGCTACCGTCGCCCGCGACTACGGCCTGGGATTCATCGCCCAGCAAGACGAGCACTACGACTTCCTAATCCCCACCGCCCGCCGCTCCCGCCCCGCCGTGCAAGCGTTCTTAGGACTGCTCGCCGACCCCGCCCTCCAAGCCGAACTCACTCGCCGAGGATTCCACTGTTAACGGCATGAAATCAGCGAAAGCCCGTTATTCCAAACTCATCCAGCGTTTCAGTGCGGTGATCTCATTGTTTCATTACGAGTTGTGAAAGAGATCTGAACTCTGTTTCGGAGTGATCTAATCAGTGAGTTTCGAAGTTGTCGACGACTTAAGCATCTCTGTGCTTCGACCGAATGACTCATCAGGAAGAGTTTGCAAAAAAGCCACGAGATTTTCGGTCGAACGTAGCCTGACATTTCATGTTACCGCGCGACGTTGCGATCGACTTTGACGGGTTGCTCGTACTACTGACCTCAGTGTTCTTCTACGTGACTTCAACCACAGAGGCTCGCGTTTTAATTGCACCAATGTTGCACTCGATTCGGTGCAACCAAAGAGTTCGCAGGAGTTATCAGTTCATATCAGCGACCTTGATGAGTCGTTGGTGACAGAAACGAAAAACCCTCGCAAGTTGAGCAC